>CAIXHF010000032.1 GCA_903919185.1 uncultured Opitutia bacterium | reverse complement strand
TAAAGGTCCAAGTCTTGCCATCCGGCGCCATCGTCCAGCTTTCCGCTACTCCGGGAATGGGGTGGAGGTCGACGGGGTCGTAGTTCACGAGGCCTTCGAAGAGGGAGTAGACGATGCGCGATTCCAGTAGGCCGGTGACCTCTTGCGGATCGAGGCCCGAGGGTTCAGCGTTGTTGTTGATCACCAGGATGCCGGCCTTGGCCATCTGGGAGGCAGTGTCTTCCTTTGGTTTGCAACCGACGAGGGCCGCTAGGGCGGCGACGAGGGCGAGCGAGAGGCTTCGCGAGGGGCAACGCATAGGCCGAGATTAGGTGGCTGCAGGCGGGGAGGGCAAGTGTGCGGGTGGAGACATTTTCCGCTTTCTCCGCCTAAATGAGCGACTAGCGTCGGGACATGCCCCTCCTGACTCGTCGTGATATCGTCTTGGTCGCTGTGACGGCCACACTCTGCCTCGGTTTACCCGGCTTCATCGCCGCGGCCACCCCGCAGGAGCCTAAGCCGGCCAAGCCGCCGATGGGCTCGCTGGCTTTTGATTGGGAGAAACTGGTCGTGAAGACCACGGCGAACGGCGCTAGCCGCAAGGTCTGCCAAGCTCCGACGGCCACGCTCGACGAGCTCGAGTGCCACATCACGACCCTCAACAAGGGCAACGCCGCGCACCCGCCGCATCGCCACGCCGACGAAGAACTCATCATCGTCAAGGAGGGCGTCGTCGAGGCCCTCGTCGCCGGCGAGTGGGTTAAACTGGGTCCGGGCTCCGTCATCTTCCAAGCCGCTAATATCGACCACGCGATTCGTAACGCCGGGGAGCAGCCGGCGACCTATCACGTGATCAAGTGGAATTCTCCTGGCATGCTCAAGGCCAAGGCCGAAGCGGCCGCCGCTACCAAGGCAGCCGTTCAGAAGTAACCGGTCGGCACACTCGCCCAACAGAAAGGGCGGCCGAAGCCGCCCTTTTGTATTCAACGTAGGCCTAGTAATTAGATGGCAGCCGGACCGCGCTCGCCGGTGCGGATGCGGACCACGTCGGCGAGGTCGAAGATAAAGATTTTACCGTCACCGATTTTACCGGTGTGCGCCGCCTTGGAAATGGTGGCGATGGCCTTCTCGACCTGTTCGTCGGCGACGGCGGCTTCGATTTTCACCTTAGGGAGGAAGTCGACCGTGTACTCGGAACCACGGTAAATCTCCGTGTGTCCCTTCTGACGGCCGAAGCCTTTGACTTCGGTTACGGTCATGCCCTCGATGCCGATTTCGGCGAGGGCGTCCTTCACTTCCTCAAGTTTGAAAGGTTTGATGATGGCGACGACGAGCTTCATGGTGGTGTTGGTGTAGGTTGGGTTAGGCGTTCGGTTGAGCAAGTCCACTTATGCAACCCCCGTGCCAAGTGGGTTTGGCTATCTACCATTCTTACGATTGGCTGTTTTTAAGCAGGATAGCTCGGACATCGGACAGTTTTTCAGCAGATTTAAGGCCTGGGCTGATTTCTACTCCGCTATTCAGGTCCAAGAAGCGCGCCGAGGCTTGGACGGCACTCGCCACGTTGGATGGGCCTAACCCCCCAGCCAGGATCCAAACATGGCTAGCGTGGGCAGTCTGGAGGCTTTGGAAGCGGGTCCAGTCGGCCTGCTTGCCTGTTCCGCCAAAGGCACCCTTAGCGTGGGCGTCATGCAGGCAAGTCTGGGAGTATTTCAGCAGGTCGCTCGGCCAAGCAACGCCATCAGCGAGTTTGGGCGCTAACCAAAGGCGCGCAGGGCCCAGCGCCGCGGACAAGGCCGCGGGATCGCAATCCCGTGTGCCGGGATCGAAATGGACTTGGACGATGGCAAAGCCTTCCGCCAGCAAGGCCTGGGCTTCGGCGACGGTCGGGTTAACGGTCACAGCAACACGCTTATCACCCGGGATCTCGCGGAGCAAAGTCGAACGGAGCGCCCCGTCCACGTAGCGAGGGGAACCAGACCAGCAGTTCACGCCGAGGTAATCAGCGCCGAACGAAAGCGCCACCGCGGCATCGGCCGCACGCGTAATGCCGCAGACTTTGACGGTGACGTTGCCAATCATGATTGCAGAGCGGTGATGACCGCATCGCACACGGCCTTCGCAGTCGGAGCGGTGGCGACGCCGGCCAACGGAATGCCCGAACGCTTCATGGCGTCCGCGGTTGTCGCCCCGATGGCGATGGCCTTGGGCTGACGGGCCCCGGCCGCGGGTCGCAGCGAAGCCGCTTGGTGCATGAACGATTCGACGGCCGAGGGGCTGGCGAAGACAATCGCATCAGCGCCCCGCGCGCGGAACTCCGCGGCCTCCGGCGATTCCGTGACGGGCTTTTCTTCGGTCGAGTAGACCCGGAGGACGTCGACAATGGCGAGGCCATCTTCCATGAGTAGACGAGGGAGTTCGGCGGTGCTGAGGTTGCCTGCAGCGACGAGGATCTTCTGATTCTCGACGTTGAAGTCCGTGATCAGTTTGCGCGCCAATGAAACGGCATCGGCTTGGGCGGCGGTGAGGTCGGGCTCGAGGTGAAATGAACGGACGGCTTTTTCGGTGGCCGGGCCCACGCAGGCAATCTTCACTCCGCCCACGGACCGGATGTCGGGAAAGCGTTCGAAGAAACGATCGAAGAAGCCGCGGACGCCGTTCGGGCTGGTGAAGACGAGCCAGTCGTATTCACCCATGCCATCGAGGACTTCGGTCAAGACGATGGCATCGGGCTCAAAGGAAATCTCGATGAGCGGGAGTTCGGCGACGGAAGCGCCCGCTTCCATGAGGTGCTCTTTCCAGTCCGTGCCGCGTCCTTCGGGGCGGGTGAGGACGACGTGGCGGTCGCGTAAGGGGAGCTTGGACATGTTCAGCGGGGCAAAATTTGGGCGAGGATGGAATCGGCGAGGTCCGAGGCGGCAGCGAGGTCGGTCACCGCAAAGTCGAAGTCAAGGCGACCAAAGTCGGCGCGGAAAAGCGCAATCCGGTTATTCGCATGATGGCAGGCGAAAGCGGTGTGGCAACCTTCGCCAAGCTTGGCGAGGAAGAGGCGTTCGACGCTGACGGAGAACGTCGTGCGGGCGCAGCCAGCGGCGACGTACTGCGCAACTTCCGCGCTGCGGCTTTGGATGGCGACGGCACCCTGACCAGCGGCAGGGACCATGCGCTCGAGCGCGACGGGTTCTAGGACCAGCCCAGGCCAGTCGATGATGCCGAGGCGATTGAGGCCGGAGGCGGCAAGGTAAGAGGCGTCGGCGTCGCCGTTCGCGAGCTTCTTGAGGCGAGTGTCAACGTTACCGCGGAGTTCGGTCCACTGGGCCTGCGGGAAGGTGAGGGCACCTTGGGCGCGCCGACGTGGGCTGCCGGTCGCGATTAAGTTCGGAGTAGTCACGTCGACCCGACGGACGAGCACATCGCGCGCGTCTTGGCGGGGTAGGCACGCCGCGATGGCGAGGCCCGCCGGCATTTCGGTCGGCAAGTCCTTGGAACTGTGGATGGCCAGGTCGGCTTCGCACCGGAGTAGGGCTTGTTCGAGCTCGGCGGTGAAGAGGCCTTTACCGCCTTGCTTCTCCAAGGACCAAGCGGCTTGGCGGTCACCTGTCGTGGTAAGGATGCGGACTTCCGTCGGACGGCCCAAGGCGGCTTCGAGCCGCGCGGCGGCATCACGCGACTGTTGCAGCGCTAGCGGGCTACCGCGGGTGACGATGATGATCGGGCCAGCCATGATTAGAACCCGATGATGCCAGCCTTCATGAGCGCCATGACGAGCCAAGCAGCGGGGACGAGCAGGTTAGCCGTCAGCGTGACGGTGGCGGCGACACGAATCCAATCCCAAGCGCGGTCTTGTCCGCCTAGGTAGGCGCAGACGGCGCCAGCGAGGGCAGTCGGGATGCCAATCCAGGTGCCGACCATGACGTCGCGGACAAAGGGGTCCTTGACGTAGTCGAGGTAGACGAGCCCGCCTTTACGGCTCATCACGAACGCGGCGGCGAAAGCGCCTGCGCCGATGAGTACGGCCAGAATCTGGACGAGGCGGTAACCGCCGTTCTCTTCTTCTCGGGTGGACGTCATGACGCCCTTATCCAAGTCCCCCTCGGCGGGACTTCCAAGTTTCAAGTTTCTGGCTCGGTGGATTTGTCTGGCGTCTGTCTAGGTAAAGGTGGCGGCGTCGCCTGATTTTGCCCGAAGCCCGCAGAGCTGGGCTTGAAGGGGTGCTTGAGCAAGCCGAGGACAGTATGCTCGACGGGCTCGTGGATGCCGAAGTCCTCCGGCTTGCGATCCTTCGGCATGTAGTGCGTGCCGAAGAGGATATCCCAGAGGGGCAGGAAGCTCGCGAAGTTCTTGTCGATGGCCGCTGGATCCTTCGAGTGGTGCCAGCGGTGGTAGACGGGCGAAGCGATGACGTGACGGAACGGACCCCAATCCCATTCGACATCGGCGTGGCCCAGTAGCGCAAAGATGCCGATTGCGGGACCCGCTCCCGCGGCGGCACTTGGTCCGAAGCCGAGTAGGAGAAAGGGGAATAAGAGCATCGCGTTAGCAATGATGTCATTCACGGGGTGCCCGCGCACGCTGCTCAGCCAATCAAGTTTTTCAGAGCTATGGTGCACTGCGTGAAAGCGCCAGAGCCGCTTGCCGTGGAACCAGCGATGTATCCAATACAGCAGAAAGTCACCGAGTAGAAAGGCGGTCAGGAACTGAGCCCAACCTGGCAGCCGCGAGAGTGGACCGAAGCCTTGGTACTCACCCGCTTTCAGCGCTTCCCATGAGATGACATCTGCGGATAACAGGAACGCCACGGCCGCCACGCTGATCACCACTAAGTTAATCGGCTTGGTGATGATGGCGTCGAACACGTAAAGCCCGAGGTCGACTAGCATCCGCGGCCGTCGCCAAGGCAGGCCCCGCTTATTGCCGAGCAGGTGCTCGACGACCCAGAACAGGCCGACCAAAAAGAGAATCGATACAATCAGAGCGCCCATCGGTACTCGCTCAGTGGCCGCCGAGGCCTTCGTGCTCCTTGATGTACTCCTGCTTCAGGCCGAGCGCTTCCGGGGCGTGGAGGACGAGCATTTTCATGCGCACATCCGCGGGGATGGTCGCGGCGGTGGCCTTGGAGACGACGATCATCAGCGTGATCGAAAGCGGCACGGCCCAGATGGCGGGCTGCTCGCAAAGGATGCGCAGGAGCGGATGGGCGACCCAGAAGTCGGCTAGACCCGAGAAGCCGTAGACGTCGGATAACGTCGTCAGGAAGATGGAGCCGAGGGCGAGGAGGCCGCCAACGAGCATGCCCGTGGCGGCACCCTGCATGGTCATACCACGCCACCAGACGCTCATGAAGAGCAAGGGGAAGTAGCTGGCCGCCGCGATGGCGAAGGCCTGACCAACCAGGTAATTAATGTTTAGCTTCTCGACTTGAGTGCCGAGGCCGACGGAGACCACACCGATGATGACGGCGGCCCATTTGAAGGCCTTGAGACGCTGCTCGGGCGAAGCATTGGGCTTGAGCATGCGGCCATAGATGTCGTGCGCGAGGGCGCTGGACATGGAGACCAGGAGGCCAGAGAAGGTCGACATGAACGCGGCGAAGGCGCCGGCGCAGGTGATGCCCGAGAGGATGGAGCCGAGAAGCGGGTGGTCGCGGCCGGCGAGGAGTGTCGGCAGTTCGAGCACGACCTTATCCGTGCCCTTGGAGCCGACGGCGTCGTAAAGTTCCGGCGTGAGTGAACGGCCGATGACGCCGTAGATGGGCGGGAAGACGTAGAAGACGCCAATGAGGATCATGACCCACATCGTGGTGCGCTTGGCGGCCACACCGTCTGGGTTCGTGTAGAAGCGAACCAGGATGTGAGGCAAACCAGCGGTCCCGCAGACGAGTGCGATGATCAGCGAGTAGGTATAGAGCAGGGAATAGGGCTTCTTGTTCGCCTCGAGCGCAGCCTTTTCTTCCGGCGTTTTGGCGGCCTTGATGGCGTTGTCGACGGCCTTCGTCGTTAGGCTGCCGAAGGGTGCGATCCACTGCTCGTCCTTAGGGGCCTTCGCGGGGAGGGCCTTGCGTTCGATGCCAGCGGGAGCGGCCGCGACGGTTTCTTGGGCGGTCTTATTGGCTTCGAGGTGCGACTGGTAGTGGCCGACAATGGCGGCGATCACGAAGATCGGCACGGTGATGGCGAAGACTTTGAGCCAATACTGGAAGGCCTGCACGAGCGTGATGCCTTTCATGCCGCCGAGCGAGACGTTGAGGGTGATGACGGCACCGACGACGATGACCCCGACAGAGTAGTGCAGGCCGGGGAAGATGTAGGCGAGCGTGGTGCCCGCGCCCTTCATCTGGGGCATGGTGTAGAAGAAGCCGATGAAGAGTACGAAGCAGACGGCAATCTTGCGGAAGAGCGGCGAGTCATAGCGGCCTTCGGCGAAGTCCGGGATGGTGTAGGCACCGAAGCGACGGAGCGGGCCCGCAATGAAGAGTAGTAGGAAGAGGTAGCCGCAGGCGTAGCAGACTGGATACCAGAGCGCGTCGTAGCCATTGAGCATCACCATGCCAGCGACGCCCATGAAGGAGGCGGCGGAAAGGTATTCGCCGGAGATGGCGGAGGCGTTCCAGCCGACGGATACCGAGCGGCCTGCGACGAAGAAGTCGCCGGCGCTCTTGGACTTACCGGCGGTCCAGAAGCCCATGCCGACGGTAATCACAACGGTGATCAACGAGAAGAAGGCGATCCAAGGGTCGATACCCTTGGCGGCGGGTTCGGCCGCAGCGATAAAGGCGAGGAGGGCGCTCATGTTATTTCTTCAGGCCGTCCAGGGCGGCTTTGGCTTCGGCGTCCTCGAGGGCGATCGAGCGCTGGATGAAGACGAAGGAGATAATCCAGACAAACGGGAAGAACAGCACTCCCAGGATCAACCACGTGAGGGTGAAGCCATAGACGCGCTGGGCCATGAACGCGGGTTGGAAGTAGTTGAGTAAGGGGAGGGCGACCAGCGCGACGATGAAGCAGAAGGCGCAAGCGATGGAGAGCTTGAGCTGGCCGCTCATCAGGCGCGCCAAGAACGCATCCGAATGGATGGGGTCAGTGTTGGGGTTCGACTCTTTCATGGGGTTGGGCACATCCAAGCCATTGAATGGGGGAATGCAATCGTTTGAGAGGGGGCGGTCGGCGGGTTTTGGGCGATTAGTCTTAACATCCGTCAATCGTCGGGTTTCTTATTTAAGCCTAAATTACTCCCCTATGTCCAAAACCACGCTTGTCCTCATTCTCGCCCTCGGCCTCGGGGGTGGCTTTTTGATCGCCCGTTACGCTTTCCCGACTCTGGCACCCGTTGTCGTCGAGGCTCCTAAGCCCATCGTCCCTGAAAAGGTTGCCCCGGTCTCCAAGGCTCGTGCTCCGCGTGCCATTGAGACGCCAGTTACTGCGGTGAAGTCCGAGGACGATATCGCCAAGGAAGAATTCAAGGCCCGCGCCAAGGCCTTTGGTGAAGAGACCAAGAAGATGGTCGAAGAAATCTCCGGTGGCGACCAAGCCAAGCTGCAGCGGGCGATGTTCGCCGGCATGATGAAGCCTGAAGGCCAAGCCATCATGGCCGAAGCCCGTGAACTCGGCGAAGCCATGCGCAACGCCACTCCCGCTGAACGCGAAGCCCTGGGCCAGCGCTCAATCGCCCTCCGCGACCGCGCCATGAGCGCCCTCCGCAATGAGATGGCCGCGCTCAACAACCCCGCCCCCGCTGCTCCAATCACTCAGCCTGCCGATGCCGGTGCCCCGGCGGCCCAGCCTGCTCCGGTGATCATTATGTAAGGTCGGTTCATCCCCCAAAGAAGAAGGGCCAGCTTACGCTGGCCCTTTTGCTTGGCGGAGTGACCGACGCTTACTTCGTCGTGTACTCGGCCTGTGCGCCCTTGATGTTGCGCTTCTGCACCCAAGGCATCAGCGAGCGGAGACGCTGGCCGGTCTTTTCGATCGGGTGGTTCTCGCCCTGCTTGAGGAGCTTGTGGTAGTTTTTCAGGCCAGTCTTGTATTCCTTGACCCACTGGGCGGTGAACTTACCCGACTGGATTTCCTTGAGGATATCGCGCATCGCCTTGCGGGAAGCGCTGTTGATCACGCGAGGGCCGCGGGTGATGTCGCCATACTTGGCGGTTTCGGAAATCGAGAAGCGCATGCCGGAGATGCCGGACTCGACCATGAGGTCGACGATCAGCTTCAGCTCGTGCAAGCACTCGAAGTAGGCCATCTCGGGCTGGTAGCCCGCTTCGACCAGGGTTTCGTAACCCACCTTGACGAGTTCGGAGGCGCCGCCGCAGAGGACGGCCTGTTCGCCGAAGAGGTCGGTTTCAGCTTCTTCCTTGAAGGAGGTCTTGATGACGCCGGCGCGGGTACCACCGATGCCCTTGGCCCAGGCGAGGGCGGTCTTGGTGGCCTTACCAGAGATATCCTGCTGGACGGCGATGAGGGCGGGGACGCCCTTGCCTTCGACGTACTGCGCACGGACAACGTGGCCGGGGCCCTTGGGGGCGACCATGGCGATGTCGACGTTCTTGCCGGGCTTGATCAGCTTGTAGTGAATCGCGAGGCCGTGGATGAAGAGGACCGTCTTACCACCCTTGCCGAGGTTAGGAGCGATGTCCTTTTCCCACACATCGGCCTGCTTCATGTCGGGGATACCGACGAGCATGACGTCCGCGCGGCGGACGGCTTCAGCGGTCTCGTAGACCTTGAAACCCTTCTTCTTCGCGGCGGCGGCCGACTTCGATCCCTTGTAGAGACCAACAATCACGTTGAGCCCGCTGTCGCGTAGGTTCATGGCGTGAGAGTGGCCCTGGGAGCCGAAACCGAGGACGGCGAGGGTCTTGTTCTTCAGGAAGCCGAGATCGGCATCCTTGTCAGTGTACACTTTGGCAGGCATGGGTATTGGGTGGAAAAGGGTTATTTGGAGGCCTTCTTGAGGCCGCGGGTAAGGGCGACGGCGCCGGTGCGGGCGGTTTCGATGATACCGAAAGGTTCGATGAGATCGAGGAAGGCGGAAATCTTGGTCACGTTGCCGGTGAACTCGATGAGGAGCGAGTCGTGGGCGACGTCGACGACCTTGGCGCGGAAGAGGCCGGCGATTTCGAGGATCTCGGTGCGGGTCTTCTTGTCGGACTTCACCTTGACGAGGATGAGCTCACGGGCGACGTGGTCGACTTCCTCGCGGGAGAAGTCGTTCACTGTGATGACATTAATCAGCTTATCGAGGGCCTTGACGCAGCGGTCGAGGGCGGCGTCATCGGCGACGACGGTCGCAGTGATGCGGGAGAAGGCTGGGTCATGCGTCGGACCCACATTGAGGGTCTCGATGTTGAAGCCGCGACCGGAGAGCATCCCAGCGACGCGGGCCAGGACGCCGAACTTGTTTTCGACGAGGGCGGAGAGCGTGTGCTTCTTCTTAGTGAGCGTCATGGCGATGTTGAGGGTGAAAGGGTGGACGGAGAGGGACTCGAACCCACGACATTCTGCGTGTAAAGCAGACGCTCTAACCAACTGAGCTATCCATCCGATGGAGGGTTGGGTATAGGGAAGCCCCCCGCCTTTTGTCCACTATGAAAACCGCCCCGATGCTTGCCCCTGGGGGCCGAAAGCCTTCATAATCGGAACCATGGACCCCGTCCGCATCCAACGTATCCGCCAGGCCCTCGAGGCCTTGACTTCTCCGGGGGTCGGGAAAGAGGCCCTTTTGGAGTCATTAAAGGTGCTCGATAGCGAGGTTTCGCAGGCTAATTCGGGCCTGTCTGGCGACTTGGACCATTACCTGCGTCGGCGTTCCTATGAGAAGGCCTTAGCTTTTTTAAACGGTGGCACTCCGGGGGCCGGCACCTGCGGACGTGGCGCATGAACGAGAACCCTTTTGAGAAGCTCGACCCGTCGGGCTTACCGCCCGGACCACCACCGAAGCCGCTCGTGCCCGCCG
Source organism: uncultured Opitutia bacterium (assembly GCA_903919185.1). Lineage (GTDB taxonomy): Bacteria > Verrucomicrobiota > Verrucomicrobiia > Opitutales > UBA953 > UBA953. The sequence continues at coordinate 41,520 of CAIXHF010000032.1, read as the reverse complement.
CTAAGGCCAAGCCCAAGCTCGGAAAAATCATTTTGCAATATGAGCGCACTGGGCGCGGGGGCAAGGAAGTGACCATCCTCAAGGGGCTTTGGTTGGAATCTCAGGAGAACCGTATGCGCGAGGCGTTGCTTAAGGAAATGAAGCGCGCGCTCGGCACCGGCGGCGCCCTCGAGGCCCGTGAGATCGTTCTCCAGGGCGACCGTCGCGAGACGGCCAAGGCTTGGCTGCTCAAGGAAGGTTTCACAACCAACCTCTGAGTCCGAAAACCGCTCGCCTCCCCCGTCTCGGCGGGTAGGGTGGGGCTGTGTCCGCCGCTCAGCCCAACTTGATCGACCTAACGGGTGCGCATGCGCCCGTCGCCGAGGTCTGTGCGTTGCTGCGTGCGGCTGGCGGTCGGCCCTTACTCGTCGGCGGCTGCGTGCGCGATGCCCTCTTGGGGTTGCCCATCGGCGAGATCGACATCGAGGTCTTTGGCCTGGGCACGCGCCAAGTGGAGACCGCTTTGCGCCGCCGCTTCGGCATCGTGACGGTCGGGGCCGCTTTCGGCGTAACCAAAGTAAAAGATCATCCCATCGATGTCTCCGTTCCACGCCGCGAGAATCGGACCGGAGCTAAGCACACGGATTTCGACGTCCAGGCCGACCCGACGATGACGCCGAAGGATGCAGCGGAACGGCGCGATTTCACGGCGAATGCTATCCTCTGGGACCCAGCGACCGGCGAGCTGATTGACCCTTGGGGCGGCGTGGCCGACCTGCAGCAGAAAGTGTTCCGTCACGTCTCCGCGAAGTTTTCCGAAGACCCACTGCGCGTCCTGCGGGCAATGCAGTTCGCAGCTCGCTTTGGCTTCGCAGTCGCACCCGAAACAATCGAATTATGCCGCGGCCTAAAGCAGGAGGGCCTCCCGCCCGAACGCTTGATGGAGGAGTGGAAGAAGCTCCTGCTGCGTGGTCGCCAGCCGTCGCTCGGACTAAAGTTCCTTCAGGATTGTGGCTGGCTGCGTTTCTATCCGGGACTGCAGGCCACCGTCGATGTACCGCAGGACCCCGCCTGGCATCCCGAAGGCTGCGTCTGGACGCATACCTACCTGTGCTTGGATGCTTTCGCCGCTGAGCGCACCGGCAATGACGAGGAAGACCTCATCGTCGGCTTGGCCGTGCTCCTCCATGACTTGGGTAAAGCGACGACGACCAAGAAGGAAGCGGATGATCGCTGGCATGCCTACGGCCATGAAGCCGCCAGTGTGCCACTCGCCGAAGCCTTCCTCGCCCAGCTCACCCGAGAAGTAAAATTAATCGAGGCGGTGTTACCGCTTGTGCGCTGGCACGCCCAGCCGCACGAACTCCACAAGGCGCAGGCCGGCGAGGGCGCCGTTCGCCGTTTGGCGAATAAGGTTGGACGGATCGACCGCCTCGTCCGCGTTGACTCCGCTGACCGTAAGGGCCGCAACCAAGAATGGCGTCACGAGCCTTCGCCGCAAGGCGTGTGGCTGCTGGCGATGGCCGCTCAGCTCAATATTCAGGACTCGATGCCCAAACGCATCCTCCTGGGGCGGCACCTCATCGCTTCTGGGTATAAGCCGGCTGGATGGTTCTCCGAAGTGCTCGATGAGGCCTTTGAGGCTCAAATGGATGGGGTGTTCACCGACGAGGCTACCGGCCTCGTCTGGCTTCAGGAACGCATGGCCCGCCGGGCGGTCTAACGTTTTATGGCAAATCCCACGCAAGGTCTTCCCGCTCTCCTGACGGCCCAACCCGATTGGAATGCCGTGCTCGCCCAGGTGCTTCAGAACTTCGGCTGCGTCACGGGGACGATTCACCGCACCGACCCCACGACGGGTCTACTGATGTTGATCGCGCACCAAGGTATCCCCCCGCAGGTCCTGCCGATGCTGTTGCCCAAGATCGACAACATCCCGTTCGGTAAGGGCATCGCTGGCTGCGCCGCCCAGCGCAAGGAAGCGGTCCAACTATGTAACCTGCAGGAAGACCTCGGTGGCGTGGCGAAGCCGGATGCGCGAAAGACCAACGTCCAAGGCGCACTCGCCGTGCCGATTATCACTCCCGAGGGGAAAGTGGTGGGCGTTCTCGGCATCGGCAAGATGTCTCCCTACGAGTTTTCCGAAACGGAATCCGCGGAGCTCTCCGCCTGTGCAGCCTTGCTACAAGCGTCTTTGGCCTAGGTGTAACGCCTTAGTTTTATTTAGGTAATAGACACCACTATAACGCGGTGGACGCTTGGGCAATGGTTCCAAGGCTTGGCGAGTATGAAACCGTTCATCTTGTTATTATTCTCCGTCGTTCTCGCTCGGGCCGAACTTCTCCGTGGGCAAGTGGAGCTGGCTGGCCTTAAAGGAGCTATCACGGCGAAGTCGACCTTTGATCAAGTAACCCGTCCCCTCACGGCCGGGGACGCCATTCGTGAGGATGACGAACTCGCGACCCCTAGCGATGGCGCTGCTGAGCTCATATTTTCTAACGGCGTCAAGGTGCTCGTGGCGCCGGGTACCAGGCTGCGTCTATCCATGTTTCGTCAGGTCAAGATGCCGCTCCCCGGTCGTCGTCGTGAGGTCGGTGAACTTCCCGATGATGGCTCGCTCGTCGACTTGGTGCTCGGCGCAGGGCGGGTGACGGTCGTTTGTCCGCCGCTCCAAGCACGTTCGTTGGTCTCGGTCCGCACGCCACAAGGTCGTTCTGACTTAGGTCGTGAAGGGGTCTATGAGTTGAGTTTCGAGCGTGCCTCCAATGGAGAGTTGGTGGCGCAGACCTTGGTCTTGGCCGGGTCTTTGAAGTTCACGCCGATCGGCAAGGGAAAGCCACTCAGCGTGGAGGCAAATAATAAGCTGCTGATCACTTCCGATCTAGCTACGCCTGCCCAAGTCGTGTTGGAGAAACTTAAGATGGAAACCGGAGAGGTGGAAGTGCGCCGCAAGAGCGTGGTCTTCGATCCGTCAACAGATACCGTTCCGCAGTTGGCCCCTAAGGCGTCACCCATCGCTCCGCCCGCCCCGAGTGCCGGTGCATCCTTTACGAATCAGCCTGCGCCGGCTCCATCCGAACAGGTCGTACAAAAAGTTACCCAGGAGATACTCGAGCGCCAGGCCCAAACAAATCCGTCCCCGACGGGTGGCTGATTTCAGACCGGCTGGATGGCCTGTCCGGTGGGCGAGCCTTTACAGCGCAGAAGGCCAGCCGGCTCGCCTTCGTAGACGAGCTCGCCGCCCTTCGCGCCACCGACCGGTCCTAACTCGAGCACCCAGTCGGCGGCCATGATGACGTCCGCGTGGTGTTCGATGACGATGAGGGTCGCCCCAGCGTCACGCAGACGTTCGAGGAGTTTTAAGAGTTTAGCGATGTCGTCCCAGTGGAGTCCGGTCGTGGGTTCATCCAAGACGTAGAGGCGTCCCGAGTGATCGCGTCGGGAGAGTTCCGAGGCCAACTTTAAGCGCTGCGCTTCGCCGCCCGAGAGGGTGTTGGCGGCTTGGCCGAGCTTGAGGTAGCCGAGCCCGACTTCTTCCAAGGTACGAAGCTTTTCGGCTAAACGGGGCTGGGCTTTGAAGATTTCCCCCGCCTCGGTGACGGTCAGGTGCAGGGCTTCCGCAATGCTCAACCCTTTGAAGCGTACTTCGAGCGTTTCGCGGTTAAAGCGCCGTCCCGCACAGCTCGGGCAATCGACGAACGTTTCCCCGAGGAACTGCATGTCGAGTGCCACCGACCCTTCGCCCGCGCAGGTTTCGCAACGTCCGCCGCGCACGTTGAAGCTGAAGCGCCCTGGGCCATAACCGCGGACCTTCGCCAGCGGGAGCGCGGACCACAGGTCGCGCAGTAGGTCCATGATACCCGTGAATGTGGCTGGGTTGGAGCGCGGGCTGCGACCAATGGGCTCCTGGTCGACGGAAGTGAATGCGACAATCTTTTCGAGGCCTTCGATGCCGGCGTGTCTACCGGGTACAAGCTTAGCGCCATTAATTTTGCGGGCGGCCACGGCCGCAAGGATGTCGATGGCCAAAGTGCTTTTACCAGAGCCAGAGACACCACAGACCGCCGTGAGGTTGCCAATCGGGAAACGTGCCGTGATGTCTTTCAGGTTATTCTCCGTCGCGCCCTTGATGACGAGCTGGGTCTTGCCGACGGGTTTCTTCTTGATGAGCCCACCCAAGGTGGCCCGGCCGGAGAGATAGGCCCCTGTCCGTGACGTGGCGTGTTGGCGGCAGTCGTTGGGTGTGCCGGTGAAGATGACTTGGCCGCCTTGCACGCCCGCGCCCGGGCCCATCTCGACCAGATGATCGGCGGCGAGCATCATATCGCGGTCGTGCTCAACCACGACGAGCGTATTGCCGAGGTCGCGGAGGCTCTTGAGCGAGCCGATGAGTCGTCCGTGGTCCGACGGATGAAGCCCGATACTCGGTTCGTCTAAGACATACGTGACGCCGACGAGCCCGAGCCCGAGTTGCGTGGCCAAGCGGACACGTTGGGCTTCGCCGCCCGAAAGCGACCCAACTTCGCGGTCAAGGGTCAGGTAAGTCAGCCCAGCCTCGTTGAGGAAGTTCAGCCGTTGTTCGAGTCCGCGTCTGGCTTCTTCCGCTGGCATCACGGCTGGGTGGGTCGCCAAGGCTTTTGTGAAGGCTAACGATTCCGGAATCGTGAGTGCTAAGAAGTCGGCCATATTTAGGCTGGCGAGGCGAAGGGAAAGCGCTACCGGCGCCAGGCGCTTCCCTTGGCAACCGCTACAGATCGAGCCCGCTTGAAAATGCAGGAGACGCTGACGGAGCGATTCACCCGTCGTGGTGCGGAAGGCCTGCTCGAGTTCAGCGAACATACCATTCCAGAAAGTCTCGATGGGCTTCCGGCCCTTCACTGGCGGGAGTAAGTAGGTGCGCTTAGGGTCGCCGTGCAGCAGGATCGAGCGCGTGGTCGCGGGGAGGTCCTTCCAGGGTTTTTTTAAGTCGAATGGAATCTGCTCAGACAGCGCGCGCGTGATGGCGTTACGGCGGATGAGTACCTTACGCGTACCGCACTTCCAGGGCTTGATGACGCCGTCGTTGATCGAGAGCGATTCATCGAGGATCGCGAGGCCTTCTTGAAACCGGAGTTGCCGGCCGAGGCCGCCGCAATCAGGACACGCGCCACTCGGGTGGTTATGTGAAAGTGTCCGTGGATTCAGGGGCTCGTAGGTCTCGCCGCAATGTTCGCAGGCGAGATGGAGGGAGAGTGGGTGCTCCTGCCAAAGACCGCCGGCGGTTTCGGCCAAGACGAGCGCGCGGTGCCGGCCTTCGCGGAAGGCTAACTCCAAGGAGTCAGCCAAACGGCTTCGCTGATCAGGGCCCGCCACGATACGGTCGACGACGACTTCCAGCGTGAGCGCCTCGCGCCCCTTGAGCACACCCTCGGCTTCCTCTAACGTGACGACCTTACCCTCGACGCGCAGGCGGGTGAAGCCTCGGCGGCCGAGGTCAGCGGCCGCTTCGAGGAGGATCGACGGCTTGTCCTTCGCCACCGGGGCGATGACCATCAGCCGCGTGCCAGCGGCGATGGCTTCGAGGGACTTGAGGTTATCGTCGAGGGAGCGCCGGCGGACAGGGTGCCCGTCCTTAAGACAGGTGCGTTCCCCCGCCAAGATCCAGAGAGGCCGAGCATGATCGGCGATTTCCGTCAACGTGGCGACCGTCGAACGGGGGTTGGTATTCCCGCCGGTGCGTTGCGCGATGGCGACGACAGGAGAAAGCCCACGGATGAAGTCGACGTCTGGGCGGGAGACTGATTCCAGGAGTCCACGGGCTTTGGCGGAGAGCGACTCGAGGTACTGGCGAGAGCCCTCGGCATGCAGCGTATCGAACGCGAGCGAGGACTTACCCGAGCCGCTGACCCCAGTGATCACCGTCAGCTGATGACGCGGAATGGTCAGTTCCACGTCCTTCAGGTTGTGGGTGCGGGCGCCTTTGATGTGGATGGGGGAGCTCAGGGTAGGGGATAATGCCAAGCTTGCCCTCGGGGAGAAGCGTGAAGATGCGTTTCGTCTGTCCGTTAATAACTCTTCCCTTTTCCCCTTTCCCCTCCGTCGGCGACCTGCCAGTTTACAGGCATGCTTCGTTTGTTGTTAAGCTGGTGCTGGTTGGGTCTGGTCGTCGTGCGCGCCGACCAAGAGGAGCCCCGGGTGCTTTTTCTCGGCGACAGCATCACCTACGATGGCCGCTGGGTTGTTCATGTGGAGTCCGCTATGCGTGCCCAGCGTGGCTTGGCCCGTATTCCGATTGTCAATATGGCCGTGCCGAGCGAAACCGCTTCAGGGCTATCCGAGCCCGGCCACGCTGGTGGTAGCTTCGTGCGGCCTGATGTCCATGAACGCCTTGGGCGCGTGCTTACGGCTTACAAGCCAACGCTCGTGATTATTAGTTACGGGATTAACGATGGAATCTTCCAGCCGCTCGACGATGCACGCTTCAAGGCCTATCGCGATGGTTTAACGAGCGTGCGTGCCGATTGCCTGAAAGCGGGCGCTAAGGTCGTGGTACTGACGCCACCACCCTACGGTGTCGATAAGCCTGCGGATGCGGCCGCTTACGATCAAGTGATGGCTACGTATTCTTTGTGGCTGGTGCAGCAGCGTCGCTACAATTGGCAAGTTATCGACGTGCGTACCCAGGTACTCGCGGCCTGCGCGGCAGCGAAGAAGTCCGATCCCAAATTTATTTTCGCAAGGGATAGCATTCATCCCGGTGACGAAGGCCATCTCATGCTGGCCCAAGCCACGTGGGAAGGTTTAGCACCGATGATGAAGTGGAACGTACAAGCGGTTTTCGCCGACCCCATCAAGGGCAAGCCGCTGGCCCAAAGCATGACGCTTCTCCGGAACGCCTGGTTGACCAAAACTGGACATAAACGGCCTGGTTTGCCGGTCGGTTTACCACTCGAACAGGCCGAAAATAGGTCAAATGCCCTGATTTCCGAGTTTTTGAAGACACCTTAGGCTCAGTTCTCCGTCTGGGGGTGTATTGCCGAACAAACACCCGTCTGACACGAGACTGTAACAATCGTGTGGGATGATGCCTGTGCTCACCAAACATGAACACCTCCCTCAAATCCCTCGCCTTCCTGGCTTTCGCGGCTTCCGCCGCCTCTGCCCAGCAGTCCAACTCGATGGTTGACGCTAAGCTTCCCGACTACGCCGTGGCTGCTGGTGTCTCCGGCAATCTGAACTCGGTGGGTTCCGATACGCTCAACAACCTGATGACCTTCTGGGCCGAAGGCTTCAAGGCCAAGTACCCTAACGTTAACGTGCAGGTCGAAGGTAAGGGTTCGGGTACTGCTCCGCCCGCGATCACTTCGGGTGCTGCGCAGCTCGGGCCGATGAGCCGCGAGATGAAGTCCAGCGAAGTTGCTGGTTTCGCCGGTAAGTTTGGCTACAAGCCGACCAAGGTCGCCGTTGCCATCGACGCCCTCGCCATCTTCGTCCATAAGGACAACCCGATCAAGGGCCTCACCCTGACGCAGGTGGACGGTGTCTTCTCTTCGACGCGCAAGCGCGGTGGCCAAGATGTCGCCACCTGGGGTGACGTCGGCGCGACCGGCGCCCTCGCGGGCAAGACTGTTTCGGTCTTCGGCCGCAACTCGGCTTCCGGAACCTACGGCTTCTTCAAGGAGAACGCCCTGAAGAACGGCGACTACAAGAGCTCGGTCAAGGAGCAGCCTGGTTCCTCCTCCGTCGTGCAGGGCGTTTCGGCTGACCTTGCCGCCGTCGGTTATTCCGGTATCGGCTACAAAACCTCGGGCGTCATCGCCTTGCCTCTTGCCGCCAGCGAAGGCAGCCCCTTCATCGCCCCGAGCTACGAAAACTGCCTCAACGGCACCTACCCCCTCGCTCGTTACCTGTACGTCTACGTGAACAAGGCTCCGGGTAAGGACATGGACAAGCTCAGCAGCCAGTTCATCACCTTCGTGCTCTCGAAGCAGGGCCAAGAGATCACGGTCAAGGATGGCTACTACCCGCTCCCCGCGGACGTGGCTGCCGAAGGCCGCGCTTCCCTGAAGTACTACAACGCCGAATAATTTGGATTCGAATCCGTTCCTGTCGCCACCACGCCGCTTAGCGGTCGGTCTCAAAAGTGCGGCAGGAACGATTCGATTCCTCCCAGGCGGGCTATCCCCGCATGTCCTATTTAAAGGACCGTTGACACACTCCTGACACCGAATGGCCACAACCGACAAAAAGGCGCCGCAGGCTCCCTCCGAGGAGCGCTTTCAGGTGACCCGTCTGACATTGCTGACCGACCTCTGGATGGGTCGCATCATTCGCGTGGGTGGTGTGGGGGTTGTCTTGGCGGTCATAGGGATGTTGCTGTTCCTGGTCTTTCAGGTTTTTCCGCTATTCGTCGGAGCAAAGGTTTTGCCGCTCACTCCGGTACCGATGTCCGCTTCGGCCCAAGCGTTCGGCGAGGACGAATACGGCGAGTTACCCTTTGTCGTGGAGGCCAATGGCCGCATCCGATTCCACCGCGTCAAGGATGGCACGTTGGTCCGTGAGTGGGTGCCAGAGGCCGAACTTCCCGCGGTCGCCTCGGTCCGCAGCTACCCTCGCGACGGCTTGGTCGTGTTGGGTCTCGCCGATGGCTCGGTGCGTGAGCTGAAGGTCACCTATAAGGCCGATTTTTCGCAGCAAGGCCAGCGTAGCCTCGATCCCCAAGTGACTGCGGGTGCTCCGGTTCAGGTCGGTAAGGCCGGCTTGCCCTGCGTGGAAGCTTGGAGTGTGATGAGCGCAGCGGGCCGTTTATTGCTTTGTCGTCAGCAGGAAGCCGGTCGCGATCGACTGACTGCACTCCGCCTCACCGAGCGTAAGGGCTTGGGTGGCAAAGCGAAGATTACCGTGGGAACGCCCTTCGCGGTCGCCGCGGACGTGCCTGACCTCGAGCGTGTACTGGTGCCTTCGACCGCGGATTCCGTCGTCGTGGTGCGCAAGGATGGCGAGGTGCGTGTCTATGCGGAGAATGGCGAGGTCATTGAATTTCTGCAGTCCTTCCGCCCCTTCGAAGGCTCCGCCGATCGCCGTGTCACCGCCGCCGGTTTCATCTTCGGTAATGTTTCCGTCGTTCTCGCCAATGGTGCCGGGGTGGAGGAGGTCTGGTCGCTCTATCCACAAAAGCAACCCGATGGACGTAGTCTGCGTCGCTGGGGTAAGATTCACGATGCCGAAGTTTTGCCCGGGGCAGGGCAGGGCATCTACCCGGCCGTCGGTAATAAGTGCTACCTGACGGTGGCCGGTGGACGCATGCAGGTCCGCAATATGACGACCGGTTCCATCCGTTGGGACGGCGTGGCTCCGGAGTCGCCCGTGCGTCAGGTCGCGTTCGCACGCAACTACGACCGCTTCAGCGTGCTGTGTGCTGATGGCTCGCTCCGCCGCTGGGAAGTGGAAGACCATCACCCAGAATCTTCGTTCAACGCCTTCTTCGGGAAGATCTGGTACGAAGGCGCGGAAGGTCCAGCCTACACTTGGCAGTCTAGCTCGGGTGCGGATGAGTTCGAGGCGAAGTATTCCCTCGTGCCACTTTTCTATGGCACCGTCAAAGGGACCATCTACGCGCTCCTGTTCGCCTTGCCCATCGCTCTTTTGGCCGCGGTGTACGTCTCGCAGTTCCTCCGCCCCGAATGGCGTAAGGTCGTTAAGCCGACGATGGAAATCATGGCGTCGCTGCCCTCAGTGGTCTTGGGCTTCCTCGCGGGCTTGTGGTTGGCTCCGCTCGTGGATGCCAGCCTGCTGAAGCTGATCTGCGTCATCACGGTGCTCGCCCCCGCAGCCTTAAGCGCTGGGTATCTCTGGTCGTTGTTGCCTCAACCGGTGCGTCGTCGCGTTGGCCCAGGTTGGGAGTTCGTCTGGCTGATGCCGTTCCTGCTGCTCGCTGGCTGGGCGGCTTGGTCCGCGGCGCCTTGGGTCGAGAGCACTTTCTTCACGGTTAAGGACCTCGCTTCCGGCCAGAATGTTTCTGACTTCCGGGAGTGGTGGCGCCAAACTACGGGTCTGTCCTACGACTCACGTAATTCCTTGGTGGTCGGTTTTGTCATGGGCTTCGCCGTCATTCCGCTGGTGTTCACCATCGCCGAAGACGCTTTGTCCAACGTACCTCCGTCGCTGGTTTCGGGTTCTTTAGCTTGTGGCGCTAGTCGCTGGCAGACCGTCTGGCGCGTGGTTGTCCCAACGGCCATCTCTGGCATCGTGTCTGCGGTCATGATCGGCTTTGGTCGCGCCATTGGCGAGACGATGATCGTTGTGATGGCCACGGGGAATACGCCGGTGATGGAGGCCAATCCTTTCAATGGCATGCGTACGCTCTCCGCCAATATTGCGGTCGAACTCCCCGAGGCGGCGACGGGCCATACGCACTTCCGCGCGCTCTTCCTCGGCGCTTGCTGCCTCTTCCTCCTCACCTTTATTATTAACACCCTCGCGGAAGTCCTCCGCCAGCGCCTCCGGGAGCGTTACAAGGTCGTCTAAGCCATGGCTAACCAACCTTCTGATTCTGCAACACCTAAGGGCGAACCTTGGGTCTGGTTCACCAGCCTTGGGTTAATTGTGGGCTTGGCCATGGTCGTCGGCTTGCTCGGGCTCGTCCTCGTCAATGGTTTCTCGGTTTTCTGGGCACCAGCCGTCCCGACGATTAAGTTAGCAGATGGCGCCACGCATATCGGCCAATTGGCTCAGCGCCGGATTCGTCCAGGTTCACTAGCCACTGAGCCTCGTTACGAGCGCCAGTACCAAGTCGGCCTTCGCGAAGTCAACGGCGGCTCCTACATTTGGGTGGACGAAAAGAAGATCGCCCAAGAGTCGGTTGATCCTGCGGTCCTCGGCCTCGAGCGCATGGAAAACGGACCGGCTTTCGTGGTCCCCGTCGCCCTTATCGACGCCAAGGGGGTTCGCCTCGAGGCCAGTGCAGCTTCATTCTTCTCGGCCGTACAGGCGGAAGTCGGCCATGCCGGTGAAATCCGCGAGCAGTTGACGGACATCAACCGCCGACAGATTGGCGAAGTGAACGCCGAGATGGAAACCTTGCGCATCGCCCAGCGTCGGGCCGAAGATCGTCGCGAGCCCACGCAGGCCATCGTCGATCGGCTAGCTAAACTCGATACCCGCTTCGCGGAACTGAAGGCCGAGGCTGATGAAGTGACGGCCACCATCTCCGCGGCAAAACTGGAGGTTCACGACGCTTCGGGTCGGGCGCTGACGCTACCCGTTGCCTCCTTGGTCCGTGCCTGGGAGCCGAATCGAATGACCTTTAGTCAGCGCGTCGGCCTTTTCTTCGGACGTCTTCGCGAGTTTCTCATGGATGAGCCGCGCGAGGCTAATACGGAGGGCGGTCTCATGCCTGCCATCTTTGGTACGCTCGTCATGACGGTCTTCATGAGTTTGTTGGTCACGCCTTTTGGGGTCATCGCGGCCATCTACCTGCGCGAATATGCCAAAGACGGCCCGGTGCTGCGCGCCGTCCGCATCTGCGTCAACAACTTGGCCGGCGTCCCCTCGATTGTCTTCGGTGTCTTCGGCCTCGGGTTCTTTGTCTACGTCCTTGGAGGTTCGTTGGATCGACTCTTCTTCGCCGACCAGCTCAAGTATAACAACAATACGCCGGTCTTCGGGACCGGCGGCTTGCTCTGGTGTTCGCTCACGCTGGCACTGATGACCTTGCCGGTTGTCATCGTGGCCACCGAAGAGGCCCTCTCGGCCGTTCCGCGGGGCATGCGCGAAGCCTCGCTCGCTGCCGGGGCCTCCAAGTGGCAGACGATCCGCGATATTTTGCTCCCGGCTTCGGCCCCAGGTATCTTGACTGGCGTCATCCTCGCCATGGCCCGCGGTGCGGGTGAAGTCGCTCCGCTCATGCTCGTCGGCGTCGTTAAACTGGCCCCGACGCTTCCCGTGGATGGCTTGGCCCCCTTCCTGCACTTGGACCGCAAGTTCATGCACCTCGGCTTTCATATCTTTGACTTGGGCTTCCAGTCGCCCGACTCCGACGCCGCCCGTCCGATGGTCTTCGCGACCACGCTCCTGCTGATTGTCTTGGTCGTGTGTCTTAACCTAGGTGCGATCACGCTTCGCAACCGTCTCCGCGCTCGCTTCAAGGGCGCCTCCTTCTAACCCTTTAAAACGTCCGCATGCCCGCCACCATGAACCCCACCACCTCTCGTATTCAGGTCCGCCCCGCCACCGACAAGGAAGGCCGTAAGGACTATATCAGCATCCGTGACTTTAATTTCTACTACACCGAGAAGAAGGCCCTCGAGTCCATCTCCCTCGATGTGCCCGAACGTCGCGTTGTGGCCTTTATCGGTCCTTCTGGTTGCGGTAAGTCGACGCTCCTCCGCAACCTCAACCGCATGAACGACCTCGTTGATGGCATCCGTCACGAGGGTGATATCACCATTAACGGCCGCTCAATCTACGATCCAGGTCTGGAAGTAATCTCCTTACGCCGTCGCGTTGGTATGGTGTTTCAGAAGTCCAACCCCTTCCCGAAGTCCATTTATGAGAACGTCGTCTACGCCCTCCGCGTGATGGGCGTGCGCGATCGGGCCATCCTCGACGAGGCCTGTGAAACCTCGCTCCGCAAGGCGGCCCTCTGGGACGAAGTGAAGGACCGCCTACAGGATAGCGCCCTCGGTCTCTCGGGCGGCCAGATGCAGCGACTTTGCATCGCCCGTGCCATCGCCAATCGCCCGGAGATTTTGCTGATGGACGAGCCTTGCTCGGCCCTCGACCCGATCGCCACGGGCAAGATTGAGGAGCTCATCCACGAGCTCAAGGAGCAGTTCACCATCGTCATCGTCACGCACTCGATGCAGCAAGCCGCCCGCGTGTCCGACCGGACGGCCTTTTTCTACCTCGGTAAACTCATCGAATACGATACGACCGAGAAGATCTTCATGAATCCGTCTCAGGCGCAGACCGAGGCATATATCTCCGGCCGTTTCGGCTGAGCCCCCCTAACTTCTAAGAAAACACGCCCATGCAACGCCACTTCCACGACGAACTCCGTCAACTCCGCGATGACCTCATCCTTATGGGGGAGCGCTCCCTCGATATGACCCGGATGGTCCTCCAAGCGGTCGAACAGGGTGACGATTCCCTCGCCCTTCAGGTCCGCGGGATGGACGACCGCGTCGACGACCTCGAGAAGCGCGTTGACCGCGAAATCATGCGCTACCTGACGCTCTTCGGTCCGATGGGCAGCGACGTCCGCCTCTTGCTGGCGGCCCGCGACATCGGTCACGACCTCGAGCGTATCGCCGACGAGGCCTCCGTCATCGCTAAGCGCGCCATGGTCATCTCCGAGCGTGGCCCGCTTAAGGACCTACTCCATGTCCCCGCCGAAGGCATCATCGCCTGCGAGGTGCTCCGCTTGGCCTTGGACAGCTTCATCGAGGGCGACCTCGCCAAGGCCCGCCTCGTCCTCGAGCGTGATGCCGAAATCGACGCGCTCAATCGTAAGAACTACGAGGCCTTGTTCGGTCACTCCGGCGACACTTTCAAGGTGTCCGCTTCGCACGTCGAACTAATCTTCATCTCCAAGGCCTTGGAACGCATCGGCGACCACTCGAAGAATATCGCCGAGCAGGTCATCTTTATTCTCTCGGGCGAAGATATCCGCCACGCTCGCTAAACGCAGGGTAGGGTGGGCGCGTCCGCTTGACGCTGGACGGGGCGGTTTCTTGTGGTATGATGTGGAGTCATGTCCGCTGGACTCCGTTTCATTTTGGCTCTCGCCCGTCTTTTTGCCCTACCGCTCAGTATCCTGATCGCGGTGCGTTTGGGCTATCTGGATATCAAGGATTCCTCCGCGAACATCCTCTGGATCGCGCTGCTCCTCGGCTTGGTGAACCTCTGGGTGCGTCCGTTCGTGCTGATATGGCTGCTACTGCTCTGCTTGCCTCTCTTCATCGTCCTGCGGCTGCCTAAGGTCCTAATGACTGGCCTCATTACCTTCGGCCTCCTGTATCTGACGAATGTGCTGATGCTGAAACTGGTCTGTAATTTGCTTGGTTTGCCGCTCGGCTCCCCATGGCTGGCTTCATTGGCGATTTCGGTGGGTTCTTGGTTCATTAGCTATTCGACTGCTCCAGCGACCCAGCGGGGTCCAGGTGCGGACGGCCAGTCGAAGCCTAAGCAGGACGACGCCATCGATATTTAAGGAAGGCGCCAGCTAGTCAGGGTTGGGGTGGGGTTGCCTAATGACTTGCCAAGCGAGGCGGAGGTCTTTCGTTTTGCAGGGTTCCAATCATGTCGAATCCCGCTCTCTCCTCTTGGGCCCGCAATGTTGCCCCTTCTCCGACCCTCGCCGTCGATGCCAAGGCGAAGGCCCTCAAGGCCGCTGGCAAGGATGTCGTCGGCTTCGGCGTCGGTGAGCCCGACTTTGATACCCCGCAATTCATCAAGGATGCGTGCGCCAAGGCCCTCGCCGATGGCCAGACGAAGTATGCACCCACGCCGGGCATCCCCGCTCTCCGCAAGGCTATCGCCGAAGACTACACCCGCCGCGGCTTCACGGGCATCGCCGACGCTAACGTCGTCGTCTCCCCCGGCGGCAAGATGTCCTGCTACCTCGCCATCCTCGCCACGATCAGCGCCGGAGATGAAGTCATCATCCCCGCCCCGTATTGGGTGAGCTACCCTGAGATGGTGAAGCTCGCCGGCGGCACGCCCGTGGTCGTCAACGCCGAGGATGTCACCGGTTTCAAGATCACCCCTGCCCAGCTGACCGCCGCGCTCACCCCGAAGACGCGCATGGTCATCATCAACAGCCCATCGAATCCGACCGGCGCCGTCTATACCCGCGCCGAGCTCGAAGCCCTCGTGGCTATCTGCGTGCAGGCTAACGTCTGGATCATGTCCGACGAAATCTACGAGAACCTCGTCTACGACGGCCAGACCACCTGCAGCCCGGCGACCTTCTCGCCTGAAGCCGCCCGCCTGACCATCACTGTCTCCGGCTACGCTAAGAGCTATTCCATGACCGGCTGGCGCCTCGGTACCTTAGTGGCCTCCGATAAGGCCCTCGCCGCCGCCGTGGCCGACCTCCAGAGCCAGATCTCGTCCAACGCCACCACCTTCGCTCAGTTCGGCGCCCTCGCGGTGCACCAGCACCCCGACAAGGCCAAGGCCTCCCTCGCTGAGATGGGCGCAGTCTTCGACAAGCGTCGCCTCAACCTCCTCGCCGGCCTCAATGCCATCCCTGGCCTGACCTGCTACCGCTCGCAGGGCGCGTTCTACCTCTTCCCGAATATCAAGTCCTTCGGCCTGACCTCTACGCAGTTCGCCGATCGCCTACTTGAGGAAGAACTGATGGCCGTCGTCCCAGGTTCCGCATTCGGCTCCGAAGGCTACATCCGCCTCAGCTACGCGACCTCCGACCAAGTCATCGCCCAGGGTCTCGAGCGCCTCGCCCGCTTCTGCGCGAAACTAAAGAAGTAATCGCCTCTAAGTAAAAGGACGGCACTCAGTGCCGTCCTTTTTTGTGCTTTCAGAGGTAGGGACACGACCACGTCGTGTCCTCGTTGAGTCGATTCGACTCAAGCCGCCTGCAGCGGCTTGATAGACGCTTTGACCTTGTCCCCGATGGTGTTGACGGCCTCCCTGAGGTCATAGGCGAGCTGGACGCGCAGCCAGTAGCCAGGCTCTAACCCGAGATAGGCGCAGAGATGTAGGTCGGTCTCGGCGGTGATGCCGCGGCGTTCCTTGAGGATCTCGTTGACGCGCTGGTGCGGCAGGCAGGCGCCCTTGGCCAGGCGATAGGCCGTGATGCCGAGCGGGTTCAGGAACTCCTCACGGAGTAGTTCGCCCGGGTGGACGTTGAGGAGCTTCTTTTTCATAAGGATTAGTGATAGTCGGTGATTTCGATATTGAAGGCCTCGCGGCCTACCCAGCGGAAACAAAGTCGATATTGGTCGTTAATGCGGATGCTGTGCTGCCCTTGGCGGTCTCCGCGGAGCGGCTGGAGTCGGTTGCCCGGAGGGATGCGGAGGTCGTTGAGCGTGGTGGCAGCTTGGAGCTGGGTGAGTTTGCGGAGGGCGGTCTGTTGGATTGTCGCTGGCAGTTCGGGTGGTCTTTGACCGAGCCAAAGCAAATGTGTGGCTCGGCAGGCGAACGTGGCGATCACGTGAGGAAAGCACTATGCACGCTAAGCATGCATGATGTCAAGGGTGATATACACGATGGTCGTGCATAGTGTGAGTAGTGGCACAGGGTGGCGGGCATGACTCCTGTAGGTTGACGATAAGATCACCCTTCGCTCAAGCGCTCGGACATGAGTGAGAGTTGCTGAAGTGTAATCTTCAGCAGCGTTTAGGCGAAGGGCGTTTACGCCGGCTCCACTAAAATACATTCCATGCCAGCGGCGTCGGCGGCTTCCTTGCCCCGCGGGCTGTCTTCCAGAACAACGCAGTCGCGCGGGTCTACGCCAATGCGAGCGGCGGCGGCGAGAAAGAGGTCCGGGTGCGGCTTAGAACGCGCAGCGTCCTCGGCCGTGATGATGGCGTCGAAGAGGTGCGTGATATCAATCCGGTTGAGGGTCGCATACACGTGGGCCTTGCGGCCGGCCGAAGCGACGGCGGTCTTGTGGCCCAGCCCACGGACGTGGTGCACGATGTTGACCACCTCGGGGCGGGCAGTGACATCCTTCTCGAGGTGTTCCTCGAGGAAGGCATGCCCATCGGCCAGAAGCAATTCCACGTCCAAGTCGAAGCCGTAATCAGCCTTGAGGCGCTTACAGGTATCGACGGCGGACATGCCGCCCATCGAGCAGAAGAGTGGCCAGGGGAAGTCGAACGGTTGGCCCAGCTGCTTACTGATGATGTGGGTCCAGCTGCGGTGGTGAATCCACATCGAAGCCGCGAGGGTACCGTCGCAGTCAAAGATCCAGCCCCGACGGGAAAGCAGGGCAGGGTCAAACGGGTGCATCTGGGACATCGGCTTAGCGGAAGCCTCCGCCCGGGAAACCGCCACCGGGGAAGCCTCCCCGGCCGCCGCCCATCTGGCCCATCCGGCGCATGAGTTCCTTGCCCTTGCCGCCCTTCATCATGCGCATCATCTCGCGCATTTGTGTGAACTGTTTGATGAGCGCGTTGATGTCGCTGACCTGTGTGCCCGAACCTTTGGCAATACGCGCGCGGCGCGAGGCATTGAGGATATCGGGCTTGCGGCGCTCTTTGAGCGTCATCGAAAGGATAATGGCCTCGGTCTTGCCGAGCATCTTCTCTTCACGGGCACCGACCTGCACGTTGCCCATGCCCGGCATCATCTTCATGATGTCTCCGAGCGGCCCCATCTTCTTCATCTGCGCCATCTGCGCGAGGAAGTCTTCGAGGTCGAAGTCGGCCTTCTTCATCTTCTCGGCCAGACGTTCAGCTTCCTTGTGGTCGACGACCTCCTGCGCCTTTTCGACCAGGGAGACGACGTCGCCCATGCCCAAAATACGTTGGGCCATACGCTCCGGGTGGAAGGTATCGAAGTCGCCCGACTTCTCACCCGTGCCCATGTAGCGGATGGGCACGCCAGTGACGGTCTTCATCGACAGGGCCGCACCACCGCGGGCATCACCGTCGAGCTTAGTCAGGATGATGCCGGTGAGGGGCGTGGATTCGTGGAACTTGGCGGCCACGTCGACGGCCTGTTGGCCGAGGGCGGCGTCGGCGACGAGGAAGACCTCGTGCGGTTGAAAGGCCTCGCGCACGCGGCGGACTTCGTCCATCAACTCGCCGTCGATCTGGAGGCGGCCGGCGGTGTCGACGATGACGACGTCGGAGCCGGCGGCTTCGGCGTCCTTGACGAGGCGCCCCACCATGGCGGCGACGTCGGTGGCGTCGCGATCGGCGCGGAAATCAAAGCCTTCCTGTTTGGCGAGGGTCTCGAGCTGGTCGATGGCCGCAGGGCGACGTAAGTCAGCGGCGACGAGCGATGGCTTGCGAACGCCTTCCTTCTTCACGAGGTGCTTGGCGAGCTTGGCCGCACTGGTGGTCTTGCCAGAGCCCTGCAGGCCGACGAGCAACACGCGGAGGGGGCGGGTCGGGGCGAGCGGACGGGCGCCTTCGCCGAGCAGCTTGGTGAGCTCGTCCGAGACGACCTTGACGGCCATCTGGCCGGGGTTGACGGACTCAACGACGGCGGTCCCGAGGCAGGCGACTTTGACGCGCTCGGTGAAATCCTTGGCGACCTTGAAATTGACGTCGGCCGTCATCAGCGCTGAGCGCACCTCGCTCAAGGCTGGGGCGATATTCTCCTCGGTGAGCTTGGACAGCCCGCGGAGGTCGCGGAGGGCCTTGGTAAGTTTCTCGGTGAGGTTGGCGAACACGGGAGTGTGAGGAGAAGTGAATCAGGCTAGAAAGGCAAGAGGGAGCAAAGGCCCGAAGGGGGGCTGGTTGGCTTGAGTAAGGAGTATAGGGGGAAAACGACCCAGCCTTAGCCCGTAGTCTTAGCCCGCCCCATGTCCTCTGAAATATCCGTCCTTCCGGACGGCTTATTCCAGTTCCTTGATGGTCAGGTTCTTGAACCAGCAGGGGTCGCCGTGCTCGGTGAGCATGAGCTTACCCTTGCCCGGAGCGAAGCCGGTCTTCTTGGCGAACTTGCTCTTGGCGAGGGCGGCCTTCCATTCGTCGGACTTCGTGTCGACCGAAGAGCATAGCTTGCCGTTGAGGAAATGTTCAATCTTGCCGTTCTTGATGACGACGCGGCTGTGGTTCCATTCGCCGATGGGCTTGAGGACCTTGTCCTTGGCCGAGTCGATGAGGTCATAGATGCTACCGGAATTATGCGACCCGCCGCGCTTGCCGTCGGGGTGCTTGTCGTCGTCGATCATCTGGTACTCGATGCCGAGCCACTCGCCCTTGCCCTTGGCGTCCTTGATGCTCGCGACCCAATACTTGATGCCGTTGTTGCCGGTATCAGCGAGCTTCCAATCCCACTCCATCTCGAAGCTAGCATATTCCTTTTTAGAAACCAGGAAGCCGCTGCCCTTGCCCGGAGTGAGGTGGATGACGCCACCTTCTTCCGTGGTCCAACCAGCACCAGGCTTGGCGCCGTTGCCGTCGGTAAAGTCTTCGAGGGTCAACTTGACGGGGTCAGCCGCGTAGGCGGTGCCAGCGACGAGGAGGGCGAGTAGGAGGGTCTTCATGAGGAATACCCCTACCTTGGAGGAATCCCGGACCTAGGAAAGACTCTTTTCTGCCTTAAGGGTTAACCTAACTGAATCCTCAAGCCGTCATAGCAAAGGCCAACTTTAGGGAATTCCTTCGCCAGCGACTCCGTGTACGTGTCGTAGTCGATCTGGAAGGTCATGTGCGTGACATACGCCTGTTTGGCGCGAATCTCACCGGCGACTTCGCAGGCCTTACCGATGGTCATATGCGTCGGGTGGAAGTTCGGGCGCAGGCCGTCTAGAATCGCTAAATCACAGTCCATTGCGAGGTTCACCGCTGGCATGGGCACCGTCTTGCAGTCGGTGTAGTAGACAAACTTCGTGCCCGTGGAGGGCTCTTCAAAGATTAGGCCTAGGGTCGGCTCTGACCCGTGGGGTAAAAGAATCGAACGCACGACTCCTCCGCCGGGAAGCATGAGTTCCGCGGGCATGCGGTGCAGGTCGAGCGCGATATAACCAGGCGAGGCAGCTGCGCCGATGGCGTAAGGATAGATCGCCTCGACTCGCTTGAGGCCCTGTTCGGTGCTGTAGACGGGAATCGCGGCACCGCCGTTGTTCGTGCAGTATTGGCGGAGGTCGTCCATACCGAGGACGTGGTCCGCGTGCCCGTGCGTCAGGATGAACGTGTCGACCGCCGGAATCTTATTCTGCAGGCACTGCAGGCGGAACTCCGGAGCTGCGTCGACCTGGACGTGGTGTCCTTCGATGACCACGTGAATGCTCGTGCGTGACCGCCAATTTTTCGGATTCGCTTGGTCTAGCCCGGCATTATCATGCGCGACCAAGGGGACCCCTTGGGAAGTGCCGCAGCCCATGACAATGATTTCCATGGGGCGATAGAGCCCAAGAAACCCTAAAAAGCAAAGCAGATAGGGGATTGGTTGGCTGGAGTATGGAGTATAGGGGAAAGACGAAGAACGCAGAGTGCAGAGTTCAGAGGACGGATTACGTAAGAATCCAAGACACCCACTTCCAGTTCTCCGGCCCCCTTTCTACTGCCTTAGGTAGGGACCGCACCACGTGCGGTCCTCATTGCCTCGGGTAGGGTCGGGATGGCGTCACGACCTAGCTGCCTCTCGCGAGCAACGCTCGCGGGTAGGGGCAAGGCTTCGCCTTGCACTCCAATCGCAAGAAGGGCGCGGCGAAGCCACGTCCCTACCATCCCCTAGCCAACCATACTCTAGTCAACCAGTCCCCTATCTCCAACCTACTCACTTAGCTTCTTCAGGTGGGCTGCCGTTGAGGCGCAGCTGGCGCATCCGGATGGTCCCGCCGATCAACCGACCGACTTCCTGTGCTTGTAAGTGCAGTTTGTCGTATTCTTCAGCATTAATTGCGTTCAGGCCGATAGTTATCTCAATTTGGGTTTCAAGTTCGGCCAGCGAGGCTCGGGCTATAATCAGGTATTTTAACGAATCCTTATTGGAGCCGCGTTCATCCCCTTCCGCTATGTTGGAGGGAATCGAGATGGCGGCTCGAGTCATTTGGTCTCGGAGTCCAAAGCGACTACGCATGCCTTGTGTTTCGCAAAGCAGGCAAACGTCGATTGCCAACTGTTTGCCTTTTTGCCAGACGATAAGGTCACGGTAGGTCCTGACTGGTCCAAGTCTTTGGTGCTGCTCCATGCCATGGATGAATCCGCGTCGGTTCGAGGTGGCACGGATTAAGTCAGTCATCTATTTCCTAGGTATACACACCCGCAGGCTGGAACAGCATTTCCCCTAGCCAACCATACTCTAGCCAACCAGCCCCCTATCTCCGACCTACTTCTGTTCCACGATCCAAACGTTCCGGTAATACACCGGGTTGCCGTGGCCTTGGAGTTGGAAGGGTCCGGGCGCAGGGACTTCGGTCTTAAAACCGCCGCCAGGGGTCGCGCCCTTGAGCGAGAGCTTATCCTGCACGACGACGCCGTTGTGCTTCACGGTGAGGATCGAATTTTCGGTCTTCTTGCCGTTGGTATCAAACTTAGCAGCGGTGAACTCTATGTCGTAGGTCTGCCACTGCAGCGGCGGGAAGCACATGTTCACCTTGGGCGCACTGTTCTGGTAGACGCCGCCGCATTCGTTGTCCAAGCCCTTGAGGCCGAAACTATCGAGGACCTGTACTTCGTAGCGGTTCTGCACATAGACGCCGCTATTTGCACGGCCTTGGCCACGGCCGAGGGGCTTGAAAGGCAGGAGGAATTCAAGGTGTAGAGTGAAGCTTTGGAAGGCCTGCTTAGACGTCGTGCCAGCGGCAAGGAGCTTCCGCTCATCCAGATGTCCACCGTTCCAAGCATCGGAATTATTTCCATCGAAGAGAATGACCGCACCTGCCGGGGCCTTAGCGCCTTCGGTCGGGCTGTGGCGCTCAAGGCGCTTGAGCGTAGCGGCACCGACAGTCAGTACGCCGCCCTTCAGTTCTGCGACGTCCTTAAAACGGACGACGTCACCGTCGCGCTTAGCTTCCATTTCGGTCTTGGCCGAAGCATCCCAGCCGGCGCCGGGGAGGCCACCTTTGTGCAGGACAAGGCGGAAGTTGCCGTCGCCGAGGGCGATGACGTCTGCGCCGAGGCTTTCGCCGGCGTATTCGCCCTGCAGCGGGAAGTCGGGTCCGGCCGTCTCGACGGTCATGTAGACCGGCGGCTCCACATTCTTGGGGGCGGGAGCCTTAGGGGCGGTGGGCTTGGGGGCGTCGGCCGCATAGCCGGTCAAGGCAGCGATACTAAGGGCGCAAAGGAGGGCGGGGAGGCGCATAGGGGTTAAAGGTGAGTCAGCGGAAAAGCGTTTTGGTTGCAGGTTTAGGGGATGAATTTCTGGTCGCGGAGCCATTCCAAGGACTGCTTCTGCCAAGCGTCCCATGAGGGGCCCTTGTAGCCGTTCAGTCCGTGGCCACCGTTAGGGAGTTCGAGTAGCTTAGAGGCCACTCCCTTGGCTTGGCAGGCTTGCTGGAACAGGCGGCTATTCTCAATCGGCACGGCTTTATCGTCGAGGGCATGTGCCAGAAACGTGGGCGGAGTGTCCTTGGTGACCTGCTTCTCGTTTGAATAGAAATTGGCGAGTTCGTCCGAAGGGGTCGCGCCTAAGAGGTTCTTCTTCGACCCGCCATGCGTGCCGACGCTCATCGTGATCACTGGGTACACGAGGATGGCGAAGTCAGGACGGTTCTCGGTGGTAAAGTGTGTCGCCGCGGTGGCTGCCAAGTGGCCGCCAGCGGAGAAGCCGATGATGCCAACTTTCTTCGGGTCGATCTTCCATTCGGCGGCATGGGCGCGCGTTAGCGTCAGCGCCTTTTGCGCGTCGAGCAGCGGGACCTTGTCGTGGCCGGCGGGGAGACGGTATTCCAGAACGATGCCGGTGATGCCTTGGGCGTTTAGCCACTTGGCGATACCGTGGCCTTCGCCGCCGACGACCAAGCCACCGTAACCGCCGCCTGGACAAATAATCACTGCGGCGCCGTTAGGTTTCTCGGCTAGGTGCACCGTGTAGCTGGCCTTGGTGGGGAGCGGAGCTTCGTCGGACTTCAATCCCGGAGCGACGCCCTCCCAAAGCGGCTGTTTGGGTGGTGTGGGGTCCGCAGCCAAGGAGGCAACGGCGTAGAACAGAGGCACAAGTCGGAGCAGGCTCATGGGGATGTGGGGTGGCCGAAACTTAGGCTACCGCTAGGAAAACACAAGGGGCAGGGTGCGGCGGCCCTATTCGTCCCAGTTAATGGACACAAAAAACCCCGGGAGCACCGGGGTTTTGCAGGGAGGCGGCCGGCCTTATTTGGTGGCTTCGACCTTCTTGGCTTCGTAGCCAGGGAGGGCCTTACCGTCAGCGTCGATCTTGTTGACCGACCAGAGAACAGCGCGGGCGACCATGTCGAGGTAACGAGCGTCTTCGACGGTGGCGTTGTTGTGTCCAATGGTGGTCGAGAAGATGCGGGTCTTCTTGGGGCCATATTCGTTGGTCCAGGCGACGATCGTAGTGTTTTCCTTGGCTGGAGAGACCTTGCCTGCCTTGTCCTTCTTCTCCGGGGTGGTCTGGGTGCCGTTGGCGAGACCCTTACCGGTCAGAACCTGGACGTTGTTGTAAAGCTCTTCGTTGACGGTAGTCCAATCAGCGATGCCCTTGGTGATAGGGCTATCTTTGTCGGTGAACTTGATGGCAATCGGGAGTTGGGCGCCGTGTCCGGTGGACTGGAGGCCGAGCATCTCATACCAATGCGAGTTATCGTCGCCGGCTTTCACTGGCTGCTGGAACTTGCCCCAGCGGTAGCTGTGCATGGCGCAGTGGAGGTTAATGGCGGGGACGCCTTCGCGGTGGGCCTTAAGGATGTTCTCGAGGTAGGCCGGGTCGGTGATGTCGGCGGCGCACTCGTCATGGACGACGACGTCGAAATCCTTGTACCAGCCGTCCTTCTTGTAGAGTTCGAAGAGGGGCTTGGTGCTCTTGGTGGCGTCATAGATCACCGTGACGGTGGAGTTGACGCGGGCTTCGATGCCCTTCTTGAGGATATCTTTCTGGTTGGCGTAGTCGTGGCAGCAACCGCCGGCGACGACGAGGACGCGCAGAGGCTTCGCTTCGTCGGCGATGGTGGGCGTGGCCAGACCCGCGAGGAGGGCGAGGGCGAGGAGGGTACGGAGGTTCATGGGGGTAAGGGGATAAAGGGAGGGGGGCGGGGGTTGGGCAAACCAAACTTACTTCCGGGTCGGGGAATCGGTGCGGGCGCTCGGCTTGGCCGCGGCCAGGGCGGCTTGGGTGTCGGCCTTGGCAGCCTTCGCGAGGTCGGCGGGGATCGGTAGTCCTTCGACGAAGCTGTAAAGCGCTTCCTTCTGCTTCTCGGTCAGCGGCCGCTCGGCCTTGGGCGGCATGACATCGCCGGCGCCGCGCTCCAGGAAGACGCGGGCCAGCAGCATGCTGCTGTCGGGCCGGCCAAGCGTGAACGTCGGGTTCTTGCCGCCCTTGAGCGTGGCCTCGAGTGAGTCGAGGCGCAGCTTACCCTTCTCCTTCTTCGGGCCGTGGCACGACACACAGTGTGCATCGAACAGCGGTTGAATCACCTGGGCGTAGTCGGCTTTCTGCGTCGGGCTGAGCGATACGGCCGGCTCGGCCTTCTTCAACGTGAGGGGTGCGGCCGCGAGCGTGCCGACGCAGAGCAGCAGGGAGACTTGCATCGGTGGGCGGCGGGTGGGGAGGCGAGGCGAGGGGGAGCCGGGCGCAAACTTAGTCCGGAGGCGAACGGCTAGTCTGTTCAGCCGAGCGGAATAGGCGGCCGCTCCGCCGTGGCCTTGGGTTCGGTCGCCTTCAACGACTCCTTGTTCGGCTTAAAGAGATCCCCGTGGACTCTATCCCCGCCGATGTGTGCAGCGATGGTCATGGCCACTACGGCGATAATTTGCGCCAATACGCGGTCGCTCCAGCTTTGGAAGATCAGTAGCCATGAAGCACTAGCGATGAACGATGCGGCGATGCCAGTCTTGAGGTGTGAGTCTAAATCGTTATAATCTTCTGAGCCGTTGAAATGCATTTCGAAAATGCCGAACACGCAAGTAGCCCAGATGCTGACGGCACCCAAGAGGCTGAGTCGGCGAATCAAGAGGCTGGCTTCGTTGTGGCGATCCCAGATTTCGAAGAACGGAATGAGCATCAGGATTGCGACCGGAAAATGCAGCAGGACGAAGTGCTGGTGTCCGGCGATGGAGAGTAGCGCTGGACCGCGGCTCTTTTCATCGTTCGGGAGGTACCAGGCGAGCAGCACGAGCAAGAGGTTCGCGCTCAAGGCAATCCAGAGGCGGGCGTATTTAGTAAGGGGGGACTGGTCGGACATATTTTTAAAGGGGTTAGGGTGCACATAGTTTATGACGTGCTCGTCGTGGTGGGTCAAACGGAAGTCGCGGCACGGGGTGTGGCGATTATGTGCGTGTGGTTTCTACGCATTAGACACAAAAAAAGCCCGCGGGTTGCATCGCGGGCTTTCGTGGGGGCCTGACGGCCTCGGCTTACTTGGCTTCGATGAAGGCCTTGAGCTTAGCGAGCTGTTCCTTGGTCAGGGGCTCGGACTTAGCCTTCTTCGGGGGCATGGCGAGTTCTTCGTCGCGCTTGGTGGCGCCGAGTTCGGAGAGGGTGTAAATCGCGCTCTTGGCGGTGTTGCCCCAGGTGATGCCGGCGCCGTTTTCCTTACCACCCTTGGCAGCGGACTCGAGGGTCATGATGTTGAAGCCGCCCTTGGCCTTCTTGGTCGTGTCCTTGCCGTGGCAACCTGCGCAGCTCTTTTCGAGCATCGGGAAGATGTCAGCCTTCCAAGCCTTTTCGCGATCAGCGTTGGCCTTGGGGGCGTCGGCGGCAAAGGCCGAGGCGGTGACGAGGAGGGAGAGGAGGGCGAGGTGACGCATAGGGGTGTATTACGATATTAGAACCCGACAATTAGGGGGAAGTTTCGGCTTTGGGGAGCAAAAAATCACTAAGCCACGACCCAGGGCTGGACCAGGGCCTGGAGGCGGGCCGGGACGACGGCTTCGACGCGGGTGCCATTATCCTCTGATTTACTCGATAAAACGGTGGCTCCAGCGTGTAGTTTGGCCAAGAGGGCATATTGGTCGTGGGGGAGGAGTAAGGTGACCTTTTTGTCACGCTCGGACGCGCAGGACTCTAAGAGCTCCTGTAACTCGGGGATGCCTTGGCCAGTAAAGTTACTAAAAAGGATGGCCCCCGGGTGCACGGACTTGGCCTCCGACTTCACTACTTCATCCACGAGGTCTGCCTTGTTGAGTACTGTGATGATCGGACGGTCGCCCGCGCCGATTTCCTGGAGGACCTGCAGGGTCGTCTGCGCATGCTTCTCGCGTTCGGGGGAAGATAGGTCGACGACGTGAATCAGGTAGTCGGCTTGAATCGCTTCTTCCAAGGTCGCCTTAAAGGCTTCGACGAGACGGTGCGGGAGGCGGCGGACGAAACCGACGGTGTCGGTCAGGAGCATCGCGCGGCCAGAGGGTAATGCAAGGCGTCGGGTCGTCGGGTCGAGCGTCGCAAAGAGCTGGTTCACTGCGAGGACGTCCGAGCCTGTGAGTTTATTGAGCAGCGAGGATTTCCCCGCGTTGGTGTAGCCGACAATTGAAACGGTCGGTAAGGGAATACGTTGGCGCTGCTTACGTTGCGTGGCGCGCTGCGCTACGACGGCGGCAAGGTCGCGCCGGACTTTCGCAATCTTGTCCCGGATCTTGCGCTGGTCCATTTCCATCTGCGTCTCGCCGGCGTCACGCTGCATCGCGCCGCCGCCACGCTGGCGGTCCAAGTGCGACCAGAGGCGCTTGAGGCGCGGCAGTTGCTGCTGGAGCTTGGCGAGCTCAACCTGCAAAACGGCTTCCTTGGTCTTCGCCCGCGAGACGAAGATGTCTAAGATGACTTCCTGCCGATCAATCGCGTGCAGGCCGAGGGAATCTTTCTCCCAGTTGCGTTGCTGGGCCGGCGTGAGTTCATCGTCAAAGATGACCAGGCCACATTCTTTGTCGTGCGCGAGCTTGGAGATTTCCTCCATCTTGCCGGAGCCGACCAGGTGGCGCGGGCTTTCTTCGCGGATGCGGGCAATCAGCGAGCCGCGAATCTCCACGCCGAGGTTCTCGACGAGCTCATGCAATTCGTTCAGGAGCGACTGAGCTTCCGCGGCCGTCTCGCCTTGCCGCTGGAGCCCCACCAAGATGGCCCGGTTGGAACGGGCAATAACCTCGGGGTCGAAAGGGTCGAGGGGCTTGGGCTTAGGGACAGAGTCGGACACGAGGTGCGGGACGGACGCATAATCCTGACGGCTAGACCTTCGCGGGCAAAGCGAAACTTCCGTCACTTTGCTTAGGGTAGGCTAACCCATGGGCGGTCCCATGGGTTCCGACGTCCGTAGTCTCTTGGCCTCAAGGGTTGAACTGAATCCAGTCGATGTTCATCAGCCCGCCTTTGCCTGGGTTGACGAGGACTAGGTAAACATCGTGACGTCCGGTCGAGGCGGCCAAGGGCGCCTTGTTCTCGGTATACTTGCTCCAATCGCCGGTGTTCGTGATATCGACGGTCGCGACGACAGGGCCACTGGGCTTATCCAGGTGGACTTCCACCTTGCTGCCCTTGGTGGCGCCGCCCGCGGAAGCGAAGACGGTGAGGCTGTGGCTGTCGGCGAGGTTGAGGTTCGCGAATTTCAAGGTATGGCCGTGGTTGGTGGAACCCACGACCTTGCCCGTATTCTTTGGGCCATCGAGTTCAGCCGTTTCCGCTTCGATGCGACGCGTGCGCAAGGCGACTATGGCTTTGCCCGCGAGCGGACCTGCGGGCGCGGCCCCAGCATCGGTGTAGGTGGCTTCTAGTACAAACTGGCCGGCCTTGTCGGCTTTCGGTGCGGTAATTTCGCCGGCGAGTCCGCGGGTGATTGACGGGCCACCCTTGCCCTTCTCGAGGACGAGAATCCAGCGCAACATGAATGCGACTTCATCGACGGTATGCTGCGGGTGGGCGAGCATCGGGATCTGTCCCCAGACGCCGTTGCCACCGAGGCGGACTTTCTTGTTCAAGGTCTCGGAGGCATCTTTCACGCCGCGATACTTGTCCGCGATGGCGACAAAGGATGGGCCGACGAGCTGCGTTTCGGTCGCATGGCAATTGAGGCAATCGCTTTGGCGCATGAGCGTCAGGCCGGGGTCGGTCGACTCAGTCTTGCCGTCGCCAGCAACGAAGGCCGATGACACGAACGCGCGCAGGCTAAACTCGAGGGCCTTATTGGCCGAGCTCCCGTCTTCGGCGTCCTGCACCGCTACCTGGAAGGTCACCTTCTGGCCAGGTGTGAAGAAGTCGCCGTCCTGCGGAGAGGTGAAACGCACCTGCGGCGGCGTGTTGCCGACGACGACGGGCACGCTCGAGATGGCTTCGCCGCCGTCGGCATCTTTGACCGTAAGTTCGATCGAGAAATTACCGGCCTCGGCGAGCGTCGTGGATAGCTCTGCGCCTTCACCGAGCTTACGATCGCCGGGTTGGAGTTTCCAACTGTAGGCTAAGGCTTTCCCTTCGGGGTCGTTCGAACCGGCCGCGCTCAGCTTCACGGCCAGCGGGGCTTTACCGAAGCCGACCGAGACCGCGGCCTTGGCGATAGGGGGCAGGTTGCCGCGGAGGTAGGAGATTTTGTAGAGGCCGCTGTCGTGGTTCGCCCCCCAGGTCTCGCCGTAATCCATGAAGTAGAGACAACCATCAGGACCGAAAACGGCGTGCACGGGGCGCTTCATGAGCGTAGCCCCATTGGCGATCGCGGGCTGCAGTTTCTTGACCTGCTCGCCAGAATTACCCGTGACGACCTTACCGTTCGTGAACGGTTCGATGCCGACAAGGTTCGACTCGGCGTCGAGGCGCGCCCACTTGATGAATGGTCGCTGCCAATCCCAGAAGAGTAAGCAACGGTCGAAGTATTCCGGGAAGCCATCGGTCTTTTCGAACGAGGCGGAGTAGTGGAAGACCGGGCCCGCGCAGGCGGTGCGGCCGCCTTCGCCGAGTTCGGGCCACTTCTTCGGGCTCTTATACGGCCAGTAAATAAATGCCGGGGTCGCGGGCGGTAGGTCATTCAAGCCCGTATTGTTGGGGCTCGTATTGCGCGGGTGCGCCGGATCAGCGAAGGCCCCGACGGTATTTGTGGCGAAGTCGACCTTGGCGTACGCGTAGTTGTCGCCGACGAAGTAAGGCCAGCCGAAGTTGCCAGCCTTGCGGGCCTGGTTGATCTCATCGTAGCCGCGCGGGCCGCGGGGGCCGTCGGCGTTGGCGTCGGGGCCGACTTCGCCCCAGTAGACGAAGCCCGTGGCTCGGTCGATGGAGAGGCGCCAGGGATTGCGGCAACCCATGGCATAGATTTCGGGACGGGTCTTGGGCGTGCCGACAGGGAAGAGGTTACCAGCCGGGATCTCGTACGTGCCGTCAGGCTTCGGGCGGATACGGTTCACCTTACCCGCAAGGCTCATGGTGCTGGCAGCGGATTTCTGCGCATCCCACGGGAGGCGACCCGGACGTTCATCCGCGGGCGAGTAGCTTTGGCTGTCGCCGAAGGGGTGCGTGTTGTCACCGGCCGACCAGTAGAGGTTACCGTCCGGACCGAAGAGCATGCTGCCTCCGTGGTGACAGCACTCCTTGCGTTGTTCGTCGTAGCGCAGGAGGACCTTCTCGCTCTTGAGGTCGAGCACGTCGTCCTTAATCGTGAAGCGCGAGATGGATTGACCATCAAAGCCGATGGGAGAGTAGAGGCAGTAGACCCAGCCGTTCTCGGCGAACTTGGGGTCGAGGGCAAAACTCAGGAAGCCATTTTCCTGCTGCAGAAAGACCTCGAGCTTGCCGATGACCTTTACCTGCTTCGTCTTGAGGTCGATGGCCTTGAGCAAGCCGCCGTATTCGTTGAAGTAGAGCCGACCGTCTGGCCCCATCTCGGTCGTCATCGGCTGCGGGATGTCGCCCAGTAGCTTCTCGACCTTGAAGCGCGCGTCCTCGGGGGCAGCGGGCACAGCGGCGAGCGGGGCAACGGCCAAGGCGGCGAGGGCCAAGCCAAGGAACGCAGAGCGGAGAGACGACTTCATAGGGTAAGGAAAGGATGACCGCCGGGGGGCTCGGCGGTTCCTTACCATCGGGAAGTTTATATCCTGCGGGAAGACAAAAGAAGGCCCCCCGTGCTTAGTCCCCGCTGGTCAGTAGGTCACTTGGTCAACTAGTCCCCTCTAAAGGGCCCCTTTGGTGCCCTTTAGATAAGCCCCAACTGCATCTTGCCGTCTTCGGAAATCATGGTCTGGGTCCACGGTGGGTCCCAGACGATGCTGACCTGCGCCTGGTTGACGCCTGGCACCGAGAGCACTCGGTTACGTGCGTCTTCGGCGATGACTGGACCCATGCCGCAACCCGGAGCGGTCAAGGTCATGGCGACGACGACGCTGTGGCGGTCAGGAGAGTTATCGAGTGCCTCGACCTTGAGCGAGTAGACCAAGCCGAGGTCCACGATGTTCACCGGGATTTCCGGATCGAAGACCTTCTTAAGGCTTTCCCAGACGGCTTCGTCGGAAGGCTTGCCGGTGTGGCCAGCATGTTCAGCGGTGCCGACGGAACCATAGGCGTCGGTCTTACCTTCGTTCTCCGTGGCATCGGACGGCACCTGCTCACCGAGGGCTTCGGCGTCCGTGCCTTTGATTCGGAACATGCCGGAGTCGCAGACGACGGTGAAGTTGCCACCGAGTCGGTGGGTGATGGTGACCTTAGTTCCCGCCGGGAGCACCGCGGGTTCACCCGCGGGAATGACAGTCGCTTGCACATCGCGCGCGAGGGTTCGGTCGTGTGGGCTAGGGGCGTGGCGTTGGCCGGTGGTATCTTCGCTCATAAATTAAACTTGGTGGAATTTGGCGCTCAGCATGCCGCGGAGGGCTTCGGCCCCTTCCTCGTCCTCGACCTTGGCAATGACTTCCTCGAGGAAGCCTTGGGCGAGGAGTTCTTGGGCGACTTCCAGCGGAATGCCACGGGTCCGCAGGTAGAAGAGCTCGTTCTCGTCGACCTGGCCGGTCGTCGCACCGTGCGAACACTTCACATCGTTAGCTTCGATCTCCAGGCCGGGCAGGGAATCCGCTTCCGCGTCGGGCGAGAGCAGGAGGTTCCGGTTCGTCTGGTAGGCGTCCGTGCGCTGGGCATCCGGCGCGACCTTGATGAGGCCGGAGAAGATCGTGCGGGCCTTACCCAATAGCGCGTTCTTAAAGAGGAGGTCGGACTTAGCCTGGCCCGCCGTGTGAATCTGCAGGGTGCGTTGGTCGAACTCTTGTTCGCCGGTGGCCACGCTGATGCCATAGAGGCGGACGTCTGCGCCAGGGCCATCGATACGCACGGTATTCTCGAGCCGGGCGCGGCGCGAGCCGACGGCAGCGTTGACCGAGGTGATGAGCGCGTCGCGACCGCCACAGGTGTTATCCACCTGGAAAGACTGCGTGCGGGAACCCCAGCCTTGGACGGCGAGGCGGGAGACCTTGGCGCCGGTGCCGGTATGGATGTCGCAGGCAGAGATGGCCAAGGCGCGGGCGTCGGCCGTGGCACCGAGGTGGTAGTCCTGAATAGAGACCGTGGCATGTTCGCCGGCGATGATGAGGGCGTGCGGGAAGACCGCAGCACCGTCGGTCGAGGTCCAGTTGACGGACACAAACGGCTGGCGAATCTCGACGCCCTTGGGGACGAAGAGGACGTAGCCAGCCCGGAGCCAAGCTTGGTGCAAAGCGAGGAACTTCGCGCCGCCCAGGCCTGCGCCATGCTTCAAGAGGTGTTCCTGCAGCAGCGCCGGGTGGTGACGCAGGGCATCCGTTAAGGTCTCAAAGCGCACGCCTTGGGCGGTGAGCTCCGGGGACAGGGCCGGACGCAGCACGCAGTGGCCATCGACGTGGACAATCAGGGAGGCGGGACGAGCAACGAAGTGCGAGCGCGCGATGAGCGCGGCGGCGAGGGCCTCGGTCGGTTCTGGCGCCGGCGCATAGCCATCGAGCGAGAGCGAACGGGCGTCGGAGAAGCGCCACTTCTCGTCGTCACGCGTGGGCATCGGCAACGACTGGAACGTGTGCCAGCCCTGTTGGCGGAGGACGGCGAACCAGTCCTGCGCTCGGAACTGAGTGGTCTCGGCGGACTGCAGGGCGACGTCGAGGACGCCAGCGGGGGCGGAGGCGACGACGTTCATCCGACGGATCCTTCCATCTGCAATTCGATGAGGCGCTTCAGCTCGACGGAGTACTCCATCGGGAATTCCTTCACGAGGTCGTTGACGAAGCCGTTCACGGCGAGGGACATGGCTTCGCCTTCGGAGAGGCCGCGCTGCATCATGTAGAAAATCTGCTCAGCCGAAACTTTAGAGACACTGGCTTCGTGCTGCACGGAGTTCTTCTGGCCGCGGACGGAAATCGCCGGGTAGGTGTCGGTGCGGCTGTGCTCGTTGATGAGCAAGGCGTCGCACTCGGTATTGTTACGGCAGTTCTTCAGCGTCTTCGGGATATGCACCAAGCCACGGTAGGTGGAACGGCCCGAGCCGACGGAGATGGACTTAGCGATAATGTTAGAAGTGGTGTCGTCGGCCGCGTGGATCATCTTCGCGCCGGTGTCCTGGTGCTGGCCGTCGTTGGCCAAGGCGATGGATAATACTTCGCCGCGCGCGCCCTTGCCGCGTAGGACGACGCCGGGGTACTTCATGGTCAGGCGGGAGCCGATGTTGCAGTCAATCCAGCGCACTTCGGCGCCTTCTTCAGCGACGCCCCGCTTGGTAACGAGGTTAAAGACGTTGGCCGACCAGTTCTGGACGGTGATGTATTGGATTTTCGCGCCCTTGAGGGCGACGAGTTCCACGACGGCAGAGTGGAGGGTGGCGGTCTCGAACTTGGGCGCCGTGCAGCCCTCCATGTAGGTAACTTCGGAGCCTTCATCCGCGATGATGAGCGTGCGTTCGAACTGGCCGAAGTTTTCGGCGTTGATCCGGAAGTAGGCTTGCAGGGGCTGAGCGACCTTGACGCCTTTCGGGATGTAGATGAACGAACCACCCGAGAAGACGGCCGAGTTCAGGGCGGCGAACTTATTGTCGCCGGCCGGGATGACCTTGCCGAACCACTTGCGGAAGATTTCCGGGTGGTCGCGGAGGCCATCGGTCGGCCCGCAGAAGATGACCCCGAGCTTCTCGAGCTCTTCCTTCATGCGGGAGTAGACGGCTTCGGAGTCGAACTGGGCTTCAACACCCGCGAGGAACTTGCGTTCCGACTCGGGGATGCCGAGGCGTTCGAAGGTCTTCTTTACGTCGTCCGGCACTTCTTCCCACGTGCGCACGGCTTTCTGGCCCTTGGCGAGGTAGTAGCGGATTTTATCAAACTTGATGTTATCGAGGTCGGTGGTCGCCCAATGCGTCGGCATCGGGAGCCCCTCGAAAATCTTCAGCGACTTCTGGCGGAACTCGCGAATCCACGGCTCCTCATCCTTAACCTTCGAGATATAGTCAACCACGCTGGCGCTCAAGCCCACGCCAGCATCAAAGGCGTAACTCTCCTCGTATTTGAAGTCGCCCTTCGAGCGATCGACATCGATCGCTTCACGCTGGGCCAGGTTTTCGTCGATTTCAGCCATGGTCTTAGGCCGAAGCGAGTTCGGTTTTCACCCAATCGTAGCCCTTGGCTTCGAGTTCGATGGCCAGCTCTTTGCCGCCGCTGTGGACGATGCGACCGTCCCACATGATGTGGACGCGATCGGGAATGATGTATTCAAGGAGCCGTTGGTAGTGGGTGATGACGAGGAAGCCCGTGTCGGGTCCGCGCATGCGGTTGACGCCTTCGGAGACGATGCGTAAGGCATCGATGTCGAGGCCAGAGTCGGTTTCGTCGAGGACGGCATACTTGGGTTTAATCATCAGCAGCTGGAGGATTTCGCAGCGCTTCTTTTCGCCGCCGGAGAAGCCTTCATTAACGAAGCGGGCCGTGAATTTGCGGTCCATCTTGAGCGCATCCATCTTCGCGTAGAGCTCGGTGTAATAGGCCTTGGCGTCGAAGGGCGCACCTTTGGCTTGGCGGGCGACGATGGCCGCACGGATGAAGTTAGCGATGGTCACGCCGGGGATTTCACTGGGATACTGGAAGGCGAGGAAGAGGCCGGCGCGGGCGACGACGTCCGGCTCGAGGCCGAGAATTTCTTCGCCGTCGAGTAAGGCCGAACCTGACTGCACGCTGTAGTCAGGATGGCCCGCGAGGACCTTCGAGAGGGTGCTCTTGCCGGTGCCGTTCGGGCCCATGATGGCATGGACCTCGCCTTTCGGGACGGTGAGGGAGAAGTCCTTCAAAATCGGGCGTTCGCCGATCGAGGCGTTCAGGTTCTTGATGACCAAGGAGTCAGGCATGGAAGTTTAAAGGAATTAGTTAGAAGTGGAGCGGGGGGGCGTTTCCTGGGAGCGTCCGCGGAAACTGATTTCGATGGTCTCGGAGTTGAAGCCAGCCGGCAGGATGGAGCGGAGGCTCTGGATAATCTCCGGGGGGAGTTCGATGTCGTGGACGTGCCCCGTGGCCTCGTCGCGGAAGTGTGCGTGCGGGGCGAGGTTGGGGCAGTAGCGCGTGGATTCACGCTCGTGGTTTACCTGACGGACGAGGCCGCAACCGACAAAGGTTTCGAGGCAGTTGTAGACCGTGGCGAGGGAGAGACCGGGCATGGACTCTCGGGCCCGCTGGAAGACATCTTCGACCGTTGGGTGGTCGCGCTTGGCCAGGAGCACCGCAAAGACGATTTCGCGTTGCGCGGTGACCTTTTGGCCGCTGGTCGCCAGGGACTCCTGGAGGTTCTCCCGGTCATGTTCTGTGAGCCTTTGAATCATTCTAAGTTAGGAATGAGTTGGAATGATTCCAATTTGCAAGTGAGAAGGGGAATAACCCACTAATTGGGCTAAAAGTAGGCTAGAAAAGCACGAGGGTGTGGAACTTTTAATGCTTTGTGGCGTATAAACTTACATAATTACTACCCCTATGAACGAGAACCTCCGTCGGAAAATCCCGCTCGTCGTCGCCTCTTTCTGGGTGATGAAGATCACCGCCACTACTTTAGGGGAAACTCTGGGAGACTATCTTTCGAAAGACCCGGAGGGACTCATGATGGGCTATGCTAAGAGTACGGCGCTCATAGTCCCGATTCTCTTGGCAATGTTGTTCTGGCAAATCAGCCGGCCTGGCTACCGTCCTTTTGTCTTCTGGTCCGTCGTTCTCGCCACGAGTACGGTCGGGACGACTTTGGCTGACCTAATCGATCGCACCCAGGGCCTTGGTTATGGTTGGGGCTCTGCTTTACTCGTCGCTTTGCTCGCTGCGGTCTTTGTTGCCTGGCGTGCCTCCGGTGAGCCTCTTTCCGTGGATGCCGTTCAGTCCCGTTTAACCGAGGCCTATTATTGGGCGGCTATTGTGATTTCCAACACCTTGGGGACGGCGTTGGGTGATTACATGGCCAAGGACGCGAAGGACGGCGGCCTGGGCTTGTCGGTGGGTGCGAGTACTCTCCTCATCGGCTGTGCCTTATTCCTTCTCTTGCTCTTGTGGCGCCATACCGCCCTCTCGCGGGTCGGCCTTTTCTGGGCGGCTTTCGTCCTCACCCGGCCTTTTGGCGCAACTTCCGGTGACTTTTTAGCAGAGGAGATGCACTTCGGCACGACCATCGTTTCCCTCATCTTGGCCTTGGTCTTGGGCGGGTTGGTCACCCGTGAGTTCTTTAAGCAACGTGCGGTGGCCTTGCAAAGCTAACGGCATTCATGCGTTGGCTCTACTTCTGCTTGCTGGGGTGGCTACCTTTGCCGGCCGCCACGGCGCCAGATGTTCTCCCTGTGGATAAGGTCTGGGCAGGCCACCAAGTGGGCTTCGCCCTGCTGACCGCGCCTCCTTATCAGTATGCGGCCTACTACGATACCAACCGTCAAATGACGGTGGCCCAGCGTCGGCTCGATCGGGATAAGTGGGTTTACCAGAAGCTGTCGACGTCGGTGGTTTGGGATTCGCACAACTATGTGACGCTCGCCCTCGATCGCACCGGCCAGCTTCATGTGTCAGGGAATATGCACGTGGTGCCGCTGATTTATTTCCGCACGACGAAGGCCGGGGATATCTCCACGCTCGCGGCGGCCCCGATGGTCGGCGAACGCGAGCAGCGCATGACGTATCCAGTGTTTATCAAGGATAAGGGGGGTCGGCTCATCTACCGCTATCGCGATGGTCAGAGCGGGAGCGGCGACGATCTCTACAATGTTTACGATGAAGCGTCGCAGAAATGGTCTCGCCTGCTCACGACTCCGTTAACGAACGGGCAGGGGAAGATGAACGCCTATTGCACCACGCCGTTATTGGGGCCTGACGGGATGTTTCATCTTTGTTGGGTCTGGCGGAATACGCCCGACTGCTCGACCAACCATGACCTTAGCTATGCGAAGTCCGTCGATCTCGTGCATTGGGTCGACTCCGCCAGCAAGGAGTTGCCGTTGCCCATCACGGTCGCGTCGGGCGAAATCGTCGACCCTGTCCCCGTTAAGGGCGGCATCATTAATTCGAACCTTGGCCTCGGCTTCGACACGCGGGCGCGCGTCATCCTGACGTATCATAAGTATGACGCGAACGGTGACCTGCAAATCTACGCGGCCCGTCGCGATCCCGAGGGTTGGACCATCATTCAGGTCAGCGATTGGCAGGGCTACCGCTGGGAATTTTCCGGTGGCGGTACCATCGACGAGGAGGTCTCAATCGGCGCGGTCGAGCCTATCGGTGATGGCAAACTGACGCTCGCTTATCGTTACCCGAACGGAGCGGGCACCTGGATTTTAGATGACCAGACGATGCAGCCGATTCCTGACGCCAAGCTCGCCAAGAAGGCCACCCTCGTGCCCGCGGGTGCGTTGAAAGTTGCATCCACGTTCGCGGGAATGAAGAAACGTCAGGCCAGCGACCTCGGTGCGGAGTCGACCGACTTTTCCTACCGCTTGGTCTGGGAGTCGCTGGACGCCAATCGGGATCGTGCCCGTCCCCCGCCTTGGCCCGAAGCATCCGAGCTCAAGGTCATCAAGGTGAAGAATCGGTAGGGACGGCACCACGTGCTGTCCTGGCTAGGCTGTGACGCGGTCCCGACCCTACCTACTGGCTTAATTCATCCCTGGATCTAAGTCCTGACCCTGTTCGCCCAAACTACGTTCGGCTTCGAGTCGGGCCAGTTGGTCGGCGACGAGGATGAGCCGTTGCTGCGGTGAGAGGCATTCGAGGAGGCGCCGCCGGACCGCCGTTTCAGTGATGAGATGGCCCGCGGCCGCATCCGCTAAGAGCCCGGGTTGATTCGTCAGGCCGCGGAGTCTTTCAATGATTGGTTGGGCGTCGGCACCGAGCTCACCGACGAGCTGCTCGGAGAAGGCCATGATGCGCGCAATCTCGCGCGTGCAGTCTAGCGGGTCCGCGATGTCTTCTTCCGCTAGCGGAGCAATCTCTAGGCGCGGGTAGGGCGTGCGCCGTTGTACCTTAAGCACCTTAGCGCGGCGTAGGCCTTCCAGTACTAGGTGGCTGCTGCCGTCTTCTAGATCCACATGTCCAGCGATGCGCCCGACGCACGTAAAGGGGCACGGTGGCTCTTCGTTGTCGGGCGACAAGTTATCCTCATCGAGCTGCGAGACCGCAAACATACGGTTCCCCGCCAACGCTTCTTTCAGCATTAGCCGGTAGCGCGGTTCGAAGATGCGCAGGGGCAGCAGTTGCTGCGGTAAGAAGACGCAGTCCCCGAGGGTCATCACTGGCACGACGATGGAAGGTCCCATGCCGTCAGGATGAACGGAAATAGTTAAAATGCAAACGACCGCCGGTGGATATGCGGGCTAACTTACTTCGCCTTCGTCGGCGCGACTGGTACGACCGGGAAGATCGGGCTGTCGTAGCTGGCTAGGTCCGCAGGTTTTACCGCGCCCGCCCGCTTAAAGGTGCCCAGCCAGGTCGGGTTGTAAGGACCGACGAGCTCAATCTTCAGGTCCGGTTGAATCGCGGCTTCAAGGCCCGTGGTCCAGAAACACGCGTTCACGAGCATGCGGCGGAAGCCATCATTGGCGAGGTCACCCGAGGCGCCGTAGGTCGACGCAAAGACGCGTCCTTCTTTACCGGAGGTGGACTTATAGGTGCGCACCCATGCGCCCGGCATGGGCTTCTTGGTGGCGTCGACCGGAGAGTCCGGCTTCATGCCGCTGAGGGGCTGGGCCATGGCAAGGATCGTGCTTCCTTCGATGGGGTTCGCATTGTACGCGCCGATCTCGGCCCAGACGTCCTTCACGCCACGGAGGACGGGGTGAGTGGCTTGTCCTGCGACAAGGTCTAGGCGGGTGCTGGATTTGTGGTTGGGACCATAATGACCGACCCACGTTTCGCCAAGTATCTGTCGACCAAAGCCGCCCTTGAAATCTTCACCTTTGTAGTCGAAGGAATATTTATAGAGCGGGCTATCCTTGGCATAGCGGAAGCCGTGCGTTGCGGTTCGCAGGCCGATGACGGCGCCGCCCCGATTGAGGTAGTCGATAATGGGCTGCATCTGCTCGACGGGGATGGACTGGAAGCGGGTGAAGATGACCAGCAGGTCGGCGTCCTTCAGTGCTTCGGTGCCCGGGATGTTGCTTGGGTTACCTAGCGCGATGGTGCCAGTCTTGGGGTCAATGCCGAACAGTACCGTGCAGGTGAAGCCCTGGTGCTTAGCCAAGATACGCGCCAGCTGCGGCAACGCTTCCTCGGACTTATATTCATGGTCGTTGGCGATGAGCACGACCTTCTTGCCCTTCCCCGGGCCTTCGGTGCCAACGTAGGTCAGCGGGGCATCCGCCGCACGGGCAAAGAGGCTGAGCAGGGACAGGCAGAGCAGGGCGAGGGGGCGCATGGGGAGGGATTACAGAGTATAGAGTCCTGAATCGAGTACAGAGTACGGAACTCGATAGTAGATTATAGAGTACGGAGTACAGAGTGCAGAAACGTTGACCGAAAGGCATCGCCAGGTCCTCGCCCCAGCAATCGACCCTGCCCTCGACTCTTTACTTCCTCCTCACTGCCACTGATCCAGAAACAGTTTCTTCGGGTCCGGGCTGTCGGATTCTGCGAAGTAGACCCCCATGCGCAAGGAGGGGAGGAAGTGCGCCGGGAGCTTCTCCTTATTGCGCGAAACAATCTCGGTGAGCAGCGATTCGGGCGAACGGCCAGCGAGTTGGTCGACACGGTAGTAGCCGGCGTCGAGCAGTTCGCGCGCAACGTCGACCGGGAAGCGCGAGATACGCATGAACGGACTGCACACGGCCTCCCGACGTCGTTCGGCCGCTCGCTGTCTTTCCGCTTCGTCCACGATCAGA
Source organism: uncultured Opitutia bacterium (assembly GCA_903919185.1). Taxonomy (GTDB): domain Bacteria; phylum Verrucomicrobiota; class Verrucomicrobiia; order Opitutales; family UBA953; genus UBA953. The sequence continues at coordinate 2,516 of CAIXHF010000032.1, read as the reverse complement.
GGCGGGCCAAGATGGCCGCGCCCATGACCTTGGTGCCCACGGCCTTGCCGCCGGCGGCGATGTCCGCGGTGCGGATACCTTCAGCGATGGTTTTCTCGACCGCGAGTTCGATGGCCTTAGCTTCGGCTTCGAGGCCGAAGGAATGGCGCAGCATGAGGGCCGCCGAAAGAATCTGCGCGCAAGGGTTGGCCTTATCCTGGCCAGCGATGTCTGGGGCGGTGCCACCAGAGGGCTCGAAGAGGCCGTAGCCGAAGCCGTGGCGGTTGTGGTTCGCACCGAGGGAGGCGGAAGCCATCATACCCAGTGAGCCGCAAATGACGGCCATCTCGTCGGAAAGGATGTCACCAAACATGTTTTCGGTGAGGAGGACGTCGAACTGCCCAGGCTTGAGGATCAACTGCATCGCAGCGTTATCAATGTACATAACGGTGAGGGTGATGTCGGGTGCCGTGGCTTTAAGGCGATCGGCGACGACCTTGCGCCAAAGGACGGAGGTCTGAAGGACGTTGGCTTTATCAACGAGGGTGATGTGCTTGCGACGCGCGCGAGCCGTCGCGATGGCGACGTCGGTGATGCGCTCGATCTCTGACTTACGGTAGACCATGGTGTCGATGGCTTCGATGTCGCCGTCCGCCAGCGTCGTCGTGGACTTCGGGCCGAAGTAGAGACCGCCCGTGAGTTCGCGGATGCAGACCATGTCCACGCCGTTCGGGATGCGGTCCGGGCGGATGGGCGAGGTGTCGATGAGGTTCTTCAGCAGCAGGCCGGGACGAACGTTGGCGTAGAGCGTGAAGTGCTTACGGAGGGGGAGCAGCGAGGCGCGCTCGGGCTGTTCGGCCGGGGGGAGTTTTTCCCACTTCGGACCACCAACGGAACCGAAGAGGATAGCATCCGCGGCGCGGCAAGCCTCGAGGGTCGAGTCCGGCAAGGCCTTACCATAATTATCGATGCCGGCACCACCCACGTCGTGTGTGGAGTGCTCGAGGGTATGGCCTGACTTCTTCAGGACGGCCTCCAGGACGGGCAGGGCGGCGGCCATGACTTCAGGGCCGATGTAATCGCCAGGCAGGACAGCAATCTTCAGGTGCATAGGAGAAAGGGTCGCCAGTTAAGGGGAACGGTCCGCTGGAGGGCAAGGACAAGCGGTGTCTTCCGCCATAATTGCATCTAAACGACATCCTTCCGCCTCGGCCCAGTATTGCAGTCGGGCGGGACTTCCATTTGGTTCGGCCTTCCTTCTTATCAAAGTTATGTCCTCCCAACCACTCGTCATTGGTAAATTCTCCCTCGGCATGGGCGACCGCTTCGCCCACGAAGCCGAAGCCCAGCTCGCCGCCTGCCTCGCGGCCAAGCAGCTTGGTGTCGAAATCGTCCCGGTCTGGAATAAGTCGAACCGCGAGCATAACATCATCGGTTCCGAACCCACGAGCACGCGCACCGCGGCCGATGCCGCCGTGAAGGCCCTCGGTTGGACCGCCCCCTACTTCCTCGATGCCGACCACATCGGCCTGAAGACGGTTGATCGTTTCGTCGGCGTATCCGACTTCTTCACCATCGACGTGGCCGACTTCATTGCGCAGCCCGCCGACCCCGCCGCGGTCCAGGCCTTTGTCGACCGCCATCCTGAACTTGTTGGCACCATCACCCTGGCCGGTGTCGACCGTCCGTTCACGACTTCCCGTGCGGACGTCGAACGCACGGCCGCGAAGTTCCTCCTAGCGGTGCAGGAAGCCGGTAAGGTCTATCGTTACATCGCCTCGGTGAAGGGCGTGGGCCGCTTCGTTCCGGAGATCTCCATGGACGAGACCGATAGCCCGCAGACTCCGCCAGAACTACTGGTTATCCTGGCGGCCATCGCCGACGAGGGCGTGCCGATTCAGACCATCGCCCCGAAGTTCACGGGCCGCTTCAACAAGGGCGTCGACTACGTCGGCGACCTCGCCCAATTCGAACGCGAATTCAATGACGACCTCTGCGTTATCGCCCGTGCGGTGAAGCAGTATGGCCTGCCGGCTAACCTGAAACTTTCCGTGCACAGCGGTAGCGATAAGTTCTCCATCTACCCAGCCATCCGCCGCGCCCTCGCCAAGCATGGTGCCGGCGTGCACGTAAAGACCGCGGGTACGACCTGGCTTGAAGAAGTCATCGGCCTCGCCGAAGCCGGTGGTGCGGGTCTCGCCCTCGCCAAGGAAATCTACGCCGAAGCCCTGTCGCACATGGACGAGCTCTGCCAGCCGTACGCGACCGTTATTGATATCGATCGTTCCAAGCTGCCCGCCGCCGCCGTCGTCAACGGTTGGACGAGCGAGCAGTTCGTCGGTGCCCTGCGCCACGACCAGAAGAACCCGCTCTACAACGCGAACATCCGTCAGCTGATCCACGTCGGCTTCAAGGTCGCCGCCAAGATGGGTCCGCGCTACCTCGAGCAACTCCAAGCCTGCCGCGAGTCCTGCGCCCGCAACGTCACGGGCAATCTCTTCGACCGCCACATCAAGCCGCTCTTCCTGTAAAGCGGG
>CAIXHF010000031.1 GCA_903919185.1 uncultured Opitutia bacterium | reverse complement strand
GAAGGTGGCGGAGGTATTGCGAAAACTGCTTTAAGTTCATGCGTAGCGCCGCTTCGTCGATGGTCACCGCGGTGCGGCAAGCGACGCCTATGGCTGCGGCAAATTCTGTCTGGGCGACCTTGGCCAGTACGTCGGCGAGTGGGGCGTCGAGCGGTACTTGGCGCGGTGGCGTGCCCGTCATCTTGCCGACAATCCAGGCGAGCCTTTCCAGGTCGGTCGAGCCGCTTGGGGCGGCGGGCACTTGGTCAGCCCGCGTGGCCTTACGGCGACGTGGGGCCGGGCGTCGGGTGGTCGGGCGACGGAAATAGAGCCAGACCATCGCCGCGACGATTCCGAGTACGCCCGTGGCGAGAAAGGCAACGAAGGCGTTGGGCATCTCAGCCGAGCGTGACCTTCGCAACGTTGAGCGAACCGCGGCCAGCGCCTTCATCGCGCAGTTCGATGACGAGCGGTTGCCCGGTGCCTAGGTCGAGGAACTCCGCCCGCATGATGCCGTTGAGGTCGTAGGCGAAGGTGACTTCAATGGCTTGGTCCGCCGGGCGGCCAGCGGGCAGGGCCATCTCCACTTCGGCAATGCGGAGCACCATCAGTGGGTCGTTCTCCGGAATGGCGGACTGCGTGACCTCGCAAGTGAGGACGCGTTGATCGGCTTCAACGGTGTAATAGGTGCGCGTGCGGGCGACGGGCAGCTTCTCGCCCTTGGAGATGATGATGCTGTTCTCGAGCACGCCGTCGTCGTCGAGCGAGAGCGTGCCGTAGTAGTGCGGGGCGATGTCTTGGAAACTGATCTCCGCAGCGCGGCGACGTTGGGCGGGCGAGAGCTTCGCGGGATCGGCCTTGTGTGCGGCGTAGAGCGCGGCACCGAGGGCCACCGCGGTATCAGGGTCACGTAGTTGTGGTTCCTGCCCGAAGACACGGCGGACGGCCGCTTGGACGCTGGGCACGCGGCAAGTGCCGCCGGCGAGGAAGACGCCGGCAAGTTCGCGGCGGTCGAGGCCGGCCCGCAGCAGCACGCCTTCGCAGGCCATCTCGGCTTGGGCGACAAGGCCGGCGATGGCGGCTTCGAATTCAGCGCGTGTCACTTCAACGTGTACGCGCCCATGCTTGGCGGAACGGAGGGGTAGGCGGATGGCTTGGCGCGACGAGAGCCGATGCTTGAGGTCTTCGGCGTCGGCCTTGGAGAACTCGCAATCGCCGGCGCGGAGTTCGTCGCCGGTCTCGGCCTGAAACTTGGCGGCCACGAGTGCGGAGAGTTTGGCGTCAAAGTCTTTCCCTCCGAGTCGTTGCACGCCTTCGGTGAAGACGACCTGAATGGACATGCCCTTGGCTCGCACGAGCGAGACGTCGAAGGTCCCGCCGCCGAAATCAAAGACCGCATAGAGGCCATCGAGCGGTTGCTTCTGGCCGCGCGCATAGGCGAGGGCCGCCGCGGTCGGCTCATTGATCATGTGCACCTGCGCGAAGCCCGCCCGGCGCGCGGCCTCGAGCGTGGCCTCACGGGCGGCGTTCGTGAAGTTCGCGGGGATGGTGATGACTGCGAGGTCAACGGGGCCGTGAGCCGCCTCCGCGTGGGTGCGGACCTTACGGAGCAGCAGGGCGGAGAGGTCGAGCGGCGTGACGCGTTGGCCGAAGACCGGGTGGGAGACGCCTGTGCCCATATCGCGTTTGAATTCTAGGAAGGCGTGTTCGGCATCCTCGGCCATCGCGCGGGCCTCGCGGCCCACGACGACGTGCGTGGCGGTCTCAAAGCACAGGGCCGACGGCGTAATGGCTTCGCCTTCCCAGTCCCGGACGATTTCGGGGGCTCCAGACTCGTCGACGCGCGCGACGATGGTCGTCGTGGTGCCGAGGTCGATGCCGAGGAGGTGAGCCATCCGTAAGGTTTATATGAACCTAAGGGCAGGGCGGGGGAAGGCGAAACCCTTTACGCTTCCCAGCGGTCGGTCGGTCTTTAGTAAAGGAGTCATGCGTCCCTTGCTTGCCCTGCTGTGCCTCACCCTTGGCCTCGCTGCCGCCGAACCCGCTCCCTTGGGGCCGATTGTTCAAGCCCTCGAAGTGAAGTGGCCGAAGAACCGGACCATGCACATCGTCTGCCATGGCCATAGCGTCCCGGCGGGTTATTTCGTCACGCCCATCATTCAGTCCAATGAGGCCTATCCAGCGGGACTCCAGACTGGCCTGCGTGCCCGCTTTCCAAACGCCGTGCTCAACGTCATCGTCACCGCTATCGGTGGCGAAGCCTCCGACCGTGGCGCCGCGCGTTTTGAGCGCGACGTGCTGGCGCTGCGTCCGGCCGTCGTGACAATTGACTACTCCCTGAACGACCGCCGTATGGGGCTGGAAAAGGCGAAGGCCAACTGGGCTGCCATGATTGTCGCGGCCAAGGCGGCGGGCATTAAAGTCATTTTACTCACCCCGACGCCGGATCAGTCGGCTAAGCTCGACGACCCGCAGGACCCGCTGAACCTCCATGCGGAGCAGGTGCGAGCTTTAGCGAAGGAGCACGACGTCCAGCTCGTCGACAGCCTCGCCTTATTCAAGGCCAAGGTCGCCGCGGGTACGCCGCTCAAGGACCTCATGTCGCAGGTCAACCACCCCAACGCCGCCGGCCACGCCCTCGTCACGGCCGCCTTGCTGGACCTCTTCCGGAAGTAAGCCGCAGTTTGCTATTTCCTTCTGCCGTTCCCTCTCCAAACCTGTCGCTCCTATGTTTCACCACATCGTCTTCTTCTACCTGAAAAAGGACATCACTGCTGCCCAGCGCGCAGAATTCGAGGCCAAGCTCCGCGGCCTGCTCGCGATTAAGTCCATCCACAGCGGCTACGTGGGCATCCCGAGCCTGCACGCCGTCCGCCCGATCATCGACACCTCGTACGACTTCGCCGAGTTCTTCGTCTT
>CAIXHF010000030.1 GCA_903919185.1 uncultured Opitutia bacterium | reverse complement strand
TGAATGCCATCTTCGGCGTGGCCGACGATCTAGTCATCCTGACCCCAGTCGTCGATAAGCCCTCGGCGGTGGTCGATGCCCTCGCCTCCACCGAGTTCTAAGCAAATGCGTCTACGCCATCTGCTGCCGGTCGTTTTCGGAGCTCTCGTTTGGGCGGCGGACACCCCGACGCCCCCGACCAATCGTCCGTCAGCCACCGAGCCATCGGCCGAGGAAATTAAGACGATCCGCAAGATCATGGAGCTCCCCCCGGAGCGTATCCGCGGGATGCGTGAAGCCATGGAACACATCGAACACATGTCTGGTGATGACCGTCGGGAATTCGCCAAGAAACTTGCCGAAGTCGAAGATGCCAGTCCCGAGGAGCGTCGTAAGGCCTTTAAAGAGTTGCGCGAGCGCGGTGGTAACGGCCCGGGAAATAGTTTTACTTCGCGTGTACTGGAGCATCACCTGAAGCAGATGCCGGCGGACCAAGCGAAGGAAGAGCGCGAAAAGTTCCTTAAGCTTTCCCGCGAAGAGCGTTTTGCGTATACCCGTAAGTTGATGGAGAAGTATGGCCCTGAAGTGATGAAGGATGTTAAGTCCAAAGGTGCCTCGACGGGTAAGGATGGCGACGGTAAGCGTCGGACAACACCGGAGCGCCCAGCTGAGGCCACCCCAGCGCCCGTCGCTCAGTAAGCCCTTAGGCTTGCAGAGGTTTGATGCCTGGTGCCTGCCCGTGTTTCCAGCGGTCATGTGCCCAGAGCCAATCGGCGCAGGCATCATCGCTAGAGCGAAGGCGTGCCGCCAGCCAGGCGTTAGACTCGAGGGTCAAGCCGACGGAGTCCGTGGCCGTGAGGGCATGGCTGCGAAGCTGACAGCGCCAGAATCCCGTGCGCTCCGACCAGAAGATGCGGGTCGTGGCCTTAAAGCGTTGGGCGATGATACCGGGCAGGTCGGTGGTCGCCACCGGTCGGCCGAGGAACTCCATCTGTGCGCCGAGGTGCGTGCTTTGGTCGAACAGGACGACGGCGATTTGGCCGCTGCGCACGGCTTGCATCGTTTGGCCGAAACCGTCGCGACGGGAAACGAGGCGCATGCCGAAGCGCTCGCGGGATGCTTTGACCCAGACTTCGGCGGCGGCGAGGTCGAGTGGTCGGTAAAGCGTCACCCATTCGCGTCGGCCCAGATCGGCGTCGAGTAATTTCACCGCCGACATCATCTCCATCAAGGAGAAGTGCGGGACGAAGAGGACCAGACCGTCGGGCGAAAGTAAACTATGGGGCCCTGTTAAGGTTTCCGGATGAAGCTGGATACGGCCGCGCACCTCCGCTTCGCTCAGCTGAGGGGAGGCGATGGCATAAAGCCCCATCTCGGCGGTCCGCCGGCAAGAGAGGCGGCCGATACGCGAGACCCAAGCGGTATCCTTCTCGGGGAAACTCGCCGCCAGATTGCGCGTGATAATCTGGCGGCGCAGGCCCCAGAGTATCCAACTGAGCCCCCAAGCGTTGGCCCGCGCGAAGGCTTCTGGGAGGGTGGCCAGGAACCAAGCGTAGGTGGCGATGAGGAAGCGCATCGCCGCAGCGTTAGCGTCCCTCAACGCGGAGCGTTTCCGCGATATCCGGCACGGAGATCAGGCGACGGCCATAATCATCACGCGCAAAATATTTATCGGGCTGCCGGACCAAGTCGAACGGCTCATCGGGCAGGTTGTCTTCGTCGAACTCCATTTCGTCGACCGCATCGATTTCATCGAAGATGTGAGACATCCGGAGCGGTTCGCCTTCGATGACCTCGGCGGGATTAGCCAAGCTGCCGTTCTTGAGTAAGTTGACGAAGAGGCAGGGGTAGAAGGCGTCGGTGTAGGTGGCGAGGTATTTGCTCAGCCACTGCCCGGGCACTTCCCAACGGCGCGTCACGATGACCGCGTCGGCGAAGTGAACGGCGGCGCCATACCATTCCGCTACGACCGGGTGGCGATGGGCCAGTGTGCAATCGAGCACGGTGACGATACGCTGGATTTGCCATTGCGTGGAGCCATACAAGGCGCGGTGCAACGACTCCATTTGGTCGACCACGGAGCCGCGGCCATCGGAGACTAAAATGGCCGCATCTTCCGTGCCGGGGGCCGGTAGGACTGCTTGGCCTTCGGTCAGGGTCCAGAAATCGGTGGCAGGGTGGTCGGTGGGCGCATCGCTACTGACACGGAAGGTGCGGACCTGTTTGGCGGCCGGCCAAGCGTTCTCGATTAGTTCTTTAAGTAGGATGCTCCGCCCGGAACCAGCCGGACCGAGGACGATGATGAGAGGAGTCATGCTTTGCGCCCGCAGCGGCCGAAGGGAGCGTTCTGTCCGCGGTCACGGATCCAATGGTCCACGGCGACCAAGGCGGCCATGGCTTCGACGATGGGGACCGCGCGGGGGAGAACGCAGGGGTCGTGGCGGCCGCGCGCGCTCAGCGAGGTAGCCTTACCATCGGGGCTGACGGTTTTTTGCGGCTTGAGGACGGTTGCGGTCGGCTTGAAGGCAATGCGGAAGACGACGTCTTCACCGTTGGTGATGCCGCCTTGCGTGCCCCCCGAACGGTTCGTCAGGGTGCGAATCCGACCGCCTTTCTTGACGAAGAGATCGTTGTGTTCGCTGCCCTTGAGCAACGTGCCGGCGAAGCCGCTACCGAGCTCGAAGCCCTTGGTGGCGGGAAGAGAGAGCATGGCTTTGGCGAGTTCCGCTTCGAAGCGATCGAAGACTGGCGAGCCGAGACCAACGGGGAGGCCGGAGATGATGCAGCAGACGACGCCCCCGACAGAATCCCCGTCGGCGCGGGCGGCGTGAATGCGCGCTTCCATGCGTTGGGCGGTGGCGGGATGGGGGCAACGGGTGGGTGAGGCTTCGACCTGCTTCAGGGAAGGCGTCTTGGTCGGCGCGGGCATGCGGATGTCGGCGATGCTCTCGACCCACGCGGTAATGGTCGCTCCGCAGGCGTGTTTGAGGACGGTCTTGGCGAGGGCGCCAGCCGCGACGCGGGCCGCCGTTTCGCGGGCGGAGGAGCGGCCGCCACCTTCAACGGCGCGGATACCGTATTTGGCATCGTAAGTGAAATCCGCATGCGATGGACGGTAGGCACTTTTCATCTCCGTGTAGGCCGACGCGCGTTGGTCCACATTCCGGATGACGATGGCGATCGGCGAGCCGAGCGTGAGCCCATCGGGCGAGAGTCCCGAGAGGATTTCCGGGACGTCGCCCTCTTGGCGTTGGGTGGTGAGCTTACTCTGGCCGGGCCGGCGGCGGGCGAGTTCGCTCTGGAGGAAAGCGAGATCGAACGGCACGCGCGGCGGGCAGCCGTCGATGACGACGCCGAGGGCCGGGCCATGGCTTTCGCCGAAGGTCGCGATGCGGAAACACTGTCCGAAGATATTACCCATGTCTTGGTGAATGCTGGTTTAAAAAAAGAACGCCGCCGAACCAAAAGGCCAGGCGGCGTCCGATGGCGGTTCCGCCCGACGGGCTTAGCGGCGGAGGTTCTGGGAAATGCGGGAGACGATCTGCTGGCTCTGTTCGCAGTTGCCGAAGAAGCCGTACTTAACGGTCACCTGCGTGAAGTTTTCTTTGGTCACCGGGTCTTCGACCTTGGCGACTTCAATTTTGATTTCAAGGTCACCGATGGCCCGGGCATAGACGGTCACTTCCAGGAGTTCGTTATTCACGCGCTTATCGGATTCGCCCATGCGCTTCATGGTGTCGCTCTGGGCGTCGACGGCTCGCTTGACGGCGTTGAAGACCACTTCAGGCGAGGCCTTGTAACGGGTGACTAAGGCGCCCGTTGCATTCGAGTACGTCGAGCTGGGTTGGTCAGGGTTGTCGACGCCCACGTAGGTGTTGCAGCCGGTGAAGGCGAGCGTGGCGGCGAGGAGGGCGAAGGGAACGGCGTGCTTCATGAGAGGAGGGATGCGGTAGCCACAACCAAACACAGCGGACGCAGGTTGGCAACCGATTTCGGGACGGGTCCGTGGGGTTGACGGCGTCTACTGTAAGTGAAAAGTAATTACAAAGCACGGGGTGGCGCGGGGAGGGAGGGGCCGGCCAGATCAGCCCCAGGGCGGAGGGGAGGGGTCGCGGGAAGACTAAAATCCACCAATTATAGCACTTAAGTTGCTTATGGATAATCACTTAACTAATTTATAGACCGATTTCATTCATAAGTTAGGTCCCGGCGCCTGGATCGCGCCTGTGGATAACAAAATGGGGCATATTTCTTGACGAGTGGGGGATAGTGGGGAAAAGTGGGTGAAATGGGGGTGCTCCCCCAGCCCATGTCTATTGGTTCCACCTCCAGTCTCTTCACCGGCATCCATCATGGAAAATTGGATGAGAAGAATCGTGTCACGATTCCGGCGGCCTGGCGTTTTGAGAGCGCAGTGGAATCGGGTTTCCTGGCGATGTTCCATCCCGCGCTCGGGGCGATTGTCGTTTTCCCTCCGGTGATGGTGAAGCGCATTTCCGACGCCGCCCAGCAGGTCACGGTCAGTGATCCCGACAAGATGAACGCGCTGAGCTTGCTCGCCTCGAACAGTATTCAGGTCGCTTGTGATAAAGCGGGTCGCATCACGCTCAACGAGCACGTGGTGAAGGAAGCCCAGCTGGGCCGCGACGTCGTCTTCAAGGGCGGCTTTACTACTTTCCAAATCCTTTCGAAAAATCCGCCGGTCGTGGACCGCACGTCCGAGCAGACCCAGACTATCCTGCGCGCGCTCGCCGCGCTCGGGCTCTGATCTAGTATCCAAAAGTTACTTACACAACTCACACGTTATTCACAGCCCCGCCGCCATGACCAACCACGTTCCCGTTCTGCTGGAGGAGTGCCTCGCGCTCCTCGCTCCGCAGGACGGCCGTGCCTACATGGATTGCACGTTCGGGGGTGGGGGGCATTCGGCGGGCTTGTTAGACCGCGCACCCGGCGCTACCGTGGTGGCACTCGACCGCGACCCCCAAGCGGGCGAACGCGCCGCGCCCTTGTTGGCTAAGTATGGCTCTCGGCTGCGTTTCCACGCCGAAAATTTTCGTGACCTTGACCGCGTTCAGGGTCGTTTTGCTGGAGTGCTGATGGACATTGGGGTGTCTTCGCATCAGCTGGACGACGCTGGACGCGGTTTCTCTTTCCGCTTCGACGCCCCGAACGACATGCGCATGGACACGCGCCGGGGCCGCACGGCGGCGGAGTTCCTTGAAAGTGCCGACCGTCGTGAGTTGGAGCAGGCCGTTCGCGATTTCGGCGAGGAGCCGCGCTGGTACCGGATCGTCAACGCCATCGAGGCCGCCCGCGGTTCGGGTCGCCTGGCCCGCACGGCGTCCTTCGCCGAACTCGTGGCCGAAGCTGCCCCGCCGCCCCCTGGTCCTCGTGGACCGCACCCAGCGACCAAGACTTTCCAAGGGGTCCGCATCGCCATCAATGATGAGCTCGGCGCCCTCGCCGCCGCCTTGCCGAAGGCGTTCGCCAAACTCGAGCAGGGCGGTGTCTTGGCGGTTATCTCCTTTCACTCGCTCGAAGACCGGATGGTTAAGCGCTACATGAACGAGGTCGCCGGACGACCCGTCGACCGCGACGATAATCGTCTCCAAGACGAGCGCGTCAGCCATGCCGAACTCCTGACCCGTAAGGCGGTGCAGCCCTCCGACGAGGAACAACACCGTAACCCGCGGAGCCGCTCGGCCCGCCTGCGCGCCCTGCGCCGCACCGACGCATGAGTCCCCGCCGCTTCCTGATTGGTACCCTGCTTGCGGCGAGCTTTGCGGCCGCCGCCGTCGGTGCCATCCATATTATGAAGTTGCGCCTGCGCAGCGACGATGTGGGCGCCCGGATTCAGCGCCTCGAGCGCAGTATCGCCGAGTCCAAAAAGGAACTCGACGCCTTGAAGCGCGCCCGTGACCAGACGCAGGATAGCCTGCAGCTCAAGCAGATCGCCGGCGAAGACCTCAAGCCCCCGGTGCCCGAACAGGTCACCTACCTGCGCCTTGCCCCCATGGTCACCGCCGTGGTCCCCCTTAAGAATACTGCGAGCCCTCGTGTGACGGCTCTCAACATCGCGTTCCGTCCGACGGCGGGGCAGGGAGGAAACGGATCGCGATGACCCTTCCGCACGCCAGGCGATTGCGCTTCCGTTCGCTCGCCTGGGTCGTGTCCGCTTGTTTCCTCGTTGTCATCGGTCGCCTGGTCTGGCTCCACTGGATTGATGCCCCTAGCCTCCGGGCGGAGGCACTCCAGCGGCGTTATGTTTTCCAGGAGAAGGTTTGCCGCCGGGGGGAAATCAGGGACTCGCAGGACAACCTGCTCGCCGTGTCCGAGGATGTCTGGGACATCGGCGTTGACCCCGAGTCACTCCATAAGGACGACCATAAGCGGGCGGCCGAGGTGGCGGCAATTTTGCGCCTGCCGCTCTTGACGGTCAAGGCAGCCTTCAACCCCGCCCCCCGCGTGGACGACGACGGCGTCGTCCGCCACGTCCGCTGGGTCGTCCTCGCGCGGGAATGCGATGAGGCGACCATGAAGAAAGTCCAAGAACTGAAGTTAAAGGCCGTGCGGGCCGAACTCAAGTATCGCCGAAACTACCCGAAAGGGCAGTTGGCTGCGCACGTCGTTGGGTATGTTAATAAGGAAATGGTGCCGTCGGTTGGCATTGAGAAATCTTTGGATGGTTTTCTGCAGGGGCAGAAGGGCTGGATCGAATCCGAGCGCGATGGCCATCGTCGCGAGATCGCTAGCAACCGCCTGCGTGAAGTCGCACCCATCGACGGCAGCACGGTGGTGCTCACGATCAACAGCCTCGTTCAGAATGCCTGTGAGGTCGCCTTGGAAAAGGCCGCCAACCAGTATACGCCGAAGTCGGGTATTATCATCGTCAGCGAACCCAAGACTGGCCGTATCCTTGGTTTGGCCAATTGGCCGACGTTTGACCTGAATAAATTCTTTGACGCGAAACTCGCGCCGATGGATAGCCAGCGTAACCGCGCGGTGTCCGATATCTACGAGCCTGGGTCGGTCTTCAAAATCGTCTCGGTCTCGGGCGCCCTCGAGGAGCGCCTCATCACGCCCAACTCCGTCTACGACTGTGGGCTATCGTCCGTGCCCTACAAAGGTCGGATGGTGTCGCTACCAGCGGACTCGCATCCGCTCGGGGCCGTCGACGTCCGCCACATCGTCCGGGAATCCTCCAACCGTGGGACGGTGCAAATTGGGATGCTTTACGCGGAGCGTCTCGGCGAAGAGCGTTTCGATAAGCTGATTCGTTCCTTCGGCTTTGGGGCGAGCACGGGCCTGCTGACGGGCGCCGAGTCGGGCGGCATGCTCATCCCGCCGTCGAAGTGGGATGGCTTGACGGTTTCCCGCGTGCCGATGGGCCACTCCATTAGTGTGACCGCCATGCAGATGCATTACGCAATGTCGGTTGTCGCCGCCGAGGGGCAACTGATGCAGCCACAATTAGTCCTCCGGATTGATGACCCGAAGACGAAGCAGGTCGTGCTCAACTACCCGCCCCGCTCCAAGGGCCGGGCCATCACGGCCGACACGGCGGCCTCCATGGCGACTTTGCTCCGTGCCGTCTGCTCTAAGGGTGGCACCGCCCCCATTGCGGATATTCCTGACTATGAAGTCGCCGGCAAGACGGGCACGACGCAGAAGATCATCGACGGTAAGTATTCGACCTCACACCACGTGGCTTCGTTCTCGGGCTTCTTCCCCGTCAACGACCCCAAGCTAGCGATCACCGTCATTATTGATGAGCCGCATGGTGAAGGCGTGGGTTATGGCGGCAAGGTAGCGGCCCCGATTTTCCGCGAAGTCGCCCTGGAATGCATTAAGTGGCTCAACCTCCCGAAGGCTAACGCTGGCGTCGTCGCTACGGCCGCGGGCAACCCTCATGGCGCCGCGGCAACGGCCCCGCTCGTCGGTCGATGAACCGCCCGCCTAGCCAGACCCGTTTTACTCCGATGGAACGCCCTTCTTTCCAAACCTTGCTCCAAGGCCTACCGGTGCTAGGTCGCTCGGGCGATTGGACGGCAAAGATTACTGGTCTGGTGACCGACAGCCGCCGCATCCTGCCGGGGTCCTTGTTCTTCGCTTTACCCGGGCTCCGTTCCGACGGCCACGAATACCTGGATGACGTCATCGCCCGTGGCGCGGCTGCGGTGATTTCCGCCCGCCCCGTCACCGGCTTACCTGCGGTGGCGGCCGCGCAGGTCGCCGACCCGCGCAAGGTCTTGGCGGAAGTTGCCCGACGTTTCCATGGCCATCCCGAAACCGCGTTGCAATTAGTGGGCGTCACGGGGACCAATGGTAAGACGACGGTGACGTCGCTTCTGCGTCACTTGCTCCAGACCGACGGTAGCCAGTGGGGCCTGGTCGGGACGGTCCGTTACCACCTCGGTCGCCGCTCTATCCCTTCTTATAAGACGACGCCGGAGTCGGCTGACCTCGCGGCCTTTTTCCGCCAGATGGCTGACGCCGAGTGCGCCGGGGCCTGCCTCGAGGTGAGTTCGCATGCGCTCCACCAAGATCGCGTGCATGGTTTTCATTTCGCTGCTGCGGCCTTCACGAACCTCACGCGCGATCACGTCGACTACCATGGCGACCTCGCTACCTACCTGGACGCCAAGACGGTCCTCTTCGATGGTCGCAACGGTTCCGTCCCGGGGGTGAGCGTCTTTAACCACGATGACCCCGCTGGCCATGTCCTCGCCGAGGCGTGCCGTCGCCGCGGTCCCGTCCTGACTTTTGGCCTGTCTACCGCCGCCGACCTCCACGCGACCGACGTACGTTATACCCTGGCGGGCACGGAATTCACCGTCGTCTGGCAAGGCCGCTCCGCTGTTTTCTCTTCACCACTTCCAGGCGACTATAACGTCTCCAATGTGCTCTGCGCCTTGGCCCTGGCCGCAGCCTTGGGGCGGGAGCCGCTGACGTTAGGGTCCGCCGTGGCGTCCTTTCCTGGGGTGGCCGGCCGTATGGAACGCGTCGCGGCCGGGCAAGCTTTCCCGGTCTTCGTCGACTACGCCCATACGGACGACGCCTTACGTAATGCGCTCCGCATGCTTCGAGCCATTACGCCGGGCCGCGTCCTCTGCGTCTTCGGCTGCGGCGGGAACCGTGATCGCGGCAAGCGTCCAGCGATGACTCAGGTAGTCGCCGAGCTGGCTCATCTGGCCTGGGCGACTTCCGATAATCCGCGGAAGGAAAGTATCGACGCTATCTTTACAGACATGCGAACTGGGTTAGGTCCCTTGCCGACCGTGGAGTTCGTGGCCGACCGCCGCGAAGCCATTGGCCGCGCCCTCGCCGCCGCCCGTCCGGGCGATTGCGTGGTTGTCACCGGGAAGGGCCATGAGTCGACCCAGGAATTCGCCGATACCGTGGTGCCCTTTGACGACCGGCAAGTGGTCCGCGAATTACTTGAGCTGCGGAGGGGCACCGCGTCATGACCACTACTTTTGCGCCTGCCGACCTCGCTACTTGGTCCCAGGGGACTTGGACGACCTCGCCGGTGGCTCCTGTCACCGGTTTTGGGACGGACACGCGGGCCTTGCGCGCTGGGGATGCTTTTGTGGCCCTACAGACGGCTCGACGTGATGGCCATGATTTCTTGGGCGACGCGCGCGCCCGTGGGGCCGCCTGCGCCGTGGTGGCGCGTCCGGTGGCGGATACGCTCCCGCAGTTAGTGGTGGCTGATCCGCAAACGGGTTTGCAACGCATTGCCGCGGCTTGGCGGCAACGTTTCCCGGGGCCAGTCATCGGCGTCACCGGGAGCGTCGGCAAGACCTCGACTAAGGACCTGCTCGGGGCTCTGCTCGGTCCGACGGCCTTTATCACGGAAGCTAACCTCAATAATCTTTTGGGGGTACCGTTGATGCTCTTGCGGCTCCGTGCTGACCTCCATCGCTTTGCGGTGATTGAAACGGGCATGAGCGTACCGGGTGAACTCGGCGTCAGCGCGGCCGTCATTCAGCCCGATGTGGCCATTGTGACCGCCGTTGCGCCGGTTCACTTGGAAGGTGTCGGTTCGCTCGCGGCGGTCGCCCGGGAAAAAGCGACGTTGGTGGCGGCCCTTGCGGCGGGTGGCCGCGCGGTTTTGCCTGCTTCGCTGTTGGTTTGGCCAGAGTTTACGGCTTTAGCCGACCGCTGCATTGCCGTGCGTTTTTCCGGCGAAGCGAATCCGCCCGTGCGCCCTGCACGTTTAGTGGAGGCGGTCCTCGGCCAGTCCGAAGGGCGCCGCACGTTGAGCCTCGATGGTGAAGACTTTGTGCTGGGCCCAGTTTCCGATGGCTTAGCCCGTAACGCCGCCTTGGCGGTCATCGCCGCGCGGGAGGTTGGTGCCGACCTGACGGCCTTACGCAAGTCGCTCGCCAGCTGGGCCCCGCCGGTGGGGCGGGGCAGTCTGCACGCTCTATCCGCACAGACCTTCTACGTAGACTGCTATAATTCCAGTCCGGCTTCGTTGCTGGACGCCGCGCGTTGCTTCGATCACCTCAGCCAGGGTTCCACGCAGCCTCGTCTCTGGGTGATTGGCGGCATGGCCGAACTCGGCGTGAATTCCGCTACGATACATCAGGCCTGTGGAGCCGATTTACCTGTCCGTCCTGACGATGCCGTGGTCACGTTCGGCGGCGATGCCGCGCAGGTTTTGGCGGGCTTGCCGGCCGGAACTGGTTTGCGCCGTACCGCGGCCACGCTGGCCGAGGTCTCGGCCGTCGTCTCAGCCCATGCGGGCTTCATTTTTATCAAAGGCAGTCGCTCCTTCGCCTTGGAGCGCGCGCTGCCGGCCGACCTTTCCGCTCAACTTTCGTTCCACTAGGACATGCTTTACCTACTCAACCAACTCGAATCCTTCTGGGGGCCCTTCCGTCTCTTCGAGTATATTTCCGTCCGTGCCATTCTGGCCGGCTTCACGGCGCTAGCGTCGGGCATGCTATTGTCGGGTCCGATTATCCGTGCGCTCAGCCGCCTCCGTCAGCCGGAGCGGTCCAAGGAACTCATGGGTGACCTCGCCAAGGAAGGGGGCAAGGTCCCAACCATGGGCGGCTTGCTCATCGGCGCCGCCATGATTCCTGCGGTGCTCCTCTGGGCCAAGCCCAACGTCCTCGTCCTGGCGTCGCTCTTTTGTCTTCTGGGCATGGGCCTCTTGGGTTTCGTCGATGATTGGCTGAAGGTTCGCCACGGCAGTTCGGACGGAATCTCGGCGCGCACTAAACTCGGCGGCCAAGCCATCGTCGCTTTGTTGGCTATCGGCATCGTGCTCTTAGATTCCGCCTATCGGAGTAGCTTCTGCGAGATTTGGCTACCGATTCTGAAAGGGCCGATCTGGTCGCAGAATTCGCTCGGCTGGCCCTTCGCTGCCTGTCTGAGCGTTGCCGTGGCCTTTGTTGCGCTGGTCTGCATGGGTTGCTCCAATGCCGTGAACCTCACCGACGGCTTGGATGGGCTCGCCATCGGTTGCGTCATCATCACGACGACTATCTTCGGGGCGGTTGCCTACTTGGCTGGTCGCCATGATTTCGCCAACTACCTGCACATCAGCTACGTGCCGGGCGCCGGCGAACTCGCGGTATTCTGTGCCGCCTTGGTCGGCGGCAGCCTAGTCTTCCTCTGGCATAACGCGGCCCCGGCGGAAGTCTACATGGGCGACGTGGGTGCCCTCGGTATCGGCGGCGCCCTCGGTTGTGTGGCCTGTTTGATGCACCAGCCGTTCCTGCTCGCGATTGTCGGGGGCGTGTTTGTCGTCGAGGCCGTCTCGGTCATCCTGCAAGTCAGCTATTTCAAGTGGACGGGCGGTCAGCGCCTTTTCCTGATGACGCCCATCCATCATCACTTCCAGAAGAAGGGTTGGCCCGCGACTAAGGTCGTGGCGCGCTTCTGGATTCTGTCCTTCCTCTGCGGCCTACTCGGCCTGCTAACGTTGAAAATCGGATGACCGAAATCCCGGACAGCCTCCGTCGTCGTTTGACCCGCCCCGCCGCCATCTTGGGGGCTGGGGTGAGCGGTCGCGCGGTCGCCGATGCGTTGGGCTTGGCGGGCTTTGCGTCCGTCATCTACGATGAGAAAGGCGCCAACGCGGTCTTTGGTCCGGAAGAAGCCGCTCGCCATGATCTCATGGTCTACAGCCCGGGCTTTGCGCAGCCGCACCCGTGGATATTGGCGGCCCGTCGGGCCGGTTTACTCTGCCTCGCGGAGTTGGATTTCGGCGCCTTACTTTGGTCGGGCGCTTCGATTGCCATCACGGGGACGAACGGGAAGACGACCCTGACGGATTTCCTTTCTTTCGCGCACAAGCGGGCCGGCCTGAACGCGATTGCCTGTGGTAACGTTGGCCTGCCCTTGACCTCCTTAGCCAACACCTCTTCGAACGCCGCCTTCCTGGCCGTCGTCGAGGTCAGCTCGTTCCAGGCCGAGGACTTACGTCACTTTGCACCGGAAACTGTCCTGTGGACTAACTTCGATGAAGACCACCTCGATCGCCATGGCGAGCTCGAGAGTTATTTCCGCGCCAAGTTCAAACTAGTCGAGCGGATGGTCGTCGGGGGCACCTTGATTGTGGGTGAGTCGGTCCAAGCCGCGGCTAAGCAGTTCGGCATCGAAATGCCCGAAGGCACGATTATCGCCACGCGGGCCGAAGTCGCCGACTCCATCCCGGCTGGTTCGGTCTTCGAGTCTTGGCCGCAACGCGAGAACTGGGCGTTGGCGGTCCGCTATTGGCAGTCCCGCGGCATCCCTTTGCGTCATCTCGAGGAATCCGCTAAACTCTTCCGACCGGCCCCGCATCGGCTCCGTAAAGTGGCTGAAGCCCGGGGCATCGAATTCTGGAACGACTCCAAGGGCACTAACTTCCACGCCGTCTACGCCGCGTTGGAGCAATTTACCATCCCCGTCCGCTGGGTCGGTGGTGGCAAGTGGAAGGGCGGCGACCTGAGTCGCTTTGCCGCGACCCTCGCTCCGCGCATTGATTCCGCCTACCTCATCGGCGAGACGGGGGTTGAGCTACAGCGTGCGCTCGCCGCCCTCGGCAAGCCCGCTCGCTATTTCCCTTCCTTGCAGGACGCCGTCGTCGCTGCCGCCAAGGATGCGCAAGGCCCCGTCGCCATTCTTTTGAGCCCCGGCTTCTCCAGCTTCGACCAATTCAAAGGGTATGCCGAGCGCGGCATCGTCTTTGAGCGTGCGGCCACCGCTTTGGCTAACCGCGGCTAACTTTTCGTTCACCCAATCTTCCAACCCAAACCCAAAAACAAACACACATCATGCGACCCATCATCACTGTCAGCGCCGTCGTGCTCCTGCACCTCTGCGTCATCGCCGTCCTCGTCGGAGTCAACGGCTGCCGCAGCACCAGCGGCTACGAGAAAGAACCCGACCTCTCCGCGTTCTCCGCGGGTGCCCGTACCGGCACGCCGCCGACTTCGTTGACGCCTCCGGGCGGCACCGGCCTGGCGCCCCTGCCAGTCGCGACGCTGGTGACCCCTAAGCCCACCAAACTCACTCCAGTGACGCCTGCGGGCGTGGGTGGTACGCACACCGTGCTTAAGAACGAAACCCTGTCCCTCATCGCTAGCCGCGAAAAGGTCAGCATCGACGACCTCGCTGCCGCCAACGGCATTGCTCGCAACTCGATGATTCGCGAGGGCCAAAAGCTCAAGATTCCTGCCCCCGGCGCTGCCAAGAAGGCTGCCCCGAAGTCCTCGACTGCTCCGAAGTCCTCGGGTAGCGCTCCCGCCACTCCAGCGGCTCCGGCTGGCCCAGCCATCGAGCCCCTGAAGATCATCCGCTTCAATGCTGAGCCAGCTCCGGCTCCGGCGGCGGATGCGGGTGCCCCGGCCCCCGCCCCGACCAAGTAATCGGCTTCGATTAGTTCCGCCCCGTCACCATGATCATCGCGCCCAAACAGGAGAGCCCCCGTTTTCTCGGGAGCCACGCCTTTTGGATCGTGGTGATCGCGGTGGCGCTGGTCGGTTTTGGCCTCGTCAATCAATACAGTGCTGGCATTTCGCTGAGTGCGAAGAATCGGACCGCCGCGTTTGATCGCCAGCTGATGTACGTGCCCTTCGCGCTCTTGGCTGGTTGGCTCGCCTTCCGCGTCAACCTCGAGCGCCTCCGCGAGTACCGTTGGTGGATTCTTGGTGCCGCAATGCTCGCCATGGTCGCCGCCCGTATTCCTGGCATCGGGGTGACCGTGAACGGTTCCTGGCGCTGGATCGACTTCGGCTTCTTCCGCCTGCAGGCCTCGGATCTCGGCAAACTCGCCCTCGTCCTCGTCCTCGCCGACATGTTGTCGCGCCTCCAGCGTCATACCATCGACCTGCGCAAGCCGGTCTTTTGCTTGAGTACGCGGGAGCCTTATCTTTTCACCCCCTCCGGCTGGTTGGATTGCCGTGAAGGCTTCGTCAAACCCGCGCTCCTGATTGGCTGTATCTGCGTCGGCATCGCACTGGGGCCGGATCTCGGTACCATCGTGCTGTGTGCCGCGGTCGGTGGAGCGATGATGTATATCTCGGGAGTCCGCTGGAAATATATTATCCCGACCATCGTAATCTGTAGCGCCGGTTTCACCGTCCTGATTTTGAACTGGGGTAATCGCTTCCGTCGTTTCACGTCGTTCATGGATCCGTGGGGGCATCGCGATAATGAGGCTTACCAGCTTTTTGAGGGCATGATCGCTTTCGGCGTCGGTGGCTTGACTGGGAAGGGCGCCGCCAACGGGCTGCAAGTCCGCGCCTACCTGCCGGAGGCGCACACCGACTTCGTCTTGGCGAACATCGGCGAAGAACATGGCCTCATCGGTACGGTCCTCGTGGCCTTGGCCTACTTAACGATTTTCTGGTTGGCCTTCCGCGCGATGCAGTTCTCGCACGATCTGTATCGCCTCAACGTCTGCCTCGGGGCGACGCTTTTTCTGGTGCTGCAGGCACTGGTAAACATGGGCGTTGTCACCGGATTGTTACCGACCAAAGGGATTTCGCTGCCCTTTCTGAGTTACGGCGGCACCAATCTAGTTATCATGTCCTGCATGGTCGGACTTATCCTGAACTGCATCCGCGACGCTACGCAGTCTCCGTTCACACCCAAGGAGGCGCGTGCATGAGCCGCGTGCTGCTTGCCTGCGGTGGGACCGGTGGCCATATCGCTCCCGGTATCGCCTTGGCCCAGCGGCTCACGGATGACGGGCACTCGTGTGTTTTGGTGGTTAGCCGTAAGGCGGTGGATGCGCGCATGACGGCGGACTACCCGCAGCTTACTTTTGTCGCCGGCCGCGGTCGCGGCTTTGGTCCTGGGTGGATCAACCGGTTACTATTTTTACCGGCGCTCTTCGCGTCGATTGGCGCTTCCTGGCGTTTACTTCGGGGCTTTCGCCCGGATGTATTGGTGTGCTTCGGTGGCTTCATGAGTGTGGGCCCCGCGCTCGCCTGTTGGCTGCGGCGCATTCCGGTCATCGTCCATGAGTCCAACCGCCGACCCGGCAAGGCCGTCCGGCTGATTGCGCATTTTGCGCGCGCCTTACATTTGCCGGCGGGGGTGCGACTGAAAGGCATCCCGCTTAACCGTCAGCGTGATTCAGGCTTTCCGGTACGGAAAGAACTTCGGCCTTCCGCGAAGGAGGTCGCCCGGAAAACTTTGGGCTTCCCGACCTCTGGAAAGTTATTGTTGGTCGCGGGTGGGAGCCAGGGCTCGCGGGCCCTCACGAAATGGGTCGAGACGCAGTTGGCCGAAATTTCCGTCCGGGGACTGCATGTGCTTTGTTTGACGGGCCCCGGGGGGCGGGGCGGGGAAGTCCGCGCGGGAAGTTCGGTCGTTCGTTTTGTACCGTTTTGCAACCAGATGGGTCTCGCCTATTCGGCCTGTGATTTAGCGATAACGCGGGCGGGCGCGGGTACTTTGGCGGAATTGGCCGCTTGCCGGACGCCGGCGATCTTGGTGCCATTCCCATTCGCGGCCGACGACCATCAAACGGCCAACGCTCAATATTTTATCGAGACTGGGGCCGCGCTGCTGGTGCCAGAAGGAGATCTCTTAGACGCCACGGCCTTGATTTACGACCGTCTCTCCAGTAACGCGGCTCTGGCCGAAATGCGCAATGCCTTGGCCCTCGCCGATGCCGCTAACCGCTGGGACGAACTTTTCCAAGAAACTGTCCAGCTCGCACGTGACCCGCGCGCCCCGGTCGCATGAGCGTACCTGCTTCCGCCTGGATGCTCGGGGCTTGCGGCATGGGGGTGGGTCCCTTGGCCATCTACTTAAAAGGATTGGGGTGCGATGTCTCGGGCTGGGATGATGCCACGGGCAGTCCCATGGAAGCTCATCTAGCGACGGCCGAAATCCCGTTGCTGCGTGATCCTTGGGCCGCGGGCCGGACGCCGGTCGTCGTGGGTCGTTCCAGCGCCGTCAAGCCAGGCCATCCGGCCCTTGATCTAGCCACGCAGCAGGCTGCGCGTGTCCTGCGACGCGGCGAATTACTTGCGGAGAGCGTCGCGGGCCGTCGGTTCGTCGCTGTGTGCGGAAGCCATGGCAAGACCACGACCTGCGGCATGTTGGTCTCGGCGTTGGCTTCCGCCGGCGCGGATTTCGGTTACGTATTGGGCGGGCTTTTTCGCGACCCGGACTTCCCGCCAGCGCGTGCTTCCGCCGCTTCGCCTTGGGTAGTCGCCGAGGTCGACGAAAGCGATGGCACGATTGGGGCCTTTTCGCCTGACGTTACCGTCGCCGTGAACCTCGACTGGGACCATCCCGATTATTATCACGACGAAGCCGCGCTGGAAGGCGTGTTCCGTGCCTTGTTTGAGCGCACGCGGACGGCGGTGGTCATTCCCGCCGGTAACAAACGCTTGGAGCGCCTGACGCAAGGCCTGCAGGCGCAGGTGCTTCGTGTTGGGAGCGATGGCGACTACGCCGCGGCCTTCTTAGCTGGCGACCACGCGAGTTCGCGGCTGAGCCTCGGCGGTCGCTTCCCCAACGTCGAAGTGACTTTACCTGTAGCCGGTGCTTTTAACCGCGCCAATGCGACGATGGCCTTGGCCGTGACGCATCTCGTCACGGGTGGAATCGTGGCGGCGCCTTTAGCGCGCTGGAGCGGTATCCGTCGGCGCCAGGATGTCTTATTCGAGCGGAGTGGACTCCGCGTGCTGGCCGACTACGCGCATCATCCGACGGAGATTGCCGCCTTGTTACATTGGATTCGCGATACCCATGCTGGCCGCTTGATTGTGGTCTTCCAGCCGCATCGCCATACGCGCACACGCCAATACGCGACGGAGTTTCGCCAAGCCCTTCAGGTCGCGGACCACGCCATCGTGCTGCCAGTCTACGCCGCCGGCGAGGCCGCCGTCGAAGGGGGTCGTTCCGATGCGGTCGTCGCGGACTCTTCTCTGCGTTTGGTCGAAGATCGGGCGAGTTTACCGGCGCTCTTGTCGGGCCTGTCCGCGGGGGCGGATACGGTTGTCGCCTTCGTCGGTGCCGGGGACATCGAGCGCGACGCGGAGCAGTTCGCGAAGGTACTCCGTGCGGAAGGTTTACCTACCTTAACCGAAGACCTCGGCGAACTCGTGGCCGGTAAGGTTTCGACCGCTTGCATTGTTCGAGCGGGTGAACCCTTGGCGCGTCGGACGACCCTCGGCGTCGGCGGTGCCGCCCGCTGGTATGCGGAGCCCGCCACCGTCGATGACGTCGTCGTGCTACTGCGGGCTGCTGGGCGTCTCGGTTTGCCTTACTTTGTCTTGGGCCGCGGTTCTAATTTATTGGTTCCCGACGATGGCTACGACGGCCTAATTCTGCATCTCCCCGCCGAGACCTGGGGGCAGGTGACCGACCTTGGCGACGGACGTCTCCGCGTCGGTGGTGGCGCCAAGCTGAAGGAACTGTGCGGCTTCGCCGCCAAGGCTGGCCTCACTGGCTTCGAATTTATGGAAGGTATTCCGGGGACCATCGGGGGGTCCTTGCGTATGAACGCTGGCGCCATGGGCGGCTGGATCTTTGATGTCGTCGAGTCGGTCGAATGGCTCTCGCCTCGTGGGGTCGTCCGGGCGGCCCGGCGCGATTGCTTTGACGCCTTGTATCGCGATTGTCCGCAGCTGCATGGGGCCGTGGTGTTGTCGGCGGTCCTGCGCGCCCGCGGGACGGCGACCACGGAAGCGATTCGCCTGACGATGGATGAGATGGGTCAGAAGCGCCGGGCCGCCCAGCCACGTGATGCGAGCGCGGGGTGTGTCTTCCGTAATCCCGATGACGATAAGGCCGGGCGGCTCATCGAAGCCAGCGGCCTTAAGGGTACGCACGTTGGCGCGGCGACGGTCTCGCCCATCCACGCTAATTTCATCGTCAACCTCGGGGACGCGCGAGCGGTCGATGTTCTCGCCCTGATGCGCGAGGTCCGTCGCACCGTGCAAGCGCGCCATGGGTGCGTCCTCCAACCTGAAATCGTGGCCCTCGGGCGCGAATGGAAAGATTTACTATGAGTCTGTCTTTACAGCCTGTCGTGCTCTGCGGCGCCGTTTCGCCGGAACGCGA
>CAIXHF010000029.1 GCA_903919185.1 uncultured Opitutia bacterium | reverse complement strand
GCTCCAGACCCGCTACCGCGACTCCCTCGCGTTCGCAAGTTTCAGCGGCCAGCGCAACGAAGGTCGCTCCTTCTACCAGTATATCGCCGAGCTCAGCCTCGCCGACTCCCTCCGTATCCCTAACCCGTCCGACAGTGAAGTGCGTAAACTCGCCCTCCTCGCGACCGCCGGCCCCGACGGTAAGGAGAACCTCGATAGCCTGAATAAGTTCGTCGACTACGCCACCAAGGCCCTCAACACCTCCGACGTCGAGACCCGCGCACGCTTTGAAAGATACCTGCAGGACTCCTGGCGCGTAAATAAGTCCGTCGCCCTGCTCTCTGGCCCCGGCCACGCCACCACCGCCCAAATCAAGCGCCTCATCCAGCGCGAGAAGACCCTCTGGACTGTCGACGCCGCGACTTTCTCCAACGCCAACTTTAAGGCCACCGTCGCGGATGATGAGGCCAAGGCCAAGACCGCCTTCGAAGGTAACAAGGAAGCCTACCGCCTACCCGCCAAGGTCGCGGTCACCGTGGTGTCCTTCACCAAGACCGAGCCCGACACCTCTACCATCACCGACGACGAGATTGTCCTCGAAGGCTACAACGTGGCCGAGAAGTTCAAGTTCGAGCCCGGCAAAATCAAGGAACAGGCCCTCGCTCGCCGGGCGGATATTGTGAAAATCATCCGTGCCGACCGCGCCCTCCGCAACCTCGCCGGCAAGGTCGGCGAAGAGCTCGGCGACAAGTTCCCGACCGAAGCCCACAAGGCCGACTCCAAGGCCTTCACCGCATGGCTCACGGCCCAAGGCGCCAAGCTCACGACCCTCGCTGCCTACGAAGTGAACAACCCTCCGACTGATGCTAAGGTTCCTGCCGAAGCACTCCGTCTCGCTGGCGAGTTGACCGAAACGGAATGGCGCACGGATATGTTCCGTGCTGAAGACGCCGCCATCTTCGTGCTCCTCAACAAGCGCATCGAATCCCGCCTCCCGGCCTTTGAAGAAGTCAAGGCCCTCGCCCTGTCCAACTGGCGCAGCAACGAACGCGCCCGCCTCCAGGCCGAAGAACTCAGCCGCATCACCAAGCGCCTCCAGGAAGACGCCACCGCTGGCAAGTCCTTCACCGAAAGCGCTAAGGCCCTCGGCCTGACGACCTCCTCGCCCGCCCCCTTCACCGTCGTGACGACCCCCGAGAACCTCTCTGGCATCAACGAAAGCACCGGCCAAGTCCTCGAAGTCGCCGGCGTCGGCAAGATCACCACGGGCATCCGCACCGGCAATGGTGACACCGTCTTCCTCCGCGCCGCCAAGGCCGAGAAGCCGAAGGACGACGCCACCGAAGTGGAGGTCAAGCAACTCGTCGCCCGCTTCACCCAGCGCAACGCCTACTTCACCGCCCAAGGCCTCGTGCAGGAACTGACGGAAGTACCGGAAGAGAAGAAGTAAGCGAAGGAAAACGAGCGACGCTCGTTCTTCCTTCGAGGGGACTGGTGGGCTGGAGTATAGTTGGCTAGGGGTTGTGTGGCGGCTTCGCCGCCAGCTATCTTTCAGCTTTTGCATCTCAGGTAGGGACAGCACCACGTGCTG
This sequence comes from uncultured Opitutia bacterium, assembly GCA_903919185.1. GTDB lineage: Bacteria > Verrucomicrobiota > Verrucomicrobiia > Opitutales > UBA953 > UBA953. Next base: position 5,012 of record CAIXHF010000029.1, on the reverse strand, counting down.
TCCTAGCTGCCTTGGGTAGGGTCGGGACGGCGTCACGACCTAGCTGCATCGGGTAGGGTTGGCACTGCGTGCCAACCTAGCTGCCGACTGCATCGACCAACCGCCAGCCGCTAACCACCACCACCTGATCCGGGTAGGGACGCGACTGCGTGCCCACTTTCCGCTTTCGTCTTTAGCTCCCCTTGCACGCCTCTGCATCGAGGTAGGGTTGGCACTGCGTGCCAACCTAGCTGTCTCGGGTAGGGGTAAGGCTTCGCCTTGACCTCCTCCGCAGGAGGGCGCGGTAAACCACGCCCCTACCAATTGACGGTGGTAGCGGATAGCGATTAGCTTCCCTGCCTCCTTCCCAATCCGTCCTCTGTAATCCTCTAGGACAGCACGCGGTGCTGTCCCTACCTCAAGGCATACGCGGCCGCAGGCCGCGACTATTCCCCTAGCCAACCATACTCCAGCCCACCAGTCCCCTCGTTAACGTTGCACCTTTGCACGTTTGCACTGCATCCCTCCCAATACCACTATCGCCCATCCCCTATCCCCTATGTCTTTCCGCCCCACCCTCGCCCTCCTCGCCTGCGTCTGCGCCTCCCTGGCCTTTGCCGCTGAACCGTTGCTCGTACCCCGACCCAACGCGGTCGAGCTGAGCGCCGAAACGTTCACGGCCACCGAGCTGACGGTGTCCTGCGACTCCGAGGTGGAATTCGCCAAGGTGCAACGCATCCTGACCGCCGACGGAAAGCTCACGCAGGTCCGCCGTTCCGAAACCAATCCGACCCTCCGCGTGTCGCGCCTGAAGACGTCCGCCTACGCGCTCCGCATCCAGCCGAAGGTCATCGACCTGGCCTATGGTCCCGAAGATCAGCTCAACGCGGCCCTCACGACCCTGCGCCAACTGGCCTGGGCCGCACAGTCAGGTTGGTCCGTCCCCTGCGGTACGATCAGCGATACGCCGCGCTACGGCCACCGTGGCTTTATGTTGGATGAATCCCGCCACTTCACCGGTAAGGCGGGCGTGAAGCGCCTGCTCGATGCGATGGAGCTACTCAAACTGAACGTATTCCACTGGCACCTGACCGACGAGCCCGGCTGGCGCATCGAGATCAAGAAATACCCGAAGCTCACGACGACCGGCGCCCTCGGCAACTTCACCGACAAGGCCGCGCCGGCGACGTTCTACACGCAAGACGATATCCGCGAACTGGTCGCCTACGCGGAGGCCCGCGGCATCGCCATCATCCCGGAGATCGACATGCCCGGCCACGCCGCCGCCGCCAACCGCGCCTACCCGGAGTTCTCCGGCGGGGGTTCGAAGAAATACCCCGACTTCACCTTCAACCCAGCCAAGGCCGAGACTGACGCTTTCCTCAAGGACATCCTCGCCGAAGTGCGCGCGCTCTTCCCGAAATCCTCCGTCATCCATCTCGGGGGCGACGAGGTGCACTTCGGCTGGGAACAGTGGCCCAAGCTACCCGAGGTCCAAAAGCTGATGGCGGACGAAAAGTTCACCAAGCTCGATGAGGTCGAGGGCCGCTTCGTGCGCCGCATGGCCGATCACCTCGCGACGACGTGGACGCAGGTGGGCCTCTGGGATGAGGCTTCGCGCTTCAACCTACCGCCCGCGAAGACGCTGCTCTTCTGGTGGCGCCACGACAAGCCGCAGGGCCTCAAGGACGCCGCGGAAAAAGGCTACGACATCGTGCTCTGCCCGCGCATCCCGCTCTACTTCGACTTCGTGCAGGACGGCACGCATAAGTCCGGCCGTCGCTGGGCCGGCAAGTTCGCCGAGCTCGCCGCCATCCACGCCTTCCCGGAATCCCTCGGCGCCACCCTACCCGCCAACGCCAAGATCCGCGGCCTCCAGGCCAACCTCTGGACCGAAACCGCCGTGACCCAAGAGCGCCGCGACTTCCTCACCTTCCCCCGACTGCTCGCGCTCGCCGAATCCGCCTGGACGCAGCCCGCCCACAAGGACTTCCCCCGTTTCCAACAAGCCTCCGCCACCGTCATCCCGCACCTCGAAGCCCTCGGCCTCAAGCCCTGGAAAGGCGACGCGGAAGTGGCGAAGTGAAGCAGAGGCTTTACTTCGAGGGTTGAGGGTTGCGGGTTGAGGGTTGCGTGAAAGGTAGGGACAGCACCACGTGCTGTCCTAGCTGCCTCGGGTAGGGGCGTGACTGCGTCACGACCTCACTAAGTCGAGGGCTGAATCGAGGACGGAGGACTGCGTCGAGGAATGGGTCGACGGGGAAACCCGCACCCGCCATCTCACTTCCCGCTTCCCCCTTTCGCTCCCTTTTCACGCCTTTGCCTCGAGGTAGGGTTGGCACTGCGTGCCAACCTAGCTGTCTCAGTTAGGGGTAAGGCTTCGCCTTGCCCTCCTCCGCTGGAGGGCAAGGCGAAGCCTTGCCCCTACCAAATGACGGAAGTAGCGGATAGCGATTAGCTTCCCTGCCTCCTCCCAGTTCCGTACTCTGTTATCCTCTCCCCCTTTCCCCCTGTCTTTTGTTCCTGGCTTTCTTTTATAAGTTGCAGTCCGTGGCGGCTGGATACGGTATGGCTCACCCCAATGCCAATCAAGAATTACTATGTGGCCTCCGACGGCATGGGTAACGTCACCGCAATCCTAGACGAAGACGGCAACATCGTCGAGCGCCGCAGCTACGATGCCTTCGGCGAGATGGACTGCATGACGCCGGACGGAACGCCCGTTAACATAAGCCCCACCGAGGTGGACGTGGGATTCCAAGGGCAGATTCACGACGAGACGACCGGCCTCTACCAGATGGGTTACCGCTGGTACGATCCATCGCTAGGCCGGTGGCTTAGCCGCGATCCGATTGGCATAGCGGGCGGGGTAAACCTCTACGGCGCCTACCGCAATAACCCGATGAGCCAGCTTGATCCATGGGGAGAGGATAGTTTTGACCATTTCTCGGATTTTTTTGCGGGATGGGGAGACACACTTACGACCATTCCATTCACCTCCTTCAGCCTCACTCGAACACTACGAGAAACTAATCCCAAAGTTTACGGGGCAAGTGGGGGCGTGAATAAGTCCTCCAACTCATACAACGCTGGCGAGTGGACAGGAGTAGCGAACTCATGTGCATTTGCTTGCAAAGGTTTAGGGAATTTATCGTTTCGTCTGCAAAAGATGCCCGTGCGAACCCGTCTTTATGAACTGGGCCAGAAGACACTAATTTCTAGCGAATACGAGGCGTACAGCCATATTTCCGACCCTGTCAAAAGAGGGATAGCTATGGCGAGAAACGGCGACGCGTCTTCACTTTCCCTCAAGGGCATACTTACTCAGTCATGGAAGACAGCCCCACAGGGATTGACGCCTGAAGCCGCCAAAGCTTTACCCGACATCCTCTCGGTCTTGTACGGCGGATCCCTTGGCGCGACTGTTACCCCCAAAAAATTGGAGAAAAATGAACCTCGCTGAACTTATTGCGTGGGCTTGCGGACTGACTGCCGGGTTCGCTTTTGCATCCAATCTGTACGGTAAAATCAACCTCCTGCTGCTCATTATCGGTACAGCTTTAAGCGTACTTTCCGGGATAATAGTAGTGGCAGCATGCTATGGCGGCGTTCAGCGTATTCTACAGTCAAAGAAAAAGCCCACCAGATAACCCTTAGCCTGATCTGCCAATCACGTCAGGAACTACCTGAGTCACTTCTGGGCTTCGTAAGGCCTCAAAGCGTATTCGATGCTGGATTCCCCTACGTGCAAAGGAGTGCCGTAGAAACCATTATCACGAAGAAGCCGGTAGTTCTTCGTGATCGCCGAAAGAGAGCGGTCGATTTGGATGAGCTTTACCAACGGAAGGTTGTCGTCCAGATAGACGTCGAGATTCTGCGGTAAGCCGATAGGTGCACCAGAACGCGCAATCTCCATTAACTCCGGGAGGCTCCGCGAAGTATTACCTGCATTAAAGACCAGCCTCCCAGAGGTGAAAGTTACCTCAAAAGCCGACCCGTTAGGTTTTCTCGCAAACGAGTCGCTTCGAGATGAAGGAAATGCGTCACCAGCACGGAGGCCAAGACAGGTCCTCCCGTTTTCGGGGGCTATATAGTGCTTGGCTTTAATTCCGAACTTGGAGGCGAAACCCATGAAGGCCCATTGATCTCGCACGGTGCATTCCGGTGACCATACGATGATGACCGGCTCCTTAGAGTTCACGACACCTGGGATGCGAAGGAGGGCTTGCTCCTGTTTCGCGACTCCATCGTGAGAGAATTAGTAATGGCCGCCTCGGGAATGCAACGGACGAAAAGCAACCAACACGATCGCCCCTTTCGAGTGCGCCGAGGAAGAGGGCTTAGCGTTGAACTCGGACGTCAAGGAAGGCCGCTCCTTCGGCATGAATAAGGGCCAACCAACCAGCCCGACCAACAGAGCGGCGACCACTACCGCAATCCTATGCCGTTTCGCTTTTGCGCTCATAACATCGCAGTGACGCTTCCCATACCGTCGGAGGCTACATAGTAACGCTTAATTGGCATTGGGGTTAGTCTTATCGTGTCCGCCAAATCCAGCCTGGCAACTTCTTAAGGAATGCCAAAGGGTAACACAGTGGGGGACGGCTAACTATAGGTTGTGCGGCGGCTTTCCAGCCGCTATCCGCCACCAGCCGATCCGGGTAGGGGCAAGGCTGCGTCGCCAACTTTCCGCTTTCCCCTTCAGCCCCCCTTGCACGCCTCTGCATCGAGGTAGGGTTGGCACTGCGTGCCAACCTAGCAGAAACCTAACCCCAAAACCACTAGGTCGGTACGCAGTCCCGACCCTACCCAGCGCAGGATTCGCTCCGAAGCCATCCCTCAACCCTCGAAGGCTCTACGCCTTCGCCGCCTTCGCCCAAGAATCCTTGAGGGTGACGGTGCGGTTGAAGACGGGCTGGCCGGACTGGGAATCTTTGGTGTCGGTGCAGAAGTAACCGATGCGCTCGAACTGCACGCGGGTGCCCGGCGCCACCGCGAGGAGCGCGGGCTCGACCTTGCCGCGGATGGCCTGC
>CAIXHF010000028.1 GCA_903919185.1 uncultured Opitutia bacterium | reverse complement strand
GCTCAGCGTTTCCGTCCAGAAGGAGGCAATCTCGGCGTCGTTGCCTGGAATCTTCGCGCGGTTCACCGAAACGCGGGCGGCTGCTGGCGCGATCAGGCGGAGTAGGTCGGTCAGCACATTACGTGCTTCCGCTGTCATCGTAAGGCGGAGCTCAGCCATCTTTTTCGAGTAAGGCGTTGAGGTGCCACTGCTGGAGCTCGAGGGCGAGCATCTCGGCCCGTTCGCGTTCACCAGTCCAGACGGTGGCGCGGCCCTCTTCATGCACCTGCAGCATGTATTTGCGGGCTAGGGAACGCTGGATGCGGAGAACATTCATGAAGACCATGACCACGTAGCCGGTGAGGTTGATGGGGTCGTTGAGTACGACCACGTTCCACTTGGACGCTAGGGCGGGGACCGTCTCAGTCTGGATCTCCGGCTTGATCTTGGGTTTGCCCATGGGGAGTCAGCTTCACGTCAGAACTTAGTGACAGGAGCAGGCTCCGCAAGCCACCGATGAGTCTTTGGCAAGTTTCTGCGGCGGGGGGTAAGCCCGGCGTGCGTTCGAGTTGAGCGGCGACCCGGGAGAGCTCGATACATCCCATGAGGGCCAGCATGCCTTTGACCCCGTGGGCTTGGCGCATGACCATTTCGGGGTCTCCCTGATTGAGGGCAGCCTCCAGGTCAGCGACCATTTGGGGGCCATGGCGGAGGAAGGAGCGGGCCGCGCAGCGTAGGTCTTCGGCCTCTTCTTCATCGAGTTCGCCTAAGGCCGCCTGGAATTCATTGGTGTTGGTGGGGTCCGCGGACTCGCCGACCAGTTGGTCGATCTTAGCAATTAAGTCAGAGCCGCGCATCGGCTTAGAGAGGTAGCCATCGAACCCGGCTTGTTCACAGCGGACGCGGTCGCTCTCTTGGGTCATGGCGGTGAGCGCGAGGATAATCGTGCGTCGGCGTCCCGTCTGGAACTCGGCGGAACGGATGCCCTCCGCGACCCCGATGCCGTCGACCAGGGGCATTTGAATATCGAGTACGGCCACATCAAATTCCTTGATGCCCCACAGCTCCAGGGCTGCGGCGCCATCGACGGTCGCGCTCACCTCATGGCCGGCCCGCTTGAGACGGGAGACCGTCACCTCGCGATTCACTTCATTATCCTCGGCGACGAGAATCCGCAGGTGGCGCCGGGGGGGCGCTGCTTGCGGCGTGGCTGGTTGGTCTTCCAGACCGGGTTGGTGATGCCCTAGTTCGGACCAGAGGGAAGTGAGCGTCAGTGGTTTGTGTAGTTGCTTAAAGCCACGGAGCTCGAGGTCAGGGGAGGTCAGGAGGATTACCAATTCCCGCGGGATGGCCGGCAGCTTCGGGTTAATGTCATCGGGGAGGTCTAGTAAGACCCGGGTAAAAGGCTCGCCGCTGGCGGCGGCGGCCTGCCAGGCGTTTTCAGCCTCTTCATTGGTCGCCACGCTGAGGCCAGTGCCTTCCCGATGGCGGATGCATTGTAAGAGCCATTGGCGCATCGCTGGGCTCCCTCCGGCGATCAGCACGCGTTCATCGCGCAGGGAGGGTAAGGCTCGGGCTCTTTCCGCCGGGTCGACGGCGAACATGAGCGCGGCCGTGAAGCGGCTGCCCTTGTTTGGTTCGCTCTGCACCTTGACGTAACCATCCATCGCTTGGGCGAGGTTTCGGACAATCGTCAGGCCCAAGCCCGTGCCACCGAAGCGCCGCGTGGTCGAGGCGTCCGCTTGGGTGAAAGGGTCGAAGATACTTTCCAGTCGGTTAATCGGGATGCCGATGCCGGTGTCATCGACGATGATGCGGGTGCGGAGCCCCTCGCTCCGCGGCTCGAATTCGAGGTGGCAGTGGACGTGGCCGTTTTCAGTGAACTTGACTGCGTTGCCGATGAGGTTGGACAGGATGCGGCGGAATTTCACTGGGTCGCCCAGCACGCTGTGGGGTGCGTCGGGCGCAGTCAGGGCAGCGAACTCAATGCCCTTGCGGCGAGCCAGCTGATGGAATTGGGCCATCGTTTCTTCGAGGGCCCGGATGGGGTTGAAGGGAATCTGCTCAATCGTGATGTGTCCGCGATCGAGGCGGGCGAAGTCGAGGACGTCCTTGATCATCTCTTCTAAGTCCACGGCGCACCGCTGGATTTTTTGGAACGTTTCTTCGGTGGCGTGGGCCGGTGATTCCAGGGCCGATTCACAGAGCCCTTGGATAGCGTTGATGGGGTTACGGATCTCGTGGGTGATGTTCGCGACAAACTGCGATTTAGCTGCGCCGAGTTCCTCGGCTTTCTCGAGCGCGATGCGGAGACGGTTCTGTTCCTTGGTCGAGTCCGTGATATTACTGGCGAACGTCAGCAGGCCGGCGGGCAAGCCGTTACCACCCTTGATGCGTTCGTGGACGACGCTGATGTGGCGCGTCGTGCCTTGGAGGTTGGTGAAGTCCATGCCTTGATGGCGGACGCTTTGGCCGTGCTGGATGACTTCGGCGTCGAGGGCCTTGAAGCGGGCAGCCGTTTCGGGAGCGAGGATGTCTTCGAGGGTGAGGTCCACGGCGGCGCCGCGGTGCGGCAGGGCAATGAATTCGTCGAGGTTTCGGCTCGTGTGGAGGATGCGGCCGCTGAGGTCACGCAGGATGATAAAGTCTGGCGAGTTATCGATGAGCGTCCGCGCCAGGCTCATTTCTGAGCGCGGGGTCAGCAGGGCGGAACCGTTGACTTGGGCATCGTCGGAGAAGATCAGCCAAACTTGGTCCGCGTGCTTGGGGTCGGGCTGGAGGATGACGCGGACCGATTTGATTTCCCGGATGCGTTGCGGGTCGCGGGTCTCGAGGATGCCGCTCCAAGCGGACCAGCGGGCGGCGGAGAAGAGCAGGGTGGAGGCGGCCCGCCCGTCGTCGAGCTCGAGGAAGAGGTGGTCGACGTGGGTGCCCGCTTTGATGCGGCGCCCGAGCGTCCGCGACACCAGTTCATTAGCGTACAGCACCAAGCCTTGGCGGTTACAGACCAAGAAGGGCCAAGGGAGGAGGTCCGGCAGCGTCGAAAGATCCGCCATACGTGGCTAACTAAAATGCCCTGAGGATTATTGGATACAACAATCGTTATGAGGAAGAATACCTAGTGTCAGGGCCTAGCCCGCGTTTTGGGGCCTTGGGTAGGGTGGATTCTATTGGAATTTACGTTACCAGGGCGTATATCCATGGAATGTCGTTCGAACACCACCGTCAGCCTTTAGCCAGCCGGAATCATTTTGCCCGTCGTTTGCTGAAGTTCGCTGGTTACTCTGCGGCTTTCTTGGCGGTCTCGCTGCTGGTCGGCATGGCGGGCTATCACTGGATTGGCGATCTGGGCTGGGTGGACTCCTTATTGAACGCCAGCATGATTCTCACGGGCATGGGGCCGGTTTCACCGATGCCGAGCGATGCGGCGAAGCTCTTTGCTTCGGCCTATGCGCTCTTTAGTGGCGTGGCTTTCCTGACGACCTTTTCGATTCTCATCGCGCCGATCCTGCATCGTATCCTGCACCGCTTACACCTAAACGAGGAGGGCGAGTAGGCCCTCTCGCACCCGCCTCGGGAGGAGGACGGGTGGAGAAAAGGGTGCTCAGGAAGGGACTTGAACCCTTACGCTTTATGGGCACTAGAACCTGAATCTAGCGTGTCTGCCATTCCACCACCTGAGCGACTAACAAGACGGTTGAGCAAAAGGCTTGCTCTGCGGGTGTCAAGGTCAGGGCTTCCGCAGCGATTTAAGCATGTAGGCGCAATCAAGGTCTTGGCCGAACTTATGTCCGACGCCTTTAAGTAGGCCGGCATGCGTGAACCCGCAGGCTTCGTGTAGCTTTAAACTGGCGGCCTGTTCGCCGGAGATGCGGGCGATGACGGATTTATGCCCTAGAGCCTCGGCCCGAGTGAGGAGTTCTCGTAAGACGCGTTTCCCGAGGCCCTTGCCATGGTGCTCGTGGTGAATGAAGATCGAATCCTCGACCGTCGCAGACCAGCCTTGGCGGTTGTTATAAGTCGAGAGGGAGCCCCAACCCACGACCTTGCCTTCGACCTCGACGACCAGCACGGGGTGGACCCGCGAACGCCCTTTGAGCCAATGAATACGGCCCTCTGCGGTCTCTTCGGTCAGGTGCCAAGTGCAGGTACTGGTCCGGACATAGTGATTATAGACCGAATTAATGGCCTGGGCGTCGGCCTCTTCGGCCAAGCGGATGCGAGCTTCCATGGCCGCCAATCCTGTCGATTTTAAGCTAATGCGTCCAGCCAAGGAAATCCCGTTGACAGCCGTGTGCGGGAGGGCTTTGTTGGCCGACCTGCCGTATTCCTCGGCCCAAGACCATGAAAGTCTCCTCCTCCCTCAAGTCGCTCAAGAAGCGCCACCCTAATTGCCAGGTCGTCCGTCGCAAAGGTCGCATTTATGTGATCAACAAGACGCACCCTCGCTACAAAGCCCGCCAAGGTTAACCCCTAGCAAACCCCTGATTTATATGAAGAAGGAAGGTCATCCTGAATACAAGCCTGTGGTCTTCGTGGACGTCTCCACGAACCGCGAGTTCACTACCCGTTCGACGCTCAAGTCGAAGGAAACCAAGGTCATTGACGGCGTGGAGCACTTTGTGATCCGCCGCGAAGTGACCATGGATTCCCACCCGGCCTACACTGGCGAGAAGCGCTTCGTCGACTCCGCTGGCCGCGTCGAGAAGTTCAACTCGAAGTTCCGCCGCAAGTAAGTCGCCCCACGGCGACCGTCTCAAAGAAAGCCCGCCCGGTTCGCCTGGTGGGTTTTTTGTTGGAAAGGTTCCGCTGCCCCAGGGTGGGTGTCTGGCGACCAGCTGAAGGCAGGGCTAGGTTTCAAAGGCCGAGGCCAGGGGTGACGCTTTTAAAGCGCCATATATGGGAGGGCTGTACGGGCTAGGCCCTAACTATATTGCCTAAAATAGCTCGAAGCGGTCCCGGGATTGCTGGAAGGCAGTTTCGTAAAGGCATCACTGTCATAGCTCCCCAGCCTTATTCACAGGGGGTGTGAATGGACTGTGGATAATAGGGGTGTTTTTAGCCCCTGAGCGGAAATCAACAATTTGTGCTTGATTTTGTTTCAGGCCTGTAGCAATAGTGTCACCGCTATGAAGCATATCCTACCTATCATCACCATCACGACCCTCGCTGCTGCTGCCTCTGCCCAGGCTACTGCTGCGTCCGGTCTCTCCTACAACCGCGTTGGTCTCGGCTACGACACCGACTCCAAGGGCTACTCCCTCTCGGCTTCGGCCTTGATCGGTAGCTCCAACTTCGTTGTCTCGGCTGAAACCACCATTGGTGGCGGCTCGACCTCGAACGGTAGCGACTCGGTTTCCCTCGGCTACATTTTCAAGAATGTTGCTCTCGGTGCTGACGCTACCCTTTCCATCGGCTCCAACGAGTCCTATGGCCTTGGTATCCGTAAGGACCTCGGTAACAACATCGAAGCTTCCCTCGGCTACACCCGCGAATCCGGCTCGAACGGCTACAGCATCGGTCTCGCTTACAACCTGACCAAGCAGTACCAGATCGGCGTGGATTACAGCAAGGTTTCCGGCGCTTCGTCCGAGACCTCGATCGTTCTCCACTACAACTTCTAATCTTAGGATTAGAGGTTAAACCTAAGGGCCCCGGCAACGGGGCCCTTTTTGTTGTCCTAGTGCCATTCAAAGGGCCGTTTAACCCTAGTAAAAACGGCCCTTTCTGGCTCTAGGCTTCTTGATTATTGGGCGCGGCTTAGGCCAGACTCGACCGCCGCCTGCAACTGGTCGAATAGGGCATACCGCCGAGCGTAGAGCGGGCGCTTGTTCGCCTTGATTTCCTCGCGGGTGCGACGGACCTCGCGCAAGGGGAGCTCAAACCAGCCTTCTTCGACAGCCTTGCCGTCGGCTTCACCCCACATGCCATCATAGTTAAAGGAAATCTTATTCCACGGGACGCGGATCATGTGCTTCCCCCCACTCATCTGGATGGTATTTCCAGCCCCGAGTAGCCGGGAAATACCCAAAGCGGAAACGACCTCCTGGAGGGCAAAAATGGCCATGGCCTTAGCTCGGACCCCATGCATGGCCTTGGCGGAGGCCTTGATGGTGTCTTCATTGGCGCCGCTACCGCCTTGAATGGCGCCGGCGTAGGCGACCCATTGACCGTCGATTTCCTCGACGGAGAAGGCAATCGAGCAGAGTTCGCCGCCAATCTTGTCGCAGTGTACGCGCACCGCCCATTCGCCTTCCCGACGGAAGCGGTGGTCCTTGCCTAGGGTGAAACGGATGCTGCCCGTTTCCTCTCCTAAGGGGACGTCCGCAAAAGTGATTTCTTGATCGCTTAAAAGGCTGTCCCGCAGCGGGCCAGGGTGGGCTAGGGCAAAGCGGTAACTATCCTGGAGGACCTTCAGAATCTTGGGGCCTTTCCAGTCCGATGAAACGTAACCACGCAGGGTGCGATGCCAGAGGCGCTCATTGGCTTGGCCAAATGGAAGGTAGTCGGGCTGGAGGAGGAAGCCAACCCACGTGGAGAACTCGCGGTGGCCACTGAAGGCGCTGAACGAACGCCCCAGGCACTTGGCCGTCACCGATTGCCAGCCCCAGCCCACATAAGCCTGCTTAGTCAGGGACCAAGCACAGCGGAAAGAGCCTAGGCGGGAAGTGGGTGCTTGCGGGGGGACGAGAGTGGCCATGGCGCAACGAGGTCGCTGCCCTGCCAAGTTGCACGGCTTCGGCTCACTGGGCGATATAAAGTATACACCAAAATTGTACCACTTCGCTTCCACGTGGACGGTTCCGCTGATTGGGGCAGCCTTATTCTGACCACTATCATTAAAGGCCTTCGCGGTCGGAGAGGCGGCGATCGGGTACTTTCGCCCCCTTGGACCGGAAGAACTCGCGCAGGACCTCGGCCCGGGCATCGGCCATGCGGTTCTTGCGGACATCT
>CAIXHF010000027.1 GCA_903919185.1 uncultured Opitutia bacterium | reverse complement strand
GTCGATTTTTGAGCATCTTGCAGATGCGATTGAAAGCCAAATCCGGGTGGAAGGTTGGAAGGGGTTGCTGCCGTCGGGAAGAGACTTGGCTGGCCAGCACAAAGTCAGCCTACCCACGGTCCAGAAGGCCATCGCCTTACTCCTCCGGCGCAAGGTCCTTGTCAGCCGCGGCGGGAAGCGTCGCTTGGAGGTGGCGGCAGGCGTTTCTAAGTCGCGGCGGGCGCCAGGTATCCATCAGGTGCTGGTTTTAACGCATCTCTCCCTGAAAGTGATGCGTCCGCCCACCAGCGTGGCTTTGCAGTTATTGCAGGAACAGCTGCGGGAGGAGGGGCACGGGTGCGAAATCGTCGACGTGGCTGATTTTAACGGCCGGGAACTACGCAAGAAAGCACATGCCGCCATGACCCAGTATCGGCCGAGCCATTGTATTATGGTCTCCCCCGATCGGGAGATGTTCGCCGGCGTGGCCCGGTCCGACGCCAAGCTCGCCACCATGTTTGGGATGCTGCGCACCAAACGGGTGAAGCGACTCGGCCACCAGTATGGGCCCTTAGTCGAGAAGGCCGTAAAAGAGCTGAAAATACTGGGTCATCGTCGGGTCTTTATCCCCTTCTTGGGGCGCAAAGTGAAGCTCAAGGATACGTTGGCGAGTGTCCGCCGTATCGCGCAAGAGCAGGCGGTCACGGTCGAGGTTCGTTTCACTCCAGAGGAACTCACTCACTCGCACATGGAGCAGTGCTTGGACTCTGCCCGGGCGCGCGGCGCCACGGCCATCATCTTTCCGCAATGGGGGGATTTCTTATATGCACTCACTTACTTTTCCAAGAAGGGGCTCGAGATTCCGCTCAATATCTCGGTCGTTATTTTAGTCGGGCAGCTGGAGGCGCAGATTTTCAATCCGCCTTTGGCCGGCTTTTTAATTCATTCGCCGGAGGCCCTCACTGAGCATACCAGGCGATGGATTGAGACCGATTCGATTGAACACAATGTCATCGAAGCGGCCTTGGTCAAAAGTTGGTCTGCCGGTAGCTCGCTTGGTCCAGTGCCGAAGAGGTAGGGATAGCACCACGTGCTACCCTTTTGCCGCGGGTAGGGTTGGCACTGTGTGCCAACCTAGGAGTACGCCGCAGGGCGAACTCGGTAGGGGCGTGGCTTCGCCGCGCCCTCCGGGAAGGGAGTCTACGACGAATCGTGCCCCCACCTGAGTTCGCTTTGCGGTGAACACGGCAACGCGGTTCCGACCCCACCTCGCTGCAAAAGTCCCTTACTTCTGACCAAGTTTGCAGGCCACAAGCGAACTTCTGTTTTATTGATATATATAGGAGCATTCCGCCGTCATGCTCCGCCCAGAAATCTCCGCGGTCCGTCGCCCTTTCTTGGTCGCGGCCTCCACCCTATTTTTCTTCTCTGGTCTACCGCTTTTCGCTCAGGTCGCACCGTCGCTCGATCCCGCCCGCATCGACCAGAATTTGAAGCCCGCTCCGCAGCCGAAATCGGTGCCGCGCAAGGAGGTCTCACTCAATAATCGGCAGCTAGCC
>CAIXHF010000026.1 GCA_903919185.1 uncultured Opitutia bacterium | reverse complement strand
TGGCACCACGTGGCGGTGAGCTACGTCTTCGGCGATCCAACCAGTGTCCGCGGTTACGTCGATGGCCTGGAAATCCCTGGAGCGTGGGATATGGGCGGCGCCACGAAAGAGGCACCAGTGACCGACGACGACGCGGTCTGGGTCGGTTCGTCCATGAGTGGGAGCGTCAATAATAGTTTTTCGGGCTGGCTGGATGAGGTCGCCCTCCATCGCCGGGCCGTGTCAGCGAAGGAACTCACTGCCCGCTTCAAGACGACGCTGCCGGCACTCGAGGTCGCCGTCGCCGCCCCGCGCGACACCAGTGCCAATGCCGGCAATGACAGCGCCAACAATACCGGCTTCAAGGCCACCCAGGGAGCCACCCCGACCGTCAAGGTTACCTCCTTCACCGACTGGAATAAGGTCCCTGCTGGCCAAGTACTCATACAGCTGAGCGGTAACTGGAAGCCGGATAAGAACGTCTGGCCGGCCGATGCCTTGCCGACCACCGAAAGCTACGAAGCACCCGCGTTCGGCTTTTTCCGCACGCCTTTCCCATACGTGTCGACTGGCGTACGCGGCGATCGCGGGAGTCCGTATTTCTTCCGCGCTGCGGCCAAGGTAAACCTACCGGCTGGCAAACATCGCCTCCTACTCCGTGGACGCGGCGCCGCGGCCCTATTCATCAACGATAAGCTCGTCCTGAACACGCCCTTCCCTCCGGGCGGCTCCGACGATAAACCGATTAAGGTGCAGGATAAGTTCCTCGACCTCGGTCCGACGTTCCGTTTCGCCCCGCCCGGCAACCGCGAGGTCTGGTGCGAATTCACGAGTACTGGTGGCGAACAGCGCATCGTCCTCGAAACGGTCGTGGGCTACGTTATCAACGCGAAGTCACGCCGGCGAGCCGAGCTCGGCGAAACGGTCGCAGCAATTTCGCTCGAAGGTACGAACACTTGGCAGCTGCTCGGACCCGGCGCCACCAACGCGGCCTACAATGACTCCGGCTGGTCTGCCTTTGCCCAACAAGAAGAGGCCCGTCTCGCCGAATTGGATGCCCACCATCGGGCCCAAGCCCGCACCACCGAAGCCGACTACTGGACGCAGCGCCGCACGGCCGCGCAAGCTTGGCTAGCTAAGACGGCTGAGACTCCCGTGCCTCCGCTGCCCACCGGCTACACGGCGGGCAACGCCATCGACGCGTTTATCGCTGAGAAACTCATCGCTTACCAGCAAACCGTCAAAGCTGACACCAGTGGCCTCGACTTCTATCGACAGGTTTGGCCGATCTTCGAAAGCAAATGCCTCGAATGCCACCAAGGAGCCAAGTCCAAGGGCGGACTCCACCTCGACACGCTAGCTGGCACGCTCAAGGGCGGCAAAAGCGACGGACCCGCCGTGACGCCGAAGGATGCAGCGAAGAGCGCCCTTTGGACGCGCGTCTGCTCGACCGACAGCGATGAGCGCATGCCGCCCAAGGGCCCCGGTCTTTCGGCCAACGAAAAAACTATCCTCGAACGGTGGATTAAGGCAGGTGCCCCGTGGCCCGAGTTCCGTCCTCAGCCGACGAAGCTCGCGCCGTTATCGTCCGACCTCGCCTTCCTCCGCCGCGTGACCTTCGACGTTGTCGGGGTGCCGCCTACGGCCGCAGAGATTGCAGCCTTCGAAGCAGACCAATCGTCCGAGAAACGTGCCAAGGTCATCGACCGCCTCCTCGCCGACCCCCGTGCCGCCGACGCCAGCATGGGCACTTGGCAGGACGTCCTCGCCGAGAACCCAAACATCCTTAACCCGACGCTCAATAACTCGGGACCCTTCCGTTGGTGGCTCCACGAAAGCCTGCTCGACCACAAGCCACTCGACCTACTCGTCACTGAACTCGTACGCCTGAAGGGCAGCGAACGCTTCGGTGGCCCTGCCGGCTTCGGTATGGCCTCGCAGAACGACGTCCCGATGGCAGCGAAGGCGACCGTACTGACATCCGCCTTCCTCGGGGTCGACGCCAAGTGTGCGCGCTGCCACGACTCGCCCACGACCTCGACTAAACAGGAACAGGTCTTTGCGCTGGCGGCCTTACTCGAAACGAAAGGCGTGAAGGTCCCCGTCACCAGTAGTGTGGCGATGGACAAGCTCCGCGAGGGCGGGCGCAAGCCCCTCATCGAAGTGACGCTCGCACCTGGTGCAACGGTGCAACCGCATTGGCCCTTCCCAGAGTTCGCCACCGAGAGCGTGGCTGACGAACTAGCGCTCGATCCGCATGACCCGCGCGACCGCTTGGCGACCTTGCTGACGGCGCCACAGAACGAGCGCTTCGCTCAGGTCATGGTCAATCGCCTCTGGGCTGGCCTGATGGGCCGCGGGCTTGTCGACCAAGCCGGTGATTTCGAACGCAGCCGCATGACACATCCCGCCCTGCTGCGCTGGCTCGCCCGTGAGCTGGTCCGCAGTGGCTATGACGCCGACCACGTGCGCCGGCTCATCCTTAATTCCCACGCCTACCAGCGAGGCGATGAACCAACCGCGAAGTCCCAGCCCGAACTCTACGCCGCCCGAGCGCCGCGCCGCCTTTCCGCCGAACAGGTGGTCGATGGTCTCTTCGCCGCCACGGGTAAACCTCTCCACACCGAGGAGGTCAGCCTCGACATCGATGGCATCCGCGAATCGGACAACTCCATCTCGCTCGGCCAACCTCGACGAGCGTGGATGCTCGCTTCGACGTCCAACGAACGCGACCGCCCCGCCCTCGCCTTGCCGCGCATCCAAGCCGTCTGCGATGTACTGATGGCCTTCGGCTGGCGGGCGAGCCGTCCCGACCCACTCACGGATCGTGAGATCGCTCCGAACTCTCTTCAACCGGCCATCCTCGCTAACGGGGTGATGGGCACTTGGCTAACGGCCTTGAGCGATGACCATGGGACGACGCAACTTTGCCTCGAGGCCAAGTCACCTGAGGCGCTCGCCGATGCGCTCTTCCTTCGCGTGCTCACGCGTCGCCCCACGGCCAAAGAACTGCAACTCTACGCCGACCGCCTCCGCCCGGGCTTTGCCGAACGCACGCTCGTCGCTACCCCGATGATTGTCGGCACACCGCCCGCCCGCCGGCCGGCCTATTACGTTTCGTGGTCCAACCACCTCGACAAGGAAGCGACTTTGGTCCGCCAACAGCAGACCGACGACGCCCGCCGCGGCGACCCGGCCACGATGCGGCTGCAGACCGCTTGGCGCCAGCGTGCCGAGGATGCCCTTTGGGCGCTGGTCAACTCCCCCGAATTCCTTTACCATTAATCTTATGGACCGCCGCACCTTCCTCACCGCCCTCGGCCTAGCCCCCTTCGCCGCGCAGTTGCCAGGCGCCACCACGGTCCACGCACCTAAGGGCAAGGCAGAGCATTGCATCTTCATTTGGCTCGGCGGTGGCATGGGCCAGATCGACACCTTCGACCCCAAGTCCCTCGGTGATAATAAAGTCGCCAAGAAGAAGGCCGGCTCACTCTACCCTTCGATTGAGACCTCCGTTGCCGGCGTCCGCGTCTGCGAACACCTCCCGCGCACGGCTAAGCTCATGGAGCACGTCACCGCTGTACGCTCGGTCCACCATAAGGTCATCGACGAGCATGCTTTTGCG
>CAIXHF010000025.1 GCA_903919185.1 uncultured Opitutia bacterium | reverse complement strand
CGGCGGATAATCTTTAGGCCGTTTGGGCGGTCCCAGGCTTCGGTGACTTCACCAACGGGATCGGGGAGCTTAGCGACGTCTTCGCAGGCGACGGCAATCGCTTCGAGGCGGCCGTGGTCGAGGCGAAGGCGGTCGGTCATCGCCGCCGTTAGGCCTTTGGCTTGGGCGGCGGCGAGGTCTTGCGCGTTGGCCGCGAGGATGGTGGGCTCAGCGGCGCGGAGGGCGTGGGCAGCGGCACGGAGAGCCTGGTCGCGGGTCGCCGTCGAAGAGAGGGCCACGGCGCGCGAAGCTGCCTTGGCCGCCCGGGCCAGAGCCGTCACGCGCTGTAGCAAGTCGCTCATCGCAGGGAGAAGCGCGTCCCGAGTTTCTTGCCGGCGGCGAGTTCCAGCAGGACGTTGGCCTTACGGCCGTGTGCGATGATGGTGTCCACACCGCCTTCGGCGGCGATTTCCGCAGCCTGTAACTTTGTCACCATGCCGCCGACGTTGCGTTCGGAACCGGCGCCGCCCGCGAGTCCGCGGATGGCGTCATTAATCTTCGTGACCTTAGGGATACGGTCGCCGGTGCCGTCGGACTTCGTCATCAGTCCATCGACACCGGAAAGGATGATGAGCAAGTCGGCGCCGACCAGCGCGGCAACGTGTGCGGAGAGCCGATCGTTGTCGCCCACGCGGATTTCTTCGTCCGCGATGGCGTCGTTCTCGTTGATGATCGGGACGAACCGCTTGCGCTTCAGGAGGAGATCTAAGGTGGCGCGGGCATTGCGCGTGCAGGCGCGGCTATCGAGGTCCCAATAGGTCAGCAGCATCTGCGAACCGAGCAGGCCATGGCGGGCAAAGTGCCGACCGTAAGCAGACATCAACTCAGGTTGGCCGACGGTAGCGCAGGCTTGCAGCTCGCGGGCGTCCTTCGGGCGCTTCTCCAGGTTCATGGCGGTCATCCCGGCGGCGACGGCGCCGGAGGAGACGATGACGACCTCGATGCCTTTCTGCATCAGGCCGGCGACTTGGTCGGCGATGCGACCAATCTGGACGCGATCGACCTTGCCGTCCTTGCGGGTGAGCAAGCCGGAACCGAGTTTGATGACCCAACGTTTTGCCATAAGAGTGAAAGTGAACCTAACGGACGGAAACCGACGATGTCCAGCGTCAGAGTGCGGCGCCGTCGCGGCTCGGCGGGGTTAAGCCTGCGGCCAGCCAGCCTTTATCCGTTAGGACGCGCCCTTGGGGGGTGCGGGTCACATAGCCTTCCTGGACGAGGAACGGTTCATGGACCTCTTCGAGCGTGTGGGCGTCTTCGCCGATGGAAGCCCCGATACTGCTCAGTCCCACTGGGCCGCCGTTATGTTTCTGGGCCATGGCCCGGAGGAAGCGGTGATCCATGTCGTCGAGCCCATTTTGGTCGATCTCGAGTAACTCGAGGGCGGCGGCCGTGACGGCGGCATCGGCCTTGCCGGCGGCGCGTTCGAGCGCGTAATCGCGCGTGAAGCGCAGCAGGTTATTAACGATACGGGGTGTGCCGCGGGCGCGGCGGGCGACTTCTTCTGCGCCCCCTTGATCTAGGTCGAGGTTGAGTAACTTCGCATTGCGGGCGACAATCGTCAGCAGCTGTTCGCGCGTGTAGTAATCCAGGCGCGTCTGCAGGGTGAAGCGGCTGCGTAACGGTGCGGTCAGCAGGCCAGTGCGCGTGGTCGCACCGACCAACGTGAACTTCGGTAGGTCGAGGCGCACGCTGCGCGCGTTGGGCCCTTGGTCGATCATGATATCGATGCGGAAGTCCTCCATCGCGGAGTAGAGGAACTCTTCGACGGTCTTCGGAATCCGATGGATCTCGTCGATGAAGAGCAGCTCGCCCTCTTGCAGGCTAGTCAGCAGGCCGGCGAGGTCGGAGGCCTTTTCGACGACCGGTCCAGAAGTCACGCGAATGGGTCGGCCCATTTCTTCAGCGAGGATCATCGCCAGGGTGGTCTTGCCGAGGCCGGGCGGGCCGTGGAGCAGGATGTGGTCGAGCGTGCGCCCTTCGCGGCGAGCGGCCCCGACCATCACGCGGAGGCGTTCCACTGTGCGCGGTTGGCCAACGAAATCAGCGAGGGAAGGGGGGCGTAGTGCTTGGTCGAGCGGGCGGTTGGGCGCGCTCACCGCGGCCTTGCCGGCGGCGGGTTGGGTCGATTCTGCATCATCCTGCGCGCGGGCCATGGCGGTAACGTGTCGAGTCGGGGAGCGATGGCAACCCTCAGTCCTCAGCGAAGCCTTTCGGCATCGCGGAAGCGGGGAGTCGTTCAATGTCGGCGCCGAGTGAGCGGAGGCGTTCCTCGAAGCGTTCGTACCCGCGGTCGAGGTGGTAGAGCCGTTGCACCCAGGTTTCCCCCTTAGCTGTCAGCGCGGCGAGGATGAGGGCGGCGGAGGCTCGGAGGTCGGAGGCCATCACGGGCGCGCCGGACAGCGGGCGGTCGCCGTAGACCGCGGCGGTGGCGCCATCGATGGCGATTTCTGCGCCCATACGTTGGAGTTCCGCCGCGTGCATGAAGCGGTGTGGGTAGACTTTTTCTGTGACCGTGCTGCGTCCGTCGACCAGCAGTTGGAGGGCCATGAATTGCGCCTGCAGGTCGGTCGGGAAGCCGGGATAAGGTTCAGTGATGATGTCGACCGTACGCGTCGGACAACCGAAAGCGCGGATGAAGCCTGGGCCCGTTTCGACACCGACGCCGGCTTCGCGCAGTTTGTCGAGGAAGGCGCCGAGGTGGGCGGCTTCGGCGCCCGTGACCGTGACGTCTCCGCCGGTGATGGCACCGGCGACCAGGTAGGTGCCCGTTTCGATGCGGTCGGGGATGACGGTGTGCTCGGCCCCCCGCAGACGTTCGACGCCCTTGATGGTGATGACCTCGGTGCCGTGGCCGCGAATGTCTGCCCCCATCTTTAGCAATAGTTCACAGAGGTCGACGACTTCTGGCTCGCGAGCCGCGCATTCGATATGCGTTTCGCCCGGCGTCAGCGACGCGGCCATGACGAGATTGGCCGTCCCGAGGACCGTGCTGCCCATCGGGCCGCCCATGAAAACGAGGCTGCCGCGGGCACGGGCGGCGTCGACGGAAACCACGCCACCTTCCACCGTGACGATACAGCCAAGGGCTTCGAGGCCTTTCAGGTGGAGGTCGATGGGGCGCGGGCCGATGACGCAACCACCAGGGATGGCCATCTCCGCCTGGTGTAGGCGGCCGACGAGGGCACCGAGCAGGCAGACCGAAGCGCGCATCTTGCGCACGAGGTCGTAGGGCGTGCGGTGGGTAATCTCTTGTGCGTGGATTACCCAGGTGCCAGGCGTCGGGTTTGTTACCGTCGCCCCTTGGTGGCGGAGAATTTCCGCCATGAAGCGCACGTCGCTGAGGTCGGGCACATTGTGCAGCGTCACTGTTTCGGACGTGAGCAAACACGCTGCCAGTAAAGGCAGGGCGGCGTTCTTAGCGCCGGCGGCTTGGACTGTTCCGCTTAAGCGGTGACCTCCGACGATGCGTGCGACTTCGAGCATGGTTCAGAAAAAGAGCGGGGGCGCCGTTAAGCGCCCCCGTTTCGTTTAGCCTTCGCGAGGGCCTCGGCGGTCGCCTTGACCTCCGCGGAAATCGCCGCCACGGCCACGGCCGCCGCGATCGCCACCACGGCCACCACGGTCGCCACGACCACGGCCACCACGGTCGCCGCCACGGTCGCCGCGCTGTTCGCCACGGAAGCCACCACGGTTGCCACGCTGTTCGCCACGGGCTTGTTCGCCACCGGCGGTTGGCACAAAGACGGCCTTGGTCGGGATACCGAATAAGGTCGCGAGCTTACGCTTCAGCGAAGCCCAGAAACCAATCGGTGCCTGCACGGGGATGACGACGGGTTCAATCTGGATACGCGGGCGATCTTCGCGACGCGGGCGATCTTCGCGACGTGGGCGGTCACCTTCGGCATGCGGACGGTCGCCTTCGGCCCGCGGGCGATGGTCACCTTCGGCACGCGGTTCGCGTGGTTCGCGACGCGGGCCAGGGGCACCTTCGGGGCGCGGTTCACGGGGTTCGCGGCGCTGGCGGTCGCTCGGGATGCCAGGCTGGCGGCCTTCTTCGGCAGCGGCGCCTTCTGGACGATCTTCACGACGCGGACGATCTTCGCGGCGAGGGCGGTCGCCTTCGGCCCGAGGTTCGCGACGTTCGCGCGGCGGCTGGTTCTGGGCCGGCTGCTTGGAGAGTTCGCCCGAGAGGTTCTCGGTGACTTCAGCGGGATTTGCGATCACGCCGATGGAAGGGCGAGCGTTCTCGGCCTTACCGCTAGGGGCGACGTTCTGCGGGACGCCACGACGGCCGAATTGCTTCGGCGCGACGATAGTACCGGGTTTAGCGGCGGGTTCGCTGGAGGCGCCAATCACGGAAAGGGGAGGAAGTTCCGCGTGAGCGGATTCCAGCTTGGATTCGGTGATACGAGGCGCCGGGGCGGCGGGGGTCGTGTTCTGTTCCGCCGTAGGGGCGGGGGTGTGGGTGGACGTGTCGTCCTGCCCGGGGTTTTCTTGGCTCATGGTTTCTCTTGGTGTGGCGACCGGATGTTCGGTCGCCTGGTGAAGGCCGTTTCCGCCGTTGTGGCAGAAAGGCCGGGTCTCCGGTAAATACCCGTCGCTTCGAAGGAAGGCGGGGAGGTCCGGTTATTAGCCGAGACGGGTGTCTCGGAACCGTTGTGAATAAAACAACCCTTTCTAGTTAACAATAAGAAAGTCCCCCCGAGGTCTAAAAAGGTGAAACTATGTTCACTTAATTGACCCTAAACTCGTCAGGGAGAGGAAATTACTGCTTTAGCGGGCTTCGTCCGTGAACCGCTGTTCCCGAATGAGGATGATTTTGACCGTCCCTTGATAGGATAGCTTTTCCTCGATGGCGCTACGGAGGCGGCGGAGTAGTTCGGTCGCTCCAAAGTCATCGACCTGACCGGGGTCGACAATAACCCGGAGTTCGCGTCCAGATTGGAAGGCGTAGGCCTCCCGGATGCCTTCGAAGCCGAGGGCCAGGGCTTCCAAGTTCTTCACCCGCTGGACGTAGCTTTCGAGCGTCGAGGAGCGGGCGCCGGGCCGTGAGCCCGAGGCCGCATCGGCGATCATCACCAACGGCGCGTAGAGGCTTTCGGCTTCGACCTCGCGGTGGTGGGCGGCGACCGCATTGACCACGCGGGGCTCTTCGCCGAGTCGGCGGAGCAGGGCGGCACCGATGAGGGCATGACTACCGCCGTCTTCCGCTTCCATGGCTTTGCCTAAATCATGCAGGAGTCCCGCGCGCTTGGCGGGAATGGGGTCGAGCCCCAGTTCGCCGGCTAAGACGGCGCAGAGCTGGGCGACCTCGATCGAATGGGCGAGCGTGTTCTGGTTGGAGGACAGTCGGAAGTGGAGGCGCCCGAGTAACTCTTCGATGCGTCCATCCATCGGCGGCAGGCCAAGGTCGCGGACAGCATCACGGCCGAGGCGTTGGGCATGGCGGACGACTTCGTCGGCGGCCTTGCGGACAAGATCTTCAATGAGGCTCGGCGCGACATTCCCGTTCTTGATGATGCGGTCTAGGGCAATGCGCGCAATCTCCCGGCGGACGGGGTCGAAGCACGAAATCAGCACCATACCAGGGGTTTCGTCGATCATCAGCGTCGCGCCTGTCGCTTGTTCGAAGGTGCGAATATTACGACCCTCGCGGCCGATGAGGCGACCCTTCATGTCCTCGGAAGGGATATCGACGGACACCGCGGTTGCGTCCTGCGTCGTCTGCGTCGTCAGGCGCTGCATAGCCGCGAGTAAGATGCGGCGGGCTTCGTCGGCGACGTCCTGTTCCGGGCGGTCGAGCATCTCGTGGCGTAGTCGGCGGGCCTCGGTCTCGTATTGCTTCTGCAGGTCGGCCATGGCTTGGCGCTTAGCATCTTCGGGCGTCAGCCCGGAAAGCCGGAGCGCCTCCCGGGAGAGGAAGTCGCGTTGGCGGAGGCTGTCGGCCTTGAGGCTTTCCGCCGCTTGAGCTTCGGCCTTCGCTTCCGCGAGAATCCGGTGGGCCTCGCGTTGCTCATCTTGGGCTTGGGCGTGCAGTTCGGCGGCTTCGACCGTCGCTTCGCGGCGGGCCAGTTCAATTTCATTCTTTAAGCGTGCCTCCCGGAGGGCACCCAAGGTCGATTCACGCCATTTGGCGACTGCGTAGGCCACGATGGCACCTGACGAGAAAGCCACGGCGGCAAGGATACTTTGGTCGGCGGCCTCGGCCATGGTTACGGTGCGGGCGGGAAGCCCACGGCCCGTTACCCTTGCGTTCGGGCTCTTGTCCGCAAGCCCTTTCGGGAGGTTCGCCTTGCACCTTGGGGTTTGGGAGGTTGTTTAGATGGCATGTCACTCCGTAATCATGAAGAAGGCTCCACGGCCTCCCTCTGGTGGGATAAATTTGCCAATTTCTCATGGCGGACCGACTGGACGCAGGTAGTGATTATTGCTCTTTTGAGCACCCTTGGGGTCATCGCCATCGATTCCGCGGGGAGCTCTCGGCAGACGTCCTATGCCCGTTCGCAGGTCATTTTTCTGGGCTTGGGCTGGCTGGCTTACTGGGTGGTTTCATCGTTCGATTACCGGAAACTCCGCGTCCATGCCCGCCATATCTATATCGTGGGAGTTTTGTTGCTCTTGCCGGTGGCGGCGTGCGCGCTGCTCAAGCTAAACCTTGGCAGTTTTATCCGGAGCGTCTACGGGGCATGGCGCTGGATGGATTTCGGGCCTTTTTCCATTCAGCCATCCGAGTTCGCCAAGGTTTCCGTCCTCATTTTTATCGCCGCGTTGTTGGCGCTGAATCCCATTGGTTCTTTTCGGGCGACCTGGCCGACCGTCCTTAAGGTTGCCGGGGCTACGCTCCTGCCCTTTGGCTTGATTTTTGTGCAACCTGACCTAGGGTCGGCTCTCATCTACCTGCCGCTGTCATTCGCCCTCCTATTCGTTGCCGGCCTGAGTTTCAGGTTCTTCCTGGTGGCTGGAGCCGCCGCCCTTTTACTGGTGGGAGTGGTGGCGCTGGATCTGCGCGAATACGCGGCCAAGGTCGATCAACACGCTAAGGCCAACCCAAGTCCTGTGGACCCGTTTGTCGCCTACCGTAACTACCTTAAAATGAATCCCCAAGAGGTCGGATTCTCTCTGCTCAAGAATTACCAGCTCGACCGCATCATGTCCTTCGTCGCTCCCGATGTGATTGACCCCAGTGGCCTTAACGCCACCTGGAACGTCAGGCAGGCCGTCATTGCGGTCGGTCGAGGTGGCTTGACCGGGCAGGGCGTGGGCAAAGGTACGCAGGCACGTTTCGGCTACCTCCCGGAAGCGGCCGCGCATAATGATTTTCTCTTTTCGGGCATGGCCGAAGAAATTGGTTTTGCCGGGGGGCTGATGGTAATCACTGCGTTCGCCTTGCTTTTTTGGCGCGTGGTCCGCACCGCGGCGCGCGCCGCCGACCGTTTTGGTTCTCTGTTGGCCCTCGGCGCCGCCACCGTCCTGGGCACGCACGTCGTGATCAACCTAGGGATGAACATCGATTTGATGCCCGTTGCGGGCGTTCCACTACCTTTCCTCAGCTACGGGGGGTCTTTCGTGCTCAGCTGCTTCCTGCTCCTTGGATTAGTCCAGAGCGTCCACCGGCATTCGGCTGGTGGCGGCGAACATGAAGGCTCTCCGGCAACCGGCCTTACGGCCTAATTCCGAGATGTCCGAAAATACCGAACCCGAAGATCACCTAGAAGATTCCCCAGAAGAAGGCACGCCGCCGACTACCGGGGTGGATCAGCAGAAGCTCGCCGAAGAGGCCGCTCGCCGCCGCAAGGAGCTCCCCCTGCTGCAGCGTATCGTCAAGCACTTCTCCAAGGACCGCAACACGTACCGCGAGCTCGTCATCAACGCCGAGACTTTGGAGAAGCGCGTCTCGCTCCTAACGAATGGCATCCTCGACAAGTTTGAGATCGAGCACAAGGGCGAGAACCGCATGGTCGGCGCCATCTTCAAGGGCCGCGTGCAGAATCTAGAGGCGGGCCTCAAGGCCGCCTTTGTCGACATCGGTCAGCCGAAGAACGCGTTCCTTCACTACTGGGACATGCTCCCAGCGGCGAACGATTCGCAGGTCGAATTCATCCGCGACAACGAATCCGCCGAGCAGAAGCAGCGCAAGGCCCGCTACCAGGCCAAGGACATCCCGCAACTCTTTCCAGCTGGCTCCGACATCGTCATTCAGGTCGTTAAAGATCAGATCGGCACCAAGGGTCCTCGCTCGACGACGAACATCGCCTTGCCGGGACGCTACGTCGTCCTGATGCCGTTCAGTGGCGCTTGCGGCGTTTCCCGTAAAATCGAAGACAATGCCGAGCGCGACCGCCTGAAGGACATCCTCCGTTCGTTGACCATTCCGGAAGGCATGGGCGTCATCATCCGCACGGCTGGGGAGCGCAAGGAAGCCCGCTGGTTCGTGCGCGACCTGCACATGCTGCTCAAGCGTTGGCAGGCCATCGTCGAGAAGATTAACGCGCCCGACCGCAAGCCGGTGCTCCTGTATCAAGAGCCGGGCCTCATTGAGCGCACTGTCCGCGACTTCCTCACGGAAGAAGTCGACCGCATCCTTGTCGACAACCCGGGCGACTTCAAGCTGGTCCAGGACCTCGTGGGGGAGATTTCCCCGCGTTCCCGTTCGCGCGTCGAACACTACAGTGACCCCATCCCGGTTTTTGAGCGCTACAATATCGAGCGTCAGATTGAGCAGCTCTTCCAGCGGCGCGTCCCGCTCCCGAGTGGCGGCGAAATCGTCATCGACGAGACCGAGGCCCTCACGGCCATCGACGTCAACACGGGCTCCCACCGCGGCAAGGAAGGGAAGGACGGTAGTTTTATCACGCAGGCTAATTTGGAGGCCGTGACCGAGGCCGCTCGCCAGATTCAGCTCCGTAACCTGGGTGGCCTCATCATGATCGACACGATCGACATGAAGAACGCCAAGGACCGTAAGAAGGTCTTCGACACCTTGCGCGAGGCCATGGAGAACGACCGCGCGAAGCACCAGATCTTGCCGATTTCACAGCTCGGGGTACTGCAAATGACCCGCCAGCGTCACACCGAGTCGAACACGACCTCGATGTACACCGCGTGCCCGCATTGCCAAGGCCGCGGCATCGTGAAGAACCCGCGCACGGTCTCGGTCGAGGTTCAGCGTAAACTCTTGGGTCTCATCCGTCGACTCCGCACTGAGCGCAAGGCCTCGGGCGAGATTGTCATCCGCATTGTCCTCCACCCCATCAACCTCGACCGCATTAAGCTCGAGGATAAGGATTTCTTCATCGACCTCGAGAAATCCTGTAATGTCCGACTTCTCTTCAAGCATGACGCCGCGTTCCACGTGGAGACGTTCAAGCTGATGGATGAGGCTGGGAACGATTTCCGCTAAGCCATCGGCTGTCGGGGGCGTCAGACGCCCCGGCGGGCCCGGTGGGCGAGCAGGCGCAGTCCATTAAGGCACACGATTACCGTGCTGCCTTCATGGACGGCGACGCCGAGGGTGAGCGGGGCGCCCTTGAAGATGACGATGGCGGCCATCGTGAAGGCGGCTCCCACCGAAATCACGATATTCACGCGGATGGCCGTCCGGGCGGCTTGGCTCAGGTCGATGGCCGTCAGCAGGCGTTCGATTCGGTCATCGGTCAGGACGACATCGCTGGACTCGAGGGCGGCGTCGCTCCCGCGTCCACCCATCCCGATGGCCACGTCGGCCGCGGCGAGGCTCGGGGCGTCATTAACGCCATCCCCGACCATCGCGACCACGTGGCCTTCGGTCGATAGCTTGCGGATGGATTGCATCTTGGCATCCGGCGTGAGGCCTGCGCGGTAACTTTGGATGCCGACCAGCTGGGCGGCGACGGCGGCCGCTTCTTCGCGATCCCCCGTGAGCATGACCGAACGGATACCTTGTTGATGGAGGGCGGCTAGGGTAGGGGCACTGGCTGGCCGGATGGCGTCGACGAGCGTCGCCCGGACCTGTACGGAGCCGTCGGAGGCCCAGACCTCGCTGACGATAGCGCCGGCGGCGACTGGGGCACCGGGGAGGTCGTGCCCACCGACGAATTCACAGGAGCCCACACTCCAGCGGGTGCCCTCAACGGTGCCGGCGATGCCTTGGCCAGGCGAGTTAGAGAGTCCGGTGACAGCTTGGGTGATAGCGCCTTCGGCTTGGCAGGCTTTGACGATGCCTACGGCGAAGGGATGGGTCGAGTTGGCCTCGATAGAGAGCAGGGCATTGAGCGCCCGTCGGCGGTCGGCGTTCGCAGGGAAGACCTCTAACGCCGCGACGGCGGGTTCGCCGGCAGTCAAAGTGCCAGTCTTATCGAAACAGACGCAGTCGACGTCGGCGAGGCGTTCCACCGCAGCGCCCCCACGAAAGAGGATGCCATGGCGGGCGCCGTTGGCGATGGCGGCCAAGACCGCGGAGGGCACCGAGAGCACCAAGGCACAGGGGCTGAGCACGACCAGCAACGTCATGGCACGGTAGAGGGCGGAATCTTCGGTGCCCAACGCCGGGCGCCCCAGGAGCAGTTGCAGGCCGAAGAAGGCGGCCGAAGCAGTCAAGGTGAAGATGGCGTAGGTATCGCCCCAGCGGTCGATGGCACGTTGCGCCGGGGCCTTGCTCTCTTGAGCCTCGCGGATGAGGGCCACAATGCGGTGGAGGGCGCTATCCTTTTCGGCCTTGGTCACGCGGACGACTAGCCGCCCCCAGCTATTCAGCGTTCCGCTGGAGACGCTGGAGCCGGGTCCTTTGTCCACGGGCTTGGCTTCGCCGGTTAGGTTGGACTCGTCGATACCACTCTCACCTTCGGTGACGATTCCATCGGCCGGAACGAGTTCGCCAGGAAGCACGAGGACGATTTGACCGGGTTGCAGGGCGGAGACCGCCACGACGCTCTCGTTGCCGTCAGAACCCAGTAAACGGGCCTGTTTAGGGGCTTTATCGAGCAGGGCGTCGATAGCTCCGCGGGTGCGATCCATCGCATAATGCTCGATGGCGCCCGCGGTGCTGAAGAGGAAAAGGAGGAGGACGCCTTCCTCCGGGTGGCCGACGATCCAGGCACCGCCGGCGGCGAGCAACATCAGCAAGTGGACGTCGATGCGGCGCTCACGGAGCGCCGCCCAGGCGTCGACCGCTGCATCCCAACCGCCGGCGAGGCTGGCGAGCGCGAGGAGTGCGGGAGCACACCAGGCCCACTCGCTCGGTGGTGCCAAAAAGTGACTGCAAGCGAGCGCCGCGAGGCCAAAAACTCCGCAGGTCAACGCCAAGATCGCATTTTTTTTCCATTCGCCTGGAGCTTCGTCATGCATGCGATTCTTCTACGCGCGAAATTTACGTGCGTCAATCTCGCTACGATGAACACAAGTCAAAGTCGCTGTAGTGAATCTGCGTTTACGATTTTGTTGGCGGCGAAACTGCGAGCGGCGAAAGTCCGTCGGCGTCGATTACGAAAATTCCTCTTGCGCAGTCGCGATTAATGCCTACACCTTAACCCAGAGTTAACCGCAACGTGACGAACCGAACCGAAACCCCCAGCGAAAGCCTGATCACCGTGTCGCTTCCCCCGAAGCTCCATTCTGATGCGGTCGCCTTTCAGCATCGGTCCGGTTTGTCGACTCTCAGTGAAGTCATTCGTCATGCGCTCGACTGCTATGATGATGCCCGTCCGGCCTTAGAGCCTACTCGCTCTCGCCAAGTTTCTTTCCGCGTACCGTCGGAGCTCCGCACTCGTATCACCCGTCAGGCGCGCAACGCCAGGGTAAGTGTAGGGCGAATCGTCAGGGTGGCGCTTCAGGCGCTGCCCTCTAACCCAACAACGATCCAAAATAAGGAAAAAACTATGGCAAAGAAAAAGGCTGCTGCTAAGAAGAGCGCCAAGAAGGCCACCAAAGCTAAGAAGAAGTAATTCTTCCTAGTCTTTCCGTCCTTCGTGACGGATGGCCGCCGGTACCCCCGGTAACACAAGGACCCTCGAAAGAGGGTCCTTTTCTGTTTCTAGGGGTCGCGGGTGGTGTTGGCTTGAAAACGCCCCTGCGCAGTCTTTGTTTCCCCTGCTAACCCTTCCCAATGAGCACCCCTCCTGCCAACGCCGGCCGCATCACCATCGCCCACGGCAAACTCACGGTCCCCGACCGCCCCATCATTCCCTTCATTGAAGGGGACGGCACGGGTCCGGATATCTGGCGTGCCTCCGTCCGCGTTCTCGATGCCGCCGTGGCCAAGGCCTATGCCGGCCAGCGCCAGATCCAATGGCTCGAAGTTCTTGCGGGCGAGAAGTCTTACAATAAGACGCAGAACTGGCTCCCGGAGGAGACCCTCACCGCTTTCCGCGATTACCTCGTGGGCATTAAGGGGCCGTTGACGACCCCAACTGGCGGCGGCATCCGCTCCCTGAACGTCGCCCTGCGTCAGCAGCTTGACCTCTACGTTTGCCTGCGCCCGGTGCAGTGGTTCGTCGGCGTGCCTTCGCCCGTCAAAAACCCCGGCAAGGTCAACATGGTCATCTTCCGCGAGAACACCGAAGACATCTACGCCGGCATCGACTTTGAAGCGGGTTCGGAAATCGCCCTGAAGACGTTGGAGTTCATTAAGACCAACTTTCCCAAGGAATTTTCGAAGATTCGTTTTGGCGCCGAGCAGCCGGCCACGGTCGGCCTCGGCATCAAGCCCGTGTCCCGCCCAGGTTCCGAGCGTCTCATTCGCTCGGCCCTCCAGTACGCTATCGAGAACAAGCGCAAATCGCTGACCTTGGTCCACAAGGGCAACATCATGAAGTACACCGAAGGGGCCTTCATGAAGTGGGGTTACGACCTCGCCAAGAGCGAGTTCGGCGCGGTCGAAATCGACGGCGGCCCGTGGTGCAAAATCCCGGAAGGTCTGCCGGGCGCTGGCCTCATCATCAAGGACGCCATCGCCGATATCACCCTCCAGCAGATCCTCACGCGCCCGACCGACTTCGACGTCATCGCGACGCTTAACCTGAACGGCGACTACCTCTCCGACGCCTTGGCGGCCCAGGTCGGCGGCATCGGGATCGCGCCTGGCGGCAACATTAACTACCTTACCGGCCACGCCATCTTTGAGGCGACCCACGGCACGGCCCCGAAGTACGCCAACAAGGACGTCGTTAATCCGGGCTCGGTCGTCCTCTCGGGGGAGATGATGCTCCGTTACATGGGTTGGACCGAGGCCGCTGACCTTGTCCTGAAGGGGCTCAACGGCGCCATTGGTGGCGGCCGGGTGACCTATGACTTCGCTCGCCAGATGCAGGGTGCGACCGAAATCAAGTGTTCCGAGTTTGGTGACGCGATCATCGCGGCGATGTAACTTCCTGGTTTCTATAGTAAGGTTTTACCAGCGATGGCAGGCTCCGAAAGGGGCTTGCCATCGCTTATTTTTAGGCTACAAAATTCACTCCTGACCAAACTATGAAGAACACCCTCACCGCCCTCGCCCTCGCTGTTTTCACCGCGGGTATCGCTCACGCTCAAACCGCCCCGACCCCCGTTGTCGTTCCCAGCTCGGACATCTCCGTTAGCGGCCGCTTCTCTTGGGAAGCGAAGAACGTCTTCCGTGGTAAGGAGCGCTCCAGCACCGATGGCTTAATTCAGTCCACGGTCAGCGTCGAGTCTGCCGTCCCAGGCTTTGCCGGCGTCTCCGCTTACGTCAGTTACTTCAACGCCGACAACTTCGAGCGCACGCTCAACATCGGTGGTCGCACCGACCTCAATGGCGTCGGCACGATCGAATTCGGCGTGTCCCGCACGAGCAACTCGACCGCAGTGGCGACCCTCGCTGGCAATGGCTTCACCCGCATCAACAACAGCCGCGAGTTCTACGTCGGCATCGCCCAGAAGCCTGGTTCCTTCATCCGCGCCTCGGCGTTCCTCTACTACAATACGGACCTCAAGCAGACCAACCTCGTGGTCGCTGGCTCCAAGGACTTCGAAGGCAAGAACCTCGGCATCCCGGGCTTCGACCTCGAAACCAAGGCTTACGTCGGTCTCGTTGACGCCGGCAATTCCTCCTACGACGTCGCTAATTCCTACATCTACGTCGGCGCTTCCGCCGATGTGACTCGTGCCATCGGCACCGGTGCCAAGGTGGGTCTCGGCCTCAACTGGACCTACAACACCGACGGCCAAGCCAAGACCGACGGGAAGACCGTCTGGCTCAAGGCTTACGCTAACTTCAAGTTCTAAGCCCCGAGCTTAGGGCTTTCCCCCGAAAGGCGCGACTCAGGTCGCGCCTTTCTTGTTTTTAGCCCCAGACCACCCCTGGGGGGCACTTTCCCCTCAAATCCCATATTCGGGTGTTGACGGAGGTGGGTGACTTCTCATTTTCCGACTTTCCCTCTTTATGAAGACCACGCTAGCCAAGAACGTGCAGCTCAAGGACAAGACCTGGTACGTCATCGACGCCAAGGATCAGGTCCTCGGCCGTCTCGCCGTCAAAATCGCCAATGTCCTCCGCGGCCGCCACAAGCCGACCTACACCCCCCACGTCGACACGGGTGACTACGTCATCGTAATCAACGCCGACAAGGTGCGCCTTACCGGTTCCAAGGAAACGGACAAGACGTACATGTTCTACACCGGTTGGGTCGGTACCGCCTACCGCCGCACCGCCGCTGCCATGCGCGAGCGTCGCCCCGAGTTCTTGGTTACCCATGCCGTCAAGGGCATGCTCCCTAAGAACCGCCTCGCCAACGACATGCTTCTCAAGCTGCGCGTCTTCGCTGGCGACAAGCATGAGCACGACGCCTCCAACCCGGTGCCGTTCCCTGAGTTCAAGAAGGTCTAATCGCCTAATTTCTTTCTAAATGAGCGCCACCAAGTCCACCGCCATCACTGCCGTCGGCCGTCGCAAGACCGCCTCGGCTCGTATCCGTCTCACGACTGGTACCGGCTCCATCTCTATCAACGGTAAGCCCCTGGAAGAGTACCTCTACACCGAGGCCCTCGTTAAGTCCGCCACCGCCCCGATCCGCACCGCCGGTCTCGAAGGGCAGGTCGACGTCATCGTCCTCGTCATCGGCGGCGGCCCTAACGGCCAAGCCGGTGCCATCTCCCATGGCCTCGCTCGTGCGATCCAGAAGATGAACCCCGAGCTCCGCGCCCCCCTCAAGAAGGAAGGCCTGCTGACCCGCGATGGTCGTATGCGCGAACGTAAGAAGCCCGGTCGTCCTGGTGCCCGCAAGCGCTTCCAGTTCTCTAAGCGCTAAACCGCCGAGAGACAGGAAAACACCAGGCCCCGGACTCCGGGGCCTTTTTGTTGTCTAGTTTTCTGTGTCCAAGCACCCAATCGTCGTCTAATCATCTGATAATACCGTTATGTCGCAGCCTCTGACTAAAGTTGGCATCGTCGGCGCCTCCGGGTACACCGGAGAAGAGCTCGTCCGCGTCCTTGCCCGCCACCCCCATGTCCAGCTCGCCGCTGTCTGCTCTCGCACCTTGGCCGGTAAGGCCGTGGCCGACGAGATTCCGCGCCTGCGGGGTATCGTTGACGCGGGCTTGCTCTTCTCGGCGTCCTCACCCGCTGAATGCGCGGCCTCCGATGTGGCGGTCTGGTTCTTGGCGTTGCCCCATGGTGTCGCCGTGGAATTCGCCCAGCCGCTCATCGCCGCTGGCAAACGGGTCCTCGACCTTTCCGCTGACTTCCGCCTCCGCGACCTCGGGCTTTACAAAAAATACTATGGCCACGACCACCCGGCGCCCGCCCTCGCCGCCGCGGCCCGTTATGTCGTGCCCGAGCTCCAGCTCGACGATACGTGGAAACAGGCGCAACTCATCGCGTGCCCGGGTTGCTACCCGACGAGCATTCAAGTGCCGCTCGTGCCGCTCTTGCGGGCTGGCCTCGTGAAGCCCGAGCCGGGCCGGCTGATCATCAATTCCTACAGTGGCATTTCGGGCGCCGGCAAGAAGGCCGATGTTGGTTACCTTTTCTGTGAGCGGGATAGCTCCATCAAGGCTTACGGTATCCCGGGTCACCGCCACATCGCCGAGATCGAAGAGCAATTTGCCGCCGCCGCCGGCCAGCCCGTCGTCGTACAGTTTAACCCGCACCTCGCCCCCATGCACCGCGGTATCGCCACGACCATTGTCGTGCCCGCCGCTGGCGTCACCGCCGCGCAGGTCGAAGCCGTCTGGCAGCAGGCCTATGCTGGTCGTCCGTTTGTTTCCGTGCTGAAGTCGGGCGACTTCCCGGACACCGCTCACGTGGCCAACACGAACCGTGTAGCGATGTCCGTCGTCGCCGATGCGCGCACGGGTAATCTCATCATCACCGCGGTCATCGACAACCTCCTGAAGGGTGCTGGCGGCCAGGCCGTGCAGGCGTTGAACCTCCTCATGGGTTGGTCCGAGACCGCTGGCCTCCGCTAAGCTTTCCATGTCCATCGAATTCACGAACGATTCCCCCGGTGTGTCGGACGTCCCCGGCTTCCGCGTCGGCGCTGCCGGCTGCGATATCCGTAACAAGGGCCAAGACCGCCTCGACCTCACGCTCATCGTCGCCGACCAACTATGTGCTGCCGCTGGCGTGTTCACCACGAACGACGTCAAGGCCGGCCCCGTCCGTATCTCGCAAGCCACGCTACTCTCCGCGCAGGGGCGGGTGCGCGGCGTGATTGCGAACAGTGGCAACGCCAACGCGTGCACGTCGAGCCAAGGCGACGCGGATGCCGTGCGCATGGCTCAGCTGGGCGCCGAGGCCGCTGGCCATGCGGGCGAGCCTTTCTTGGTTTGTTCGACCGGCCGTATCGGCGAACTCCTCCCGATGGCGAAGATCGCAGCTGGGGCCGCCGCCGCCGCTGCGCGCTTATCGTGTGACTCGGCTGAAGGCGTGCGTGCCGCCAACGCGATTCTGACCTCTGATACTCGACCGAAGACCTGCACCGCCCGTTTTACTTGGCACGGCCAGACGGTCACCATCGCTGGCTTCGCTAAGGGCGCCGGGATGATTGAGCCTAATATGGCTACGATGTTGGCGTTCGTCTGTACGGATGCCGCCGCTGAGCCTGCTTTCCTGAAGACGGCCCTGAAGGCCTCCTCGGACCAGTCCTTTAACTGCGTGAGTGTCGACGGCGACATGTCCACCAACGACACGGTCATCCTCCTCGCTTCGGGCGTCGCCCAAGTGCAGGTCGGTCCGGGCGCTCCGGCTGAACTCAACAGCCTGTTCCAAGAAGCCCTGGACCGCGTCTGCTTCGCCCTCGCCGAGAAGATCGTCGGTGATGGCGAGAAGATCACGAAGGTCGTGTCCGTCGAGGTTTCCGGTGCCCGCAACCGGGCCGACGCCGAGAAGATTGCGCGCGCCATCGGCAACTCGCTCCTCGTGAAGTCATCTTGGTTCGGGGAAGACCCGAATTGGGGGCGCTTGGCCGACGCGGCTGGCTATGCGCGCACCGGCCTCGATGAGACCAAACTGGATATCCATTACGAGGACGTCCCCGCCGTCCTAGGTGGCCGCCCGTTGCCCGAGAATAAGCCGAAGTGGAAGGAAGTCGTGACGGCTCGCCAGTTTCGGGTGCGTTTGGACCTACACTTGGGCGCTGCGCAGTTCCGGCTGCTGGCGGCGGACCTCACGGACGGTTACGTTAATTTCAACAAGAGCGAGTAGGGGTCATTTTCCGTTTGCTCGCCCCGCCAGTCCGCTGACACTTCCCGTCCGTCTGATGAGCACGCAAGCCGCGCATAATAAATCCGAGGTCCTTCTCGAAGCCCTCCCGTATATCCAGAAGTTCCGTGGCTCCACCTTCGTGGTGAAGTACGGCGGTAGCTTCATGGATGACCCCAATCCCGAGGGTCGCGACCGCGTCGCCACGGATATCGCTTTTCTCGCGGCGGTCGGTATCCAGGTCGTCGTCGTGCACGGCGGCGGCAAGGCCATCACCCGCGCGATGGATAAGGCGGGTATCAAATCCGAGTTCCGGGGCGGCATGCGCGTCACCGACGCCGCGACCGTGAAGATCGTCGAAGAGACCCTCAACGGAGAGATTAACGGCCAAATCTGCGAATCCCTTAAGGCCCGGGGGGCTAACCCCCTCGGCATGCCCGGTAATCACGTTAACCTGTGCGAGAAGTTTCTGGGCACGGACGAGCAGGGGAAGCCTTGCGACATCGGCTTCGTCGGTGACATTAAGTTCGTGAAGACGAAGCTCATCAAGAAAGCGCTGGCCGATGGCCACTTGCCGGTAGTTTCGCCCATCGCCTTGGACGCCGATGATCAGGCGTATAACACCAACGCCGATGTCGCCGCCGCTGCGGTTGCCAATTCTCTCCGGGCTCGCCGCTTGATTTTTATGAGCGACGTCCCCGGCCTCTTAGCCGACCCGAAGGACCCCTCTACGCTCATCACCACGCTCAAGGTCAGTGAAGTCGACGAGCTCAAGCGTAAGGGCGTGATTGCCGGCGGGATGATTCCCAAGGTCGATAGCGCCGTGCGGGCCCTCAAGGAAGGCGTGCGTCGTGTCCACTTCATCGATGGCCGTGTTCCGCACGCCCTATTGCTGGAAGTCTTCACGGACAAGGGCATCGGGACCGAAATCGTCCACGGCTGATGAACGCAGAATCCGCAGACCCGACCGCCGCGCTCTACGAGCAGTATCTGGCCCGGAATTATGGGGCTCCGCCCGTCACCTTGGTGCGGGGCGAGGGGTGTCGCGTCTGGGACGCCGCCGGTAAGTGTTACCTCGATTTCGCCACCGGCATTGCCGTGAACGCGCTGGGCCATGCCCACCCCGTTTGGGTCCAGCGGGTCGCTGAGCAGGCCGGGAAGCTGGTTCATGTCAGCAATCTCTACCGCAATGAGCCACAAGGCCGTCTGGCCGCCGCGCTGAGTCGTTATTGCGGTCCGGGGCGGGTCATCTTCTGCAACAGTGGTGCCGAGGCCAATGAAGGCCTCCTGAAGCTCGCGCGTCTGCATGGCCTGCGGAAGTCCGGCACCGAAGGCACGTGCATCGGTGTCGTCGTCGCTGAGAAGGCCTTTCATGGGCGCACCTTTGGCGGCATGTCCGCCACGCCGCAGGAGAAGATCCAAAAAGGCTTTCGTCCCTTACTCTCTGGCTTCACCGCTGCGCCACTCAATGACCTCGCCGCTTGGGATAAGGCCATCGACGCTCAGACCACCGCGGCGGTGCTGGTCGAAACTATTCAAGGGGAGGGCGGGGTCTTCCCGGCGACGACCGAGTTTCTGCAGGGTCTGCGTAAACTTTGCACGGAACGGAACGTTCTGCTACTGATTGACGAAATCCAGTGCGGCATCGGCCGGACCGGTAATTTCTTTGCCTTTGAACGCGCTGGCGTGAAGCCCGATGCCATCGCCATGGCCAAGGGCCTCGGTGGCGGTTTCCCCATCGGCGCTATCTGGATGGCTCCTCCGCACGACGACCTCTTCCAGGCTGGCTCTCACGGCACGACCTTCGGTGGCGGCGCCTTGGCGGCCACCGCTGGCCTGGCCGTCCTGGAAGTCATCGAGTCAGAAAAGCTCCTCGCTAAGGTCACCGCGCAGTCCCCGGCTTGGCATGCCGCCCTGCGGGGTCTCGTGGCCTTACGTCCCGACCTCGTGAAGGAAGTTCGCGGCGCTGGCTACATGGTCGGCGTGATCCTGACCATCGACCCAGTCCCCGTCGTCACCGCCCTCCGCGCCGCCGGTCTGCTGACCGCGCCTGCCGGTGGTGTCGCCGTCCGGTTATTGCCCCCCTTGGTGGCGACGGAGTCCGAGTTGGCGGAGTCCGTAGCGGTCCTGACGAAGGTCTTACGCGACTGGAAGGTCGCCTAAGCCCTTTCGTCACCTATTTTCCGCTGTCCAAACGGGTTTCCCTACCTATCTTTAAACGCTTTCCGAGATGCGTCACTTCCTAAAGGAGACCGACCTTTCCGCCGCTGAAACCGCGACGGTGTTCGCCCACGCCGCCGCGCTAAAGGCCACCCGTGGTCGCGCGACCCCCTCGGACCTCACCCACCAGTCGTGGGGCTTGATGTTTTTTAAGAAGAGTACCCGGACGCGTGTTTCCTTTCAGGTCGGCGTCCATGAGCTCGGCGGCCAGCCGGTCATGCTCAATGCCGATGACCTCCAGCTCTCGCGGGGCGAGACCGTGGCCGACACGGCCAAGGTCCTGTCGCGCTACCTGCACGGGATGGTCATTCGTTGCCACGAGCACGCCCTCCTCGAGGAGTTTGCTCGGTGCGGCACGATGCCGATTGTCAATGCCTTGTCGGATTTCCTGCATCCCTGTCAGTTCATGACGGACATGTTCACGCTCGCCGAACGTTATGCGCCCGGCCGTCCGGAGCAGTATGCCGCGTCGCTCAAGGGCAAGAAGGTCGCGTTCCTTGGTGACGCCGCCTGCAACATGGCGAACTCGTTTGTACTCGGCGGCGCCGCCCTCGGCGTGGAAATGGCTTTAGCCGGTCCCGCTGGCTACGAGCCTCGTCCGGAGATCCGCGCGCAGCTCAAGGCCGACGGCTTGAAGGAAACCTTTACCTTCACGACCGATGCCGCCGCGGCCGTGCGTGGCGCCGACATGGTCTATACGGACGTCTGGGTGAGCATGGGCATGGAGGCCGAGAAGGCCGAGCGCCTGAAGCTCATGCAGCCTTATCAGGTCAACGCGCAGCTGATGGCCCTCGCAAAGCCCAGCGCCTATTTCATGCACTGCCTCCCGGCGCATCCGGGCGAAGAAGTCTCCGCCGAGGTCTTGGCGAGCCCGCAGAGTATCATCTTTGACCAAGCCGAGAACCGCCTGCACGTGCAGAAGGCCATCCTCGCGCACCTCGCCGCCCACCGCGGTTGATCCCTTTTCCTATACAACATGAGCAAGCAGAAGAAAATCGTCCTCGCCTACTCTGGCGGCCTCGACACCTCCGTCCTCCTTTCCTGGATTAAGGACAAGCACAACGCCGAGATGATCGCGTTCTGTGCCGACATCGGCCAAGAAGATGAACTCAAGGGCCTCAAGCAGAAGGCCATGAAGACGGGCGCCTCTAAACTGTATATCGATGACCTCCAGGCCGAATTTGCCCGCGACTTCATCTACCCGATGATGCAGGCTGGCGCCATCTACGAAGGCCAGTACTACCTCGGCACCTCCATCGCGCGTCCGCTCATCGCTAAGCGTATGGTCGAGATCGCCCGCAAGGAAGGCGCGACCGCCATCGCCCACGGCGCCACCGGTAAGGGCAATGACCAGGTCCGCTTCGAACTCACCTGTGCCGCCCTGGCCCCGGACCTAGAAATCATCGCGCCTTGGCGCAATGAGGCCTTCCGCAAGGACTTCCCGGGCCGCGCCGAGATGATCGCCTATTGCGCCGACCATAAGATCCCCGTCGAGGCCAGCGCCAAGAAGCCTTACTCCTCGGACCGTAATCTCCTGCACATCTCCTACGAAGCCGGCATTCTCGAAGACCCTTGGATGGACGCGTTTGCGCCTGCCAATAAGGCGATGTTCAAACTCTCGGTTTCGCCGGAAGATGCTCCGAATAAGCCCGAGTACGTCGAACTCGAGTTTCGCCAAGGCGATTGCATCGCCGTTAACGGCAAGAAGCTCGACCCCCTCGGCGTCATGCGCACGCTCAACAAGCTCGGTGGCCGTCATGGCGTCGGCCGTGTTGACATGGTCGAGAACCGTTTTGTCGGCATGAAGAGCCGCGGCGTCTACGAGACCCCTGGCGGCACCATCCTGCACTTCGCCCACCGTCAGATCGAATCGCTCACTATGGACCGCGAGGTCATGCACCTCCGCGACTCGCTCGTCCCGCGCTACGCGACCCTCGTCTACAACGGCTTCTGGTATGCCCCCGAGCGCCTCGCTCTCCAGGCCCTCATTACTGAGTCGCAACGCAACGTCACTGGTACCGTCCGGGTGAAGCTCTATAAGGGCGGTACGTACGTCGCTGGCCGGAAGAGCCCGCGTTCGCTCTACAATCCGCACATCGCCACGATGGAGGCGGATCCGACCAAGGCCTATAATCAGGACGACGCCACTGGCTTCATTCGTCTTAACGGCCTGCGCCTGCGCGTGAATTCGAAGGTTAACGGCGTTGCCAACCTCAGTAAGACGATCCGCTAAGGCTACTAGAAAGGCAAAGATAGCAGGGCGTCCCGGTGGGGACGCCCTGCTTGTTTTAAATTGGAGGCGCGGGTCGGAATTGAACCGACGCATGGGGCTTTTGCAGAGCCCGGCCTTACCACTTGGCTACCGCGCCTAACTGACTGAAGCCCTTACGCTGTCCAGTGGAGTCCGCCTTTCAAGGGTTTTTGTGCGCGGGCTTCCCTTTCCCCGAAAGTTGGCCTAGAAGAAGGCATGTCCCAGCCACCTTTCCGCGTCGGCCTCGGTTACGACATCCACCCGTTGGTGGCTGGTCGCCCCTGTATCTTGGGTGGCGTGAAGATTCCCTCGGATGTCGGTCCGGACGGCCATTCCGATGCCGATGTCTTGCTGCATGCCGTGGCGGATGCGATTTTGGGTGCAGCTGGCCTGCGTGATATTGGGCACTATTTTCCCAACAACGATGCCGCCCTTGCCGGGATGGATTCAGCGATCATCGCCCGTCGGGCGGTAGCCGAGGCCGCTGCCTTGGGTTGGAAGGTCGGCAATGTTGACCTAGTGCTCATCGGAGAGCGTCCGAAAATCATGGCGTATGTAACAGCGATTCGCGCAAGCGTGGCGGGGATTCTTGGAATCGAGGCCTCCCAGGTGGGTATTAAGGCGACCACGAATGAGGGGATGGACGCCTTAGGGCAGGGTAAGGGCCTAGCCGTTCAGGCCATTTGCCTTATTTATAGGGGGTAAATAGGGGATTTTTTGACTTTCAGGCTTGTCAACGCGGCCTCAAATCTGAAGACTGAACAACCCTCTCCTCGGAGGGCAACGCTATGGAACAGACCCTTATCATCTTAAAGCCCGATTGTATGGAGCGCCGTCTCTGCGGCACCGTCTTGGCTCGCTTTGAAGCCGCCGGCTTCGACCTTCAAGCCTGCAAGCTGGCTCAGTTGACCTTCGCCCAGCTCCGCGAGCACTACGCCCACGTCGCCGATAAGCCCTTCTACCCGGAAATAGAGGCCTTCATGGCCTCCCGTCCGGTCATCATCGCGGTCCTCAGTGGTGATAACGTCATTGCCCGTGTTCGTGAACTCTTGGGCCCGACGAACTCCAAGGTCGCCCCCCAGGGGACAATCCGTGGCGACTTCGGCACCGAGATGATGCGCAATGTTTGCCACGCTTCCGACAGCCCAGAAGCAGCGGCCGCTGAAATCCGTCGCTTCTTCCGCTCCGAAGAGGTCTTCGCGCCGGCCGCCGTTCGCGTTTAATTTTCCCTGGATCGTATCGTTGGGCAGCCCATCGGCTTCGGCTTGGTGGGCTGTTTCTTTGGTGCGGTCGGGAGGCTTGCCCGTCGTGCTAGGAAGGGTAGTTTGACGTCGTGACGATTCACTGCCCCGCGTGTGGCCTGCCGATTTTGCCAACGGAAATCACTCCCGCCGGTGACTTGGCGTATTGCCGGCTCTGTGAGCGCACTTCGACCGTCGACGCCTGCCGGGCAGCGAAGCCTTTAGCGCAGCGCCCAGCATCGTCAGAGAATCCGCCCAAGGGTCTCCAGTTGACGGAGAACCTGACGGGTTTCCAGATTGTGCTCTCGACCGCGAGTTGGGCTGCGCTGATTCTTTGGCCGTTTATGTTGGTCTGGGCCGGTGGGTCGCTGGGCGGTATTTACGGTAGGCAGATCAAGTCCGGGGAGTTTAATTGGATGCTATCGCTTTTCGGCCTCCCTTTCCTGATTGGCTCCGTCATCCTTTTCGGTGTCGCCTTCATGTCGACCTTCGGCCGGGTCATCATCCAGTCCGGCCAAGATGGGGTCCTGCGTATCCGGAAGGGTGGACTTGGGCTTTATTGGACGAAGTCGGCTAAGTGGATGGACGTCGTTTCGGCCGAGGTCGTGGAGGTAACCAGTCGCCGGAAAAGCGGTTACCAGACCACCTACGAGTGCGTCCTAAAATTACGCCAAGGCGACCCCTTGAAAGTCGGGACCAGCACGGATCGGGAGCAGGCGGCTTGGTTGGCCCGCTACTTGGCTGGACGAATTTATCTACGCCGATGACTTCCCCGTTGCCCTTGGGCGGGTGAATTGGGCAAAGTCGGCCTATGCTGGATCCCAAGTTCCTTCGCGAAAACATCGACCTCGTCCGTAAGGGCATCGCCCGGAAGAAATTCCAAGTCGACCTCGACGCCGTTTTGGCCGCCGATGAAGCCCGCCGCCATGCGGTGGCCGAATTCGAAGTCGCTCGTTCCGCCCAGAACGCCGCGAACAAAGAGATGGCCGCCTTGCCCAAGGGCTCGCCCGAGTTCCAGGCTAAGGTGGTCGAGATGAAGACGGCCTCCGCCAAGGTGAAGGAGCTCGAGAAGAAAGTTTCGGAGGTCGAGGAGCAGATGAAGGCCGTCGCCCTTTCCGTCCCTAATATTCCTCACGATTCTGTGCCCGAAGGACGCACCGAAGCCGACAATCAGGTCGTCTCTACCTGGGGCGACCCCGCCCAGCTGGTTTCCGCCGCCGCTAAGGCGCACTGGGATATCGCTTGGTTTAATAAGGCCATCGATTTCGAGCGCGGCGTGAAGGTCACCGGCGCAGGCTTTCCGTTCTACGTCGGCGACATGGCCCGCCTCGTTCGCGCGCTCATTCAATACTTCCTCGAGGAGGCTGGCAGCAACGGCTACACCGAAGTCCACGCCCCCTTGATGGTGAACGCCGCCAGCGCGACTGCCACCGGCCAGCTGCCGGACAAAGAAGGCCAGATGTATCATGCGCAGACGGATGATTTCTATATGATCCCGACGGCGGAGGTGCCGGTGACGAACTTCTTCCGCGACGAGATCCTCGACGAGGCTTCCTTGCCGATGAAGCGCTGTGGTTATACGCCGTGCTTCCGTCGCGAAGCCGGCAGCTGGGGCGCACACGTGCGTGGCCTCAATCGCTTGCACCAGTTCGATAAGGTCGAGCTCGTGAAGTGGGTCCACCCCGACCAATCCTTTGCTGAACTCGAGCTCCTGCGCGGCGACGCCGAGCGCCTGCTGCAGAAGCTAAATCTCCCTTACCGCGTGCTCTTGATCTGCGCGGGCGACATCGGTTTCTCGCACAGCAAGCAGTACGACCTCGAAGTCTGGGCCGGTGGGCAGAAGCGCTGGCTCGAGGTTTCGAGCTGCTCCAACTTCACCGACTTCCAGGCCCGCCGCGCGGGGATACGCTTCCGTCCGAAGGATGGGAAGCCCGAGTTTGTGCACACCCTCAACGGCTCTGGCCTCGGCTTGCCGCGCGTTCTGGCGGCGATCCTCGAGAACAACCTACAGCCCGACGGCACCGTGCGCATCCCCGAGGCCTTGCGCCGCTGGTACGGCAAGGAGATCTTGTCGTTCTAAGATTACTTTAGGTTGGCAGGGCAGGGCGGTCGGCTATGTTTGTTTCGTGAGTCCGGCCCTTCCCTCCCTCCTCGACCTGCGCGCGTCCGTCGCGGCTTGGCCGCATTTAGCGAAGGGCGGACTTTTGCCGACTGAACTCATTGGGGTAGCCGTGTCGGGTGGCGCTGATTCCGTCTATCTGTTGCTGGCCTTGTGGGCGGATGAAACTCTGCGGCCACGGTTGCGCGTCCTCCACTTCAACCACCGCGTGCGAGGCGAAGCTGCGGAGGGCGATGCGCGCTTCGTGCAGGCCCTGTGCGCTGCCCTTGACGTCCCTTGCGTTGTCGGCGAGCGGGGTGCAGTCGGTCTCGCCTCCGAAGCCGAGCTGCGTGCGGCCCGCATGGACTTCTTTGCGCAACAACGTGCGGCGCAGGGCCTGCGGGTAATCGCCACCGCCCATCATTTGGATGACGTCGTGGAAACCATGCTCATGCGCTTGGCGCGCGGTGCTGGCCTCGCCGGCTTGGCGGCTCCGCGGGAATGGCAAGCATTCCGCGCGGGTCACGTCCATTGGCGACCGCTGATCGGGGCGCGGCTAACGAAGGCCGAGCTCCTCGCGGCTTTATCCGCTGGGGCGATTCCCTGGCACGAAGATGCGACCAACCTGCAACCCATCGCGGTCCGTAATCGTGTCCGTGCGTGGGTGGGGCAGGGTGGGACGGAAGCTTTGGGTCCGACGTTTACCCAAGGCTTTGGCGCATCCGCCCGTCACCTGGATGATGCGCACACGGCCCTCTTGGCTTGGGCCGATGAACTCGGCTGCACCGTCCGGCCCGATGGATCCGTCGGTACAGTTGCCTTGCACGGTCGCCCGGCTGCTTTGGCTCATGCCGTTTTGAGCCGTTTCCTCGCCGAGCAGGGGTTATCTTCGGCCAGTGGTCCGTCCCTGGAGCCGCTGGTCGCCGCGCTCGTCACTGCCCGCGACGCGCAGGCGACTTTACTTGCCCAGCTCGTGGTCCATAAGAGTGGGCGGCTCTTTTTGCCGAGGTCGGTGGCGGTCGCTTTTGGGCCTGAGCTGCGTCCGTTGGTGCTCGGACAGTTCGACGACGCGAGCGGCCTTTTGGCGGAAAGAGTGGACGTAGACGATGCCCTCTGGGCAAAGTTGTCCCGGGGGGACATCCCCGCTGACTCAGTCGCTTACCTAAATGTCCCGCATGGCCTAGACTTGGCATGGCGCGGCCGCATGGAGGGCGATCGCTACCAGCCGTTGGGGTCGCCCGGTTCGGCCAAGCTCTCGGACCTGCTCATTAACCGAAAAATCCCCGTGGAACAGCGAGAATCCCTGCCCGTGGTGCTAGTTGATAATACAATTTATTGGGTTCCTGGTCAGCCGCCGGCGCACTTCGCCCGTCTGGTCGGACCGCAGAAGGGGGCTCTCCGGTTGACTTGGCTTAGCCCCTGCTTAAGTTCAGACCTCCCCCGATGAGCCAAGACAACAACGAGGATGACAAGAACGGCA
The DNA here is from genome assembly GCA_903919185.1 of uncultured Opitutia bacterium. Taxonomy (GTDB): domain Bacteria; phylum Verrucomicrobiota; class Verrucomicrobiia; order Opitutales; family UBA953; genus UBA953. Next base: position 16,606 of record CAIXHF010000025.1, on the reverse strand, counting down.
ACCGTGTAAACGGACGATCCCTACTGGTCTGGGTCGTTCTGATTGCGGCGGTCGCCTTGCTCGTAAACTACAGTGCCCCCAGTGCCGCTCACGTTGATAAATTAGGCATCACTCAGGTGCTTGCCTATGCCAAGGATGGCAAACTCAAGACCCTCAATGTGAAACCGGACCCGGCGGCGGGCTCCGACAGCTGGTATCAGGTCGAAGGCGAACTCCTGGTCAAAGGGGAAGCCCCCGCCGATAAATCCCGCTTTATTGCGGCTGGTCGCCTGACGGAAAAAGAATTCGAAGCCCTGCGTGCTTCTGTCCCCAAGGAGAACTTCAAGGAGTCGCCGGCGCAGACTGGCCTCACCATGTTCCTGTACAACGTCCTGCCCACCTTGCTGGTGTCGGGGGTCGTCTTGTTCATGATGTTCCGCTTCCTGAAGAGCTCCCAGAAGGGCGCGATGCAGTTCGCCAAGAGCCGGGCTCGCTTGAACTCCACGGATCGTGAAACGACCACATTCAAGGACGTCGCCGGTTGCGATGAGTCCAAGGAAGAGGTTAAGGAAATCGTCGATTTTCTCCGCGAGCCCAAGCGCTTCACCAAGATCGGCGCCTCGATTCCGAAGGGGATCCTTATGGTTGGCCCGCCTGGCACAGGCAAGACGCTCCTCGCCCGCGCCGTCGCCGGCGAAGCCAAGGTTCCTTTCCTCAGCATCAGCGGCTCGGACTTCGTCGAGATGTTTGTCGGCGTTGGTGCTGCCCGCGTCCGCGACACGTTTGACCAAGCCCGCAAGCTCGCTCCCTGCATCATCTTCATCGACGAAATCGACGCTGTCGGTCGTCAGCGCGGGGCCGGCTTGGGTGGCGGGAATGATGAACGCGAGCAGACCCTCAACTCTTTGCTCGTCGAGATGGATGGCTTTGATGGCCAAGCGGGCGTGATTGTCATCGCCGCGACTAACCGCGCCGACGTTCTCGATGCCGCCTTGCTCCGCCCGGGCCGTTTCGACCGCCAAGTCTTCGTCGACCTGCCCGACCTCCGCGGCCGTGAGGCCGTGTTGACGGTGCATGCCAAGCGCTTCCAGATGGCGCCCTCAGTTGACTTACAGCGCATCGCCCGCATCACCACGGGTATGTCAGGTGCCGACCTCGCCAACCTGCTCAATGAAGCCGCGCTTCATGCCGGTCGCCGTAATCGCGACAAGGTTGAGATGTGCGACGTCGAGGAAGCCCGCGACAAGATCGCGCATGGCCGCGAGCGCCGCAAGGGCGCCGACCAGGAGGACCTCCGCAAGACTGCTTACCATGAGGCTGGCCACGCCCTTGTGCAGGCCGTGCTCGATGACGGCACCTTGCCGGTCCACAAGGTCACCATCATCCCGCGTGGTCGCGCCCTCGGCATGGCCATGTTCATGCCCACCAAGGATTCCTTCGGTAGCTCGAAGACCTGGCTGACCCGCTTCATCTGTACCGCAATGGCGGGCCGCGTCGGCGAGCGTGTTATCACTGGTGATATCTCCAGCGGTGCCTCGCAGGACATCAAGCAGGCGACCCGGATGGCCCGCCAGATGGTTTGTGACTGGGGTATGAGCGACCTCGGCCCCATCTCCTACAATGAGAACACGGACACCGTGTTCCTTGGTCGCGAGATTTCGCGCACCCAAGGGCATAGCGATGAAACCGCCCGGCGCATCGACGTGGCCGTCGCCCAGATCGTCAACGAGCAGTTCGCCATGGCCGAGAAAATCATCGCCGAACACGGCGAAGTCCATCGCAAGATTGCCGAAGCCCTCTTGGAGCACGAAACGCTGGACGGTATCCATATCATGGAAATCCTTAAGACTGGGGCGATTCAGACCCCTGTGGTCGGCAGTCCGGTGGCTAATCCTGTCCGCGAGGCCAACCCAGCAGGCCCGGTGCCAGAAACCGGCACGCAGTCTTCGCCGAGTCCTGCTTGAGGTTTGCCCTTGGGCGTAAAAGCGGGTTAGGGTCCTTGCATGGTCCTAGGGCTCACGGGTGGCATTGGTTGCGGCAAGTCCGCAGCCTTAGCCATGTTTGCGCGCTTGGGCTTTAAGGTCGTCGATGCCGACCAGCTGGCGCGCTCGGTTCTGGTTCGCCCGGACATCGTCCTTCAGCTCGTTGCGCGCTGGGGTCGGGAAGCACTGGGGACGGATGGTTTGCCTGATCGGGCTTGGATTGGTCGCAAGGTTTTTGGCGCCCCCGCTGAGCTCGCTTTCCTCGAAGGCATGGTGCATCCGGAGGTCGCCCGGCTCCGCCAAGCTGCGGTGGCCGATGCGACGCAGCATCATGTGGTCGAAATCCCTTTGCTTTTTGAGAAAGGATTGGAGGCCGAGTATGCTTGTGTCGTTTGTGTGGCTTGCTCGGATGACGTTCGTTTGACTCGTTTGGAGGCCAGAGGCCTTTCGCGGACGGACGCCCAAGTGAGGATTAATTCGCAAATACCTCTAGTTCAAAAGTTTGCGAAATCTAATCATATCCTTTGGAACGATGGAGACTTGTCCGCCTTGGAGGCGCAGGTGAGGCGATTAGTGGCTCAGCTCACGGCCGTCGAGAAGTCCGCTATTTGACCGCTTTTGCGATTGCCGAGGAGGGGGTGGGATTTAGGTTTCAAGGCTCTCGTGCAGTTCCACCCCTAGGAGATGCACTTATCACCCCACCTTCCGCCAAGGATACCCCCACTGTGACGACCGCCGACGATTTCGTCATCCAATTCATTCAGGACAAAGCCCTCGTAACCGCGGGCGACGTCGCCGAGGCCCGTGCGGCCGTGGCTGCAAGCCCGGATGGCAACCCCGATACGCTCGCCTTGGCTAACCTCGTCGAGAACGGCAAGGTTACCTGGGCGAAGATTACCGAAGCCCTCGGTATCGAGTTCGACATGGAAGTTGTCGACCTTTCGCAGGTTTCCCCGGCTGATGAATTATTGAAGCTTATTAGCCGCGACCAAGCGGAGCGTTCCAATATCCTGCCGTTGCAGATGGACGGGGTGGAACTCCTCGTCGCTATCGCTGACCCGCTCGATACCGAAAGCCTCGATTCCCTGGCCCGTGTCCTCAAGCTCACGCTTAATCCGAAACTCGCGCCGCCGGATGAACTTCGTACCGCCATTGCCCGCTGCTATAGTGGTGGTCAGGTCAGCGTTTCCTACGAGGAAGTCTTCGGTAAAGCCTCGGAAGACGGTCTGTCCGTTGAGCTCCCGCAGGGTGGGGATGCCAAGGAAGACGACGCGCCGATCATCCGTTACGTCAACTCCCTCATCGTCGACGCCATCCGCCGTAAGGCTTCGGATATTCACTTGGAGCCCTTGGAAAAGCGGTTCCGCGTGCGTTTTCGTATCGACGGTGTGCTCCAGGAAATGAAGGGCCCACCCAAGCGCCTGCAGGCCTCCGTTATCTCTCGTCTCAAGCTGATGGCGGAAGTCTCGCTCGCCGAAAAGCGTATCCCGCAGGACGGACGTATTCAGGCCCGCACCGGCGGTCGTGACATCGACTTACGTGTGTCTGTTCTCCCGACCGTCTACGGTGAATCGATTGTCATGCGAATCCTCGACAAGGAAGGCCTCAAGCTCGGTCTGCCGGAGCTCGGGTTCTTTGCGGATGACCAAGCCAAGTTCCAAAGCCTCATCTCCGGTTCGGATGGCGTCTTCCTCGTTACGGGTCCGACCGGTTCCGGTAAGTCGACCACCTTGTATTCGGCGTTGAATTACATCAACAAGCCCGACCGTAAGATTATCACCGTCGAAGATCCGGTCGAGTACCAGATGGGCGGTATCAATCAGGTGCAGGTGAAGCGCGACGTCGGCATGACCTTCGCCGCCGCCCTCCGCGCCATGCTCCGGCAGGCGCCGAACATCATCATGATCGGTGAAATTCGAGATTTTGAGACCGCGGAAATTTCGATCAATGCAGCCCTGACCGGCCACATGGTGTTCTCCACCCTCCACACCAACGACTCCGTCAGCGCCGTGACGCGACTCGTCGATATCGGCGTGAAGCCGTTCCTAGTGTCCGCCGCTTTGCGCGGCGCCCTGGCCCAACGCCTCGTGCGTCGCGTCTGCCAGTCGTGCGCACAGCCGTACAAGCCGACCGCGAAGGAACTCTACACCATCGGCATGTCCGAGCAGGACATCGCTGGGGCGACCCCCATGAAGGGTGCCGGTTGTGCTAAGTGTGGTGAACGTGGTTACAAGGGCCGTCGTGGGGTCTTTGAACTTTTCGTCATCACCGAAGAAATTCAGGAAATGATTTACGCGGGCGCGAACCTCGTCGACCTGCGCCGCAAGGCCCGTGAGGCCGGCATGCGCACCATGCGCGAAGACGGCCAGCGTAAGGTCGCTTCAGGTATGACCACGGTTGAGGAAGTGATGGGCGCTACCGTCGCCGACGACGTCATCTAAGTTTGTCATGGCGTACGAGATTAACCAGCTCCTGGAAGCCATGATTGAGAATGGCGCTTCCGACTTGCACCTGCACGTCGGCCGGGCGCCGAGTCTCCGCGTCAGTGGCAGTGTGGTCTCGATTGAAGGCGCCGCGCTCACGAGCGAGGATACCCAAGCCTTGGTGAGCTCCATTACGCCCTCCGAGCAAGTCGAGCGCCTCAAGCGCGACGGCGGCTGCGACTTTGGTTTCTCTTTCCACAAGAAGGCCCGTTTCCGCGTCAACGTCTACCGCGGTAAAGGCGTGCTCGGGATGGTCCTGCGCCTCATTCCCACGGCAATCTTCACGCTCGAGCAGCTCCGCCTGCCGCCGATGATCAAGGACCTCCTGCGCCGTCCGCGCGGGCTCATCCTGGTGACGGGTCCGACCGGTTCCGGTAAGTCCACGACCCTCGCTTCGATGATTAACTGGATCAACGAGAACGAGGACGGTCACATCGTCACGATCGAGGACCCCATCGAGTATTATCACGCCCACAAGGGCTGCGTGGTCACGCAACGGGAAGTCCACAACGACGTCCCCTCCTTCGCCGAAGGCGTCCGCGCCGCCCTCCGCCAGGACCCCGATGTTATCCTCATTGGTGAAATGCGCGACCTCGAGACCATCGAGGCCGCCGTCTCGGCTGCAGAGACTGGCCACCTGGTATTCGGCACACTCCATACCACTGGGGCCGCCCGCACCGTCGACCGTATCCTGGATGCTTTCCCCGCAGGGGCCCGTGACCAGATTCGCGTCCAGCTTTCTTCCTCGATTGTCGCCGTCGTCTCCCAGTGCCTCCTGCGCACCGTGGACGATAAGCGCGTCGCGGCCTACGAGATTATGATTCGGACCGACGGCATCGCCGCGAAGATCCGCGAGAACAAGACTTTCCAAATCACCTCCGACATCGAGACGGGTGCTGCGCGCGGAATGCGCACGCTGGATTCCGATCTCCTTGCCTTGTTCAATCAAGGTAAGGTTGCCGAAGAGGAAGTGATGAACTACTGCCAGGACTCCGAGATGATGCGTGCCCGCCTCAATCCCGTCGCCCTCAAGAAATAACCCCTCACCCGCCCATTCCCCATGTTTGAAGACCACAGTGACGTCATGCGCGATATCGCGCTCGAAGCCGGCCTTGTCGACCAGACCCAATCCGACGAACTTTGGGAGTCGCACGCGACGACCGGAAAGTCCTTCGCCGACAGCCTGATTGACGCTGGCTTGGCCGACCGACCGACCTTGCTGCAGGCCGTCGCTGACCACCTGCAGGTTCAGTATTACTCGGCCATCCCGGCCGACCTTGCCGATGAACTGACTCGCACGCTCAAGCCTGCTCAGGCGCACAAGTACATGGTCGTGCCCGTGGCGGACGAAGCCGGCAAGCTGACCCTCGTCGCTAAGGACGCCTTCAATTCCTCCGCCATCAACGAACTGACGTTCATCCTGAAACGCGACATCGAGTTGGCTGTGGCTGACCCAGACATGGTCGAATCAGCGGTTATCCGCGTCTACGGTGAAGCCTCCGCGACTTCGATGGAAGACCTCCTAGGCGAGTTCGAGGAAGGCGCCGCTGCCGCCACGAACGATGAAGACGTCGTGGCCGCCGCTAGCCTGGCCCCAATCATCCGCTTCGTTGACCTCGTTCTGCAGGAAGCCGTCAAGGCCAAGGCGTCCGACATTCACTTCGAGCCCTTTGAGGACCAGTTCCGTATCCGTTACCGCATCGACGGTTCGTTGTACGAAATGGCCCCTCCGCCCAAGAACCTGGCTTCGGCCGTCATCGCCCGCGTCAAGGTCCTCTCGGCGCTGAACATCGCTGAACGTCGCATTCCCCAGGATGGTCGCATTAAGACCACGATCGGCGGACGGGCTATCGACCTTCGTGTATCCACGCTCCCGACCCAGTTCGGCGAGTCCGTCGTGTTGCGTATTTTGGACAAGACCGTCGTCAACCTGAGCCTCGACGCCCTGTCGATGCAGGAAGATATCAAGGAAGGGATTCGGGCGATGGTAAACCGCCCGAACGGTATCTTCATCGTTACCGGCCCGACCGGCTCGGGTAAGACGACCACGCTTTACTCTGCCTTGCGCGAGGTAAACACCGAGGACGTCAAAATCCTCACCGCCGAAGACCCTGTTGAGTATGAAGTCGAAGGTATCATGCAGGTGCCGATTAACCACCAGGTCGGCCTGACCTTCGCCGCGGCGCTGCGCTCCTTCCTGCGTCAAGATCCCGACACCATCATGGTCGGCGAAATTCGAGATCTCGAGACCGCCCAGATCGCCGTGCAGGCCTCGCTGACCGGTCACGTCGTGTTGTCCACCCTTCACACCAACGACGCCCCTGGCGCCGTGACTCGACTCATCGATATGGGTCTGGAGCCGTTCCTTATTTCCGCTTCTTTGGAAGGCATCCTCGCCCAGCGTCTCTTGCGCCGCATCTGTAAGGTCTGCCGCACGGCCTATGAGCCGGACAAGGAAGTCATCAACATGCTCGACGTCGATGCGCTTGAGATCACGAACAAGAAGTTCTACTTCGGTAAGGGTTGCGCTGAGTGCAGTCGTTCGGGTTACCGCGGTCGTCAAGGCCTCTTCGAGCTCATGACGATTACTGATTCCCTGCGCACGATGATTTCCCAGCGTGCCCCGACGCTCGTCCTCAAGCAGAAGGCCATCGAAGTGGGTATGCGCCCGCTCCGTGAAGACGGCATCCGATGCATTTTCGACGGCCACACGACGATCGAAGAAGTCCTTAAATACACCTAACCTTTAACCTCACCCCACTCCCATGCCCGAATACAAGTACAGCGCCATCGACCGTAGTGGTGCGCAGACCTCCGGTAAAATCGAAGCCGCTAGTGATGAGCAGGCCCGTCAAAAGCTCATGGCCCGCGGCCTCATGGTAACGACCCTCGCCAGCGATGGCGGTGCCGCTAAGGCCGTCGTTGCCAGCAGCGCCCCCAAGAAGTCCAGCTTCACCTTCGGCGCCAAGGTTTCCGAGGAGAATGTCACGATCATGACGCGCCAGTTGGCGACGCTCATCGTCGCGGGCTTGCCCTTGCTCCGCGCCCTCGAGTTGATTCACAAGCAGGAGCTCAACCCGCACTTCAAGGAAGTCCTAGCCAACATCGCCGACAGCGTCTCCCAGGGTAATAACTTCTCCGAAGCCCTCCAGGCTCACCCCAAGGTCTTTGACCGTCTCTTCGTCAACATGGTGAAGGCCGGTGAAGCGGGCGGTGTGCTCGACAAGGTCCTCGACCGTCTCGCCAAGTTCCGTGAAAAGTCCCAACGCATCCAGAAGAAGGTCAAGTCCGCGTTGGTCTACCCAGGCGTGGTCGTCACAGTCGCCATCATTATCGTTTATATCCTCATGGTGAAGGTGGTGCCGTCCTTCCAGAAGATGCTCGAAGGGCAGCGAGCCAACATGCCGGCCCTGACCAAGTATGTCGTCGCGTTTTCCACGTTCCTAGTCGATTTCTGGTACATCACCCCGATCGCCATCTTTGGTGTCTACTCTGGCCTCAAGTGGTGGTTGAGTTCGGAGAAGGGCAAAGAGATCTTCGACCGCATTATCTTTAAGCTACCGAAGATTGGTGAGTTTGTGAAGATTGTCTCGGTCTCCCGCTTTGCGCGTACCTTCGGTACCCTGATGGCTTCGGGCGTGCCGATCCTGCAGGCGATTACGATTACCCGCGACACGCTCGACAACGTCGTCATCGCGAAGTCCCTCGAGCGGGTGCATGACCGCGTCCGCGACGGTGAAGCACTGTCCGTCCCGCTCGCCCAGAGCGGCGTCTTCCCGGCGATGGTGACGTCCATGATTCAGGTCGGCGAAGAGACAGGCCAGCTGCCGGAGATGCTCAATCGCGTCGCCGATATCTACGACGAAGATATCGACAACGCCGTGACCGCCCTGACCTCGATCATCGAGCCGGTGCTCATCGTGTTCCTCGCTGTGGTCGTCGGTACGATCGTGCTCGCGATGTTCCTCCCGCTCATCGCGCTCATCACGAAGATGACCGGTGGTGGCTAAGGTTTAGTGGCTAGACGCAAAAAGGCCCGGCCACTGTAAAAGGTGACCGGGCCGTTTTGTTTCGCCAGGTGGGTGGCCGTTCGCATCTGCCCAAAAAGGAGCCGGCTTGCATACCCCTATGCAAGCCGGCTGTTTTTTACTGCTTTATCTTACTTACCCCATTGCCCCGTAGGACAAAGTTAATACGGGATATCATTCATTAAGCCCCTGGTCTGACAAGGACTAAAATACAGGTATTTCTACCTATTTGGTAATTAACTGACCAAGAATGACTTAAAATTAGGTGCAGGGGTAGGATTTGAACCTACGACCTTCAGGTTATGAGCCTGACGAGCTAACCGGGCTGCTCCACCCTGCAATCAGTGGGAGGCGAAGAAGAAGGGCAGGCACGGGCAGCCGCAAGCCCTTTTTTCGGGCATTCGTGGAAAGGCGTCTTGACGGACTGCCGGGTGAAAAATGGGGTTTGAAGATAGAGCCTAGCAGCAGAGTATCCATGGGTAGGCTATGAGTGACGATATCCCCCCACCTCCACCGCCCGAGGACAGCAACGCGTCTTTGCCTCCTTCCATGCCTCCGCCTCTTCCTCCGGCCGAGGAGTTGGAGTTAGGAGATGCGACCTTGGGTTCTGGTCGCCGCCAGTTGCCTTTCTGGAGTCGCTTCGGTGGCGAGGGTTTTATCGTTTCAGTGGGCGTGCACGTGGCCCTCATCCTCATCGCCGCGTTCCTGATCATCTCGGTGACGAAGGAGTCGTCCAAGAAAGATCCGAATGCCTTTGCGACGGGCGCGGGTGGTGGCTCGGCCGGTGACAAGGCCAAGAACTACGAGACGAAGATTAAGCCGAAGAACGTGAAGGCCTTGGCTAAGAATGCGGCCCGTATCACGTCCAAGAGCACCACTGCGACTATTTCCCTGCCGGAGCTTCCCACCTCGAGCAGCGCCTCGATGATTTCTGGCATGATGTCCGGCGGCTCGTCCAAGGGCTTTGGCGGCGGTTCCGGTGGCGGGATTGGTTCCGGCATGGGCGTCGGTGTCGGCAACGGCAAGAATTTCGTCGGCCGCCCCGTCATGGGCGCTAAAATCTTCGCGCAGCGCATCGCTGTCTTCATGGACGCTTCCGGGTCTATGTCTGGCTACCTTGACCGTGTAGAAACGGAAATCCGCAAGCAGTTCCCGGACGCCGACGTCTACATGTACAACGGGCTCTTTATCTATGCCCAGGATGGTTTCGTCACGGGCGGAAAGCACTTTAAGGGACAGCCCATTCGTTCCTTTGGTACAGGTGCCCGCGAAACCGATCCGAAGAAACTCACGGGATCGGGAAAGAATATCCTCAAGAAATACGACGATAACTTTAAGCAAGGTTCCGCGGGTGCATGGATTGACATCATGAAGGAAGAGAAGGCTTATGATGCCTTGATCTTGTTCTCCGATTTTCAGGATGGCGTAACCCAATACCGCATCAAGGGCCAGAAGGCTGATGCCAAGGTCCAAGGTGGCGGTTTCCCGGTGGTCTATTACGACGGCGTCCGTACGGATGTCGCGCGTGGTGCCGACAATCGTAAGCCTGACGAAAAGCGCTGGGAGCAGGAATGGCTCAAGGCCTTCAACGATGCCCGCGATGGAAAAGGTCCGCGTCTCTATTTATTCTCAACCGAGCAGGAACCCCAGGCGCTACTTTCGCAGTGTGCGACGGGCTCGGGCGGTCAGATCAAGATGGTGACTTGGCTCCGTACCGGTGGTCAGCCTCCACCCGAACCGGTCGACCCGGCAACGGCTGGAGATAAGGCAATTTCGACGGATCCGGCCGCTATGCAGCCCCCGGCCGCCAAGGCTTACAAGCCTGCCCGCTAAGCCCTTAGGGTAATCTCGGGGCTAAGCTTCAGGGAATGAACCACAGGTTCATCTCCTTGTGGCTGGCGTGCGGTTACGTCCACTCGCTGATGTGGATCACGACTCCTTTACGCGCACCCGTCAGCAGACCCGCACATGGTCGAGTTTACTGGCCTCCTTGCTGGTGCACGGTGGGCTGCTCGTGGCGGCCTGTTGGATTGTATTTCGCTCGCCGCCGTCCCGATTGCGCGAGGAAGGGCCCTCGGTCTTTGTGACGGCGTCGGGCTCGACCGCGGCTGGCTCGGCTGAGCACGCGGTGAAGGCGCGGCCGAAGGCCAACTTCCAGCCACGTCAGCGCTTGGCGGTGAACAACGCTAATGCTAGCGTGTCGCTGCCCAGCCTCCCGCCGGTCAGCGGTACGCTCGCCGGCCCGGCGGGCGGGGCCAAGGGCCTGGCGTCCGCCAGTAATGGGGCGGGGAAGGGTATGGGGTTCGGCGGAGCCAATGGGACCGGTCAGCACTTCGTCGGCAAGCCCGTCATGGGCGCCACCATCCGCGCGCAGCACGTGGCCGTCTACTTGGACTGCTCAGGCTCGATGAAGCCCTACCTCGAGCGGGTGACGGCGGAGATTCGCAAGCAGTACCCCGACGCCGATGTCTTTCTCTTCGATGGGGCCCGCATCGTGGCGGTCGAGGACCACATCGTCTACGGCCGAACCTTCCGCGGCGAAGCCCCGCGGTTGACCGAAGCTCCTTCGCAGACGGTGGAGTCCGCGCTCACGCCGGCGGGACGTCAGCTACTGGCCCGCCTCCGCCTGCCGTGTGAGAAAGGCTCCCTCGGGGCCTGGGTCGACCGGTTGTTGGTCGAGAAGTATGACGCGTTGGTGGTGTTCTCGGATTTCCAGGATGGCATCCGCGTCTACGACGAGAAACGGAAGGGTCATCCGTCCCTGGTTTATTCGGATAGTTCTTACCATCCGGTGGGCCGCACCTTGCCAGCGGGGCGGTGGCAAGAACTCTGGCTCCAAGCCTTCCGGCAGGCCGAGCAGGGGCAAGGTCCGCGGTTATACCTGTTCTCCATTCAGGGAGAGCCTCAGGGCTTCCTGCAGCGCTGCGTCGAGGCTTCGGGTGGGGCCTCCATCAACGTCCGCTGGTTACGGGCGGGCCGGCGGGCTCCGTGATACCTTGGCGGTTGCACCATCGGGCGACTTCGTTTGCATAGGGGCATGGTGACCTTCCCGGCTGAATACCGCGCGCATTTCTCGGACACCGACGCCGCGGGGATTGTGCATTTCTCGACCATCTTCTTCTGGGTCGAGGCCACCGAAGAGGCTATCTTCCGCCACCTCCACCTGCCTTTCCTGAAGACCGATGGTGCCAAACTTTCTGGCTTCCCGCGGGTCCGCGTGGAGTGCGATTACCTTTTTCCGATCTACCGCGAGGACGTCGTGAAGGTAACGCTGACCCCGGCCGAAATCGGCGACAAGAAACTCGTCTGGATCTTCGACGCCCACGTCGGGGAACGCGCCGTCGCCCAGGGCAAGCTCACGACCGTCTATGCGTGGCGGGACGGTCAGGGCCCAATGTCCGCCGCCTTGGTCCCGCTCGAAATCAAGCAGGCCCTACAGCGCCACTTCGGAGAAGTCTGAGGCATGGGCCGTTTCACCAAACCCCTGTTGGTCGGACTGGCAGCCATCGGGGTGCTGGGGTGGGTGGGGGTACTTTTGGCCTGTCAGGCAGGATCGGACCATCCCTCCGCTTTACATGCCGACGAAGCCGTCCAATGGTCCTTGGCGAAGGATTTGGCCGCAGGCGTACCGTACAGTGATAATCAAGACAAGTTTCATGGACCTGCCTTGGCCGTTGGAACCAAAGCGGTGTTCGCCTTGCGCGCGCTGAAGTTTGACGATGCCCGCGAAGTAGACCTCGGACTTATCCCGTTCCTTTTCTACCTGCTGGTCTGTGCGACGCCGCTCTTTCTGCGCGAAGTCTCGTGGCCGACGCGTTTCTTGGCTTCGGTCCTGCTCCTGGTTGGTTCGGCAGGTTGCTACTTCGGTCATTACTTCATCCAAGAGCCTTTGCTCGTGGCTGGTTTTATTTGGGGCGTGCTGCTGTGGATTCAGTCGGCGGGCGGCGAGCGGCCAGCGTGGTGGACCATCTTTTCCGGCGTAGCCTTTGGTTTGACCTTGGCCTGTAAGGTCACGGCAGCGGCCTACCTGGGTATCCTCTTGTTGGCGTTACTCGGCTTCGCCCGTGAGACGCTGTCGTGGCGTCGGGTCGGTTGGGCGACCTTGGGTGCGATCGTCGTCTGGGTCAGCCTCCAGACGGTTTTGTTCACCGACTGGGAAGGCATGATTGCTTGGGGTCACCAATTGTGGCGTTCCTTCGCCGTCGCCTCGGGCAACGAGGATACTTTGGTGCTCACCAATCCCGGGTATTGGTGGACCGTCGGACTCTGGTTGGCCGCGTTGGTGGGGATTCGCCTGGTTCGTGGTGGTCCGCGTTCCGCCGAAGACGTCCCGCTGGCCCTCGCCGTTGGTTGTTTCCTCTTTCACCTCGCCTTGCCTTACAAAACTCCGTGGCTGCTCTTCCTGCCGGTTTGTTTGAGCCTGACGATGGTCTGGCCAGTCTTAGCGGAAGGCCGCGTCTGGACATGGGTCGCTGGTTTTCTTGGAGCAACGGTTTTCGTGCTATCTTCGCATCACGTGCTCGAAGAGCATACTCCGACCGTTTCGCATATCCGCCAGCTACCGCGGGACCTTGCCAGTTACCGTTCAGATTGGCAGTTGGCGCATCCAGGGAAGCCTTTTTATGTGGCCGTTCAGGGCGGACATTACTGGCCCCTCCCTTATTATCTCCGCGGACTCCAGGTCGGCTATGGCGAGTTTGCTGGCTCCGATCAAGCCCCCGTCAGGTTCCTCCTGCAGACGGATTTGAGCCCGCCGGCAGTTCCGGGATACGAGACCTTTACGCTAAAACTTCGCGAGTCCGAGTTATACTGGGTATTGCTAGACAGTTCGGTCGAATATAAAGCTAAACCCTGTCACGCATTTTAACCCCTTTCTCCATGAGCGAACGCAACGTCATCCATAATTTCTCCCATGAGGCCATGGGCACGCGCTTCTGGATTCGCATCGCGGACGAAGACCGTTCCTATGCCGAGCGCGCCGCGGAATCGATCTTCTACGCCATCGACGAACTAGACTTCCAAGTCGACGCCCGCCATGACAGCGGCCCGCTCGCTGGGGTCAATGGCATGCCCGATGGTGCCCTCGTGGCCGCGGGCGACCATTTCCAGACGCTCTGGAATTTTTCCCAAGCGCTGAAGGAAGAATCCGCGGGCGCCTTCGACGTCACCGCTGGAACATTATTTCGCTATTGGGAAGCCCGCGGGACGCCGTCGTTTAACCCGGATGACGCCGAATGGAATAAGGTCTACAATGATTTCCGCGGTGCTGAGTTCAAGCTCGCGGGTACTGAATTCACGTGCGTGAAGTCAGGTGCAGCTGTCGACTTCGGGGCCATCATCCGTGGGCTCGCCGTCGACCGTATCGCGGACATGCTCGAGAACAGCTGGGGTATCCACCGTGCGCTCATCATGGGCGGCGGGGGCGTTGTGTTGGCCTTGGATCCACCGGGTGACTCCAACGGCTGGCGCATCGGTATGGGCAAGGACAAGGAGATGAATCTCTGCCGCTTTGCCCTCGCGAGCAAATCCAACGAACGGCAGGCGACGCAGTTCGTCGATCCGCGCACGGGTCAATGCGTCACGCTGGCCGCGCCCGTACGGGCGCTCGCCTCCGGTGCCCTCGAAGCCGCGGGCATCGCGATGGCCGTGGCGGTCCAATCCCCGTCCGAAGCCGAAGAGCTCATCCGCCAAGGCTGTAGCCGCGGGGCTTGGCTGCCAGACGGGACAGCCTTGGGTGCGGCGATGAACTTCGACCTCACCGATCGTCCCGCTTCCACGCCGACGCCAGAATCGACGCCGACACCGGAGGCTAGTTGAGTAGCTTCTCGAGGTCCGTCAGTAGCTGCTCACGGTCACCAGAGAAGAGGAAGGTGTCCGAGCCGACGGAACGGAGCGCGGACTCCAAGACATCACGGGGTGGCTTTCGGGTGGCCATGAGGCGACGTAGGTAGGTCTCGAGGTCGCCCGCAATCTGCGGATGCGCCAGCTTAAGCTGTACGATTTGCAGCAGGATGGACTGGTTATTCTCGTTTTGCAGGTGTGCGGCGATGAGCATGTTATTCGCCTCCACGTAGCGCTTGGCAGCGATGAGTTTACGGCCGGACGCCACCAGCAACTGGGGCGGCACATTCTTATTCTGCATCAAGCGCTGCAAGTTAATTAGACCGATCTCAGGCTGGCCGTCGGCGAAGTAGCCGATGGTGCGCAATGCGTCGAAGGCGATACGCGTCTCGCTCATCCACTGTTCACGGTCGCTCTGGCGAATGAGCTCTTCGATGAGCATGACGGCGGCGTGCGGCTGCTGGGAGTTGATGAGGCACTCTGCGTGGGTGAGCGCAAACTTCAGGCGGTTGGGGAAGCGGCGTTCCTCCGACCACTTGAGTAAGCGTCCGGTCAGCGCCGGCTGGATACTGTCGTTGGCATACTGGGCCAATTCGAGCATGACCCGATCGTTCCGGCCGTGCTCGCGGAGTAGTTTTTCGATGATGCCCTCACGCTTGGCGGCGTTCTCGGGGCCGGGCATGAGGAAGAGCGACTGGATGGTCGGGCCAGGGTTGGACGGGTCCTTGATGAACAGTAAGTCGAGGCAATCGCGGGCTCCGGGAAAGTTGCCGTTATCCTTAAGCCATTTCGCTTTAAGTTCGAGGAGGCGGGTGACCCCTGGATAGGCGGAGGTGGCGGCGTCGAGAAGCTTTAGAGCTTCGGCTCGTTCGTTGGTTTCCCAGAGGACTTGACACTTAAGTAGGAAGCCTTCGGGCGTTTGGTCCAATTGGTAGGCTTGGATCAGGCGCGAGGTCTCGGTGTAGTTTCCGCGGAGGAAGTTGGCCTGGGCTTGGGCGATTTGCAGGTCGCTCTTGATGCCCGCGTTAAGGCCGGCTATCGGCAGGTACTTCTTCGCGCAGTCGATGATGCGCTGATCCTGGTCTAGCATGAAGCCGCGGTAGAGGAAGGACCGGAAGTGCGCTTGGTCATCCAGCGAGAATTCTAAGGACTCCTCGAGGATCTGGTAGGCGTCGAGCGGTCGGCCAAAGGCGAAGAAGAGGTCGGCACAAAGGCGTTGCGCCTCGAGGTTCTTGGGGGCGAGGTTCGCGCCGGTCCCGATGTACTTGGAGAACTCGGCGTAGTCTTGTCGGACGAGCGCCGCTTTGGCCACGGTCACGAAGTATTCGCCTTTGTGTTGAAGGTGGGCGATGCGCCCGTATTCCTCGCGGCTCTTCAGCATCTGCGCCCGTTCCCGCCGCCGGACTTCTTCCTTGGTCAGCGGGAGGTTGGCGAACCAGTTCCCGATAGAGTCAGGGAAGTAGAGGTACATGTCCCCGCGCCGGGTCGTCGTGATGCCGCCCATGTAGCGTTCTTTAAAGTAGTAGGCCTCGGAGCCCAGGAGCCAGGCCGCCAGTGCCGTCACTGGTAAGACCCAGGCTAAGCGCGGCCAGTTGGGACGGTAGGCCAAGTCATGGTAACCTTTCTGCTCCACCAGCACCAACCCCAGCAGCAACCGGCGAGTCCGTTTGCTGCCCGGACCCTGACCATAGACGTAAGAGGGATCGTCGGCCATCGCTGCACCCAATCAATCCACGACCCGCTTTACGGGCAAGAGCGGAGTGGCGCCGTTCACAGCGCGTCCGCAATTTCCGCTAGGTCGTTGGTCGGTGCCTGACAGGTCGGGCCGACGCAAAGCTGGAAACCGAGGGTTTCCGGCGAAGGGACGAGTAAGACGCGGCGATGGGGGCGGGCGTGGGCTGAGGTGTTTACCTGCCCACTTAAGGTAGCCTGGAGCGCGTCCAGGTTAGTGCCGGGGCCGTGCTTGAGGACGGCGTGCCCCATCGCGTAGTGCGTGAGGCCTTCTAAAGCGTGGGCGACCCCGTTGGGGACATTGCGGGCCATGCCACTGTAGGCTTGCGCGAGGTCTTCGAGGGTTTGGCGCCAGCGGTCTTCGCCAGTCAGCGTGTAGGCCTCCGCGCACACGTGAATCATTGCGGAGTTGCCGGCGGGGACCGCGTTATCAAACCAGTCTTTCTGCCGGACCGAAAGGTCGTCGCGACCCGCGGGTGCGAAGAAGAATCCGACGGCGTGCGGGTCGGTGAAGCGGTCAGTCGTGGCCTGCATGAGGGCACGGGCCCGGTCGGAGAAGCGT
>CAIXHF010000024.1 GCA_903919185.1 uncultured Opitutia bacterium | reverse complement strand
CAGGGCCAGATGCGCGTCGACGGCGGTCTGCTCATGGTGAGCGGCCACCTCAACATGTGGCACGACTTCGGCACGACCGTCGACGGCAACATCCTCGCGGCGACGGAAGTCCCGACCCTCATCGCCAACATCGCCGCCGGCTCGGCTTCGGCTACCCTCAACTACACCCTCGCTAAGCGCATGACGGGGGTTTCCTCCGTCGTCCTCAACGGTTCGGCCGAAATCAGTTTCACGAACACCCCGGTCAACGTCGGCAGCGGCACCAGTGCCCTGCGCCTTAACTTCCTCCACAACCTCAAGGCGGGCGACAACAACGATCAGTTCCAGACGACCGTCACGACGGGTCCCGACGACAACTACCGTCTCGGTATTCATATCGACCAAGGCTTCGATGGCTCCGTCGGCATTCTCGCCGGTTCGGGCAAGGTCATCAAGACCGGCGCTGGTTCGTTGACCGTCCTCAACGACTCCCGCATGAACGGCGACTTTATCGCCGGCGGCGGCCGGACGATTTTGGCTAGTGCCACCGGGCTGACCTTTGCCAACAGCAGTTCTTTCAATATCGCCGGGACGCAGGACACCAGCGACTCCGACGCCGCCACCACGACGGAAGGTGCCCTCGGCCTTTCGCGTCGCGGTGCGGACATTCGCTATCAGGAAACCCCTTCGAACCCGACGGGGGCTGACCCGCACGTCGACTACCGCCCGGCCTTGTTCGCTGACCCCGGCACCGTGACCATCACCACCAACGGTGCTGGTCAGTACACAGGCGTCACCCGTTCCGGCGCCGAAGTCGTCCTCATGGGCGACCAGACGGTTCGTAATTTCCAAGCCGATTTTGCACTTAAGTCCAAAGGCTCGACTAACGTAGGCACGGCGACCACGGGTGAAGTCTTCACGGCGGCGGATGCCGTCCGCACGGCGGCCGACGTGAACAACAAGGGCGAACTCGTCATCCCTGGTACTGGCTACGGTTCCAACCTTTTCCTGAACGGCAGTACCCTGACGATCAATCAAGACGCCACGGGCCGCGATGGTTATTACAACGGCAGCGTCTATGGTGCTGACCTCACTACGGGCGTCGCCGGCGGCCGCATCGTCAAGACCGGCGACGGCACGCTCGTCTTCCTCCTGCAGAACGGTTCTTACGACTACACGGAGATTCAGGGCGGCACCTTCATCGCCAACGTCCAGGGTCTCGGCCAAAAAGATGTTTTCATCGGCAATGGTGGCACGTTCGCCATTTTGCAGAACAACGCCGGCACGCTGTCGGCTAACCTCTCAGGCTCGGCCGGCTCCACGCTTAAGCTTTTGGCTTCGGCGATGATCGATAACGGCAGCGGCGCGAAGATCGAAGTCAACCCGGGGCGCGATCCGGGCCAGGTGGACATCGTTAATGCCCAGACGAATTTCTACGGCAACATCGTCGTCAATGACGGCGTCAA
This sequence comes from uncultured Opitutia bacterium, assembly GCA_903919185.1. GTDB lineage: Bacteria > Verrucomicrobiota > Verrucomicrobiia > Opitutales > UBA953 > UBA953. Next base: position 59,665 of record CAIXHF010000024.1, on the reverse strand, counting down.
CTTGTCCTTCTCGGGCGGTGCAAACAATACCTTCGTCAATGCGAGCTCCATCACGCTCGACTCCGGAAACACCCGCGAAACGGTGCTGAAGTTTGGCGACACGAACCAGCTCGTCCGCAACCTCAGCGGAGATCTCCTGTCGCGTGTCGAACTCGGCCGCGGCGATATCACCCTCGAGCAGAACAGCTCCAGTGCCAACTTCCAGGGCTCGATCACGGGCGTCGGTAGCTTCATCAAGCAAGGCTCGGCGGGCTTCACGCTCGCTGGCACGACGGCCGCCGGGGCCATCAAGGATTCCTACTACGGTGCGACGATCGTGCGGCCGGGTGGCGCCCTCTCTGCGGGGACCGCCAACGCCGTGCCCAACACTTCCGCCCTCGTCCTCGTCAGCACGGGGTCATTTAACACGGCTGGCTTGAACCAGACTTTCGGTGGCCTTTTCGGCTCGGCTGCCTCGACCCTGAATATCGGCGCTTCGACCGTCACCATCGGCTACACGCCAGCCCGGGCCGCCTCGATGGCCCTCGACCTCGCGGGCTCCAATCCTCTGCTCGCCGATTACCTCGGCACGACCGACCAGGTGAACCCGGTCCTCAATATGGCGAGCTTCACCGCCACGGGCGGTGCGATTGCCGCGTCCACCATCACCACGGCTTCAACCGCTGGCCTCGCGGTCGGCCAAGTGCTCACCGGTACTGGCATTCAAGTCGGCACACTTATCACCGGTATCGGCGCCGGCACGGTCAATATCAGCAAACCACTGACGGCTGCGGCCGCGGGCGTGATTGCGGCGACCCCCACCGTTACCTTTACCCCGACGTCGGGGCTCTCGGGTGCGTCGCAGTTGACGGCCACGGCCTCGGCTGGCCTTGGCGTTGGTCAAATCATCGTCGGCACGGGCATTGCGGATAACTCCTACCTCACGGCGATCGTGGCCAACACCAGCTTTAGCGTGGCGGGCGGCACCACGGGGACGACGACGGTGCGTACGGTTTCTTCCGCCGGCTTGGCGGTTGGCCAAATCGTTTCTGGCACGGGCATCGCGGCGAACACCAAGATCGCTTCAATCACGCCGAACACCTCCTTCTTCGCGACGGGCGGATCGGTCGGTACGCGCACCATCACGTCGACCACAACGACGGGACTCTTCGTCGGCCAGACCTTGACCGGCACGGGCATCCCCGCCGGTGCGACCATCACGGCAGTCACCCCGACTTCGATTACGATTTCAGCTTCACTGACGGCCAAGGCGACGGGCACGGTCACCGTCGGCGCCCTCGTCGGCCTATCCAACGCCCTCACGGCCACCCCGTCCGGCACGGCCACCGTCAGTGCCTTAATCACCTTAAACAACGCGCTCACGGCGAACCTCGCCGCGGTGCCGGTCTACTCGGGTACGGTCCGGAGCGTCGACGTTACTTCACTGCCGCTGACGCCGGCCGAGCTCAATGCGCTCTATGCGGGCTCGATTAAAATGTCCGAGTTAACGCGTCGTTACCTGTCGACCGTGGCTGTCGGCATGAACTTGGGCAACTACGTGGCTCCGACCACGGACATTTCCTTTACCTCCAACCTATCGTTCGACGGCCAGTTGGTTGGCTCCGGTAAGTTGATCAAAGCCGGTTCCGAAACCTTGAACTTGCGCGGCACGAGCAACGCCTTCACCGGACAAATCCAGGTTTCGGGTGGTACGCTCGACATCGCCTATAATAGCCTGAGCAACGCCACCTCGATCACCGTCGACGCTGGCGCCAACTTGGCGGTCACCGTCGACGACGCTTATGTGGCTGGTCCTTCGGCGGTGAAGCGCACGATGACCACACCGGTGCTCGGGGCTGGCAACTTCGTCAAGAACGGCATCGGTTACCTCATCCTGAACCCGACCCTCACGGCTGGCCAGGTCTCTTATTCCGGTACGACTATCGTCAACAATGGTTGGCTCGAAATGAACGCGCTGTCCACGAACGGCGCCGCGGTCATCAATTCCTTCAACGGTACAGCGGCACACCTGGTGCTCAACGCCACTAATGATGTCACCTACTCCGGGCTCGTCTCGGGCACGGGCGAACTCGTCATCCAAGCTGCGGCCAGTAAGACGCTGACCGCGGGCGGCTCGCTGACCCATACCGGCGGGACTAATGTCCTGACCGGTACACTCCTTGCTCAGAATGGCTGGGCGGGTGCCACCACGGGTAATATCACGGTCGCCGCGGGGGCGAAGGCTCGATTGAACGCGACCACCAACCTCGCGGCCACGGGCGTCTTTGTGGGTGCAGGTACCATTGTTAAGGAAGGCACGGCTTCCCTTACCCTCGGCACAGCCACGACCGCCTTCAGCGGGACTTACCAGTCCAACGCCGGCACCACGATCTTAGCCTCGGCCAATCTCTTCGGGGGCGTTAACCCCACGGACTTGATCGCCGCCATTGACCTGCGCGGCACATCCGTGCTCGACGTCACCGCGAATCAGACCTTCCGTAACCTCACTGGTGAGGCCACCACCCAGATTGCCTACGGCGTCAATGGTGTCGCTATCACCTTGCCCATCGATACTGGTGCGACGAACAGCTTCGCGGGCCGCTTCACGCGCATCACGGGTGTGACGAACGCATCTATCATCAAGACGGGCCTCGGTACATTAGACCTCAGCCCGACAGGCGGAGATAACCAGCTGACCTCGATTAGTGTGACCGCAGGTCGCTTGATTGGTACGGAGGCGGGCTACCGTGGCGCTGATATCCAAGTTGGCGCAGGTGCCGAAGTTGCTTTCAACGCCCCGACGGCTGGCGTCGCGGCTACCTTTAATAACAATATTTCTGGCATCGGGGCTGCTGCTGGCACGGGCTCGGTCGTTAAGGTCGGCCTGGGCGAAGCCATCCTCGGCAACGTCAACCTCACGGCGAACACCCCCGATTTTAAGGTTGAGCAGGGCATCCTGACTTTGACCGATAGCCGAGCTGGTAGCGGTATCCCGATGCTGACCGCCAACGTTTCCGCCGGCGCTACCTTCCGCGTGAAGTTGGCTAACTCCCGCACCCTTGGTTCCGAAATCACCGGTTCGGGTATCCTCGACCTGCAGGCCTCTTCGGCTGGGGTTAAGCTCGTCAACGTTATCTCGCAGCCTTCGGTCACCACGACCAACATCGGCAACAATGTTCGCCTCGATGTCTCCGGCATCAATGCCGTCACCGGTATCACGGCTGACACGGGGTCGTTCCTGCAGATCGGCGCGCTCGGTGTCGGGCGCACTTTGACCCTCACCCAAACCTCCGACGGCGTCTTCAGCGGGACCATCGAAGGCACGGCGAACTTCACGGTGAAAGGATCTGGCCTCTTCCGTTATGCTAATAACCTGCAGGCGACGACCGTGGGTACGGTCACCGTCGACGGCGGTTACCTCGGCGTGAACGCGGACAACACGAAGGCCATCACCTTGGCCACAGCCACGACGGGCACGACCAAGTTGGGCGTATACGTCGCCACCGGAGGTAACTCCACCTACAACGGCACCTTAACTGGCGCAGTGGGTGCGGCCCAGCTGGTGAAGATCGGTGCAGGTACGCTCAACCTGACAAGCGGCGTCACGTCCTCGCTAAAAGGCGACGTCTTCCAGTCCTATGACGTTCATGAAGGTACGCTCCAGGTTACCCTACAGCCAGATCTCCTTAACCCCACTGGACCAGGCATCATCTTGCCTGATACGACGGGCGCAGGCCGCGCGGTGACTATTTCGGGCGGCACCTTGGCCCTCACGGTCGGAACGTCGGGTGGCACGCTGCTTTCGGGCGCGGGCTCCACGAACACCGGCAACCTCACTATCACGACGGCCGCCGCCGGAAACACCGCGCTCCTGAATGTCCTCGGTAGCGTCTCTGGTAACGTCTCCGTGGACGGCGGCACAGTCCTGAAGCTCGGCACCTCGGGTGGCACGCCCTTGTCTATCGCCGGCGATTTGACCGTCAGCAATAGCTCCAAGCTCACTGGCTCGGCCAACATTGGCGGTAATCTGACCGTCGCCGCGGGCGCCACCGTCGCCCCGGGCTACTCGCCAGGCACGATTAACGTCACGGGTAACTTCACGCTCGCCGGCACGGCCAATATGGAGGTCTCGGGCGATGTCTTCGGCGGTCTGTATAACGACTCCGTCAACTTCTCTGGCACGGCCAACCTCTCGGCCGGCAACGTCCTCGTGCAGCGCTGGAACAATGGCAGCAGCACGGTCGCTCCAGCCTTCGGCCAGCGCTTCGTTCTCTTCAAGGGCACCGCGACGCCTTCGGTGGGCGCTAACCTCGTCGCCACTTACTTCACGGGCGCCACGCCCGCGGGAATTACGACCGACGATTTGGTGGGCCGTTACCTCGTCGTCGCGCCAGCCGCAGTCGATGCGGGTGCGGTCGCTTCGGGCTACGATGGCCTTGTCCACAATGCCGACGGCCTTGTCCATAAGCCGAATGAATACGCCGTCTACGCCGTGCGCGCCGCCAGCGTCTACGCCGTGGCGGGCGTCGATGTGGGCATCATTTCCTACGTGCAGGCCGCGACGAATGTCGCTGCAGGAACGGTCTATGTTCCTGGCTCGACGGGCACGCTCGACCCACTCGCGGCACGCCTAATTACCATGAGCGACGTGCAGTTAGCGCCGGCGTTGCTTAGCTTGCAGCCCGCCGCCTTGGCCGCCATCCCGGCCGCCATGGCCCTCGGCCAGCGCGCCGAAAGCGATGCCTTGCTGCGTCGCCTCGAGATGCGTCGCTACGACCGTGCTGGTTATAGCGTCTATTACAATGAAGGCTTCGCGCTGACGACCTCCTCGAGCTTCAAGGGTGGTTCCGGTTCGGATGCCACGCCGTTCGACTCCACCGTCACCGGTGCCATGGGCGGGATGATCAAGGACCTTAATCCTTGGTCCGTCGCTGGTTTCTCCGTCGGCTACACCAAGAGTAAGGCTAACCTCACGGCCGGCGGCGCTTCCGCTGGTTCGGTTAGCGGCAACACTTACCGCCTGACGGGCTTCTTCTCTTCGATGCTCGGCGAACGCAAGGATTCGCTCTTTGTGGATGCGGGCGTTTCCGTTGGCTCGTCGACTAACAAGTCTTCGCGTACGACCTTCCTGGGCACCGAGACCGCGAGCCCGAAGGCCACTGGCTATGGAGCCTTCGCCCGTTTGGGCGCAGGCTACGCCACCAAGGCCGGCGTCAGCTTCTCACCCTATGTCGGCGTTGACCTCGCTAAGGTGAGCGGGAGCGGCTTCGATGAAGCCGGCGACGCATCCGCGCTTAAGGTAAGCTCCTACTCTTATACCTCCGCCCGCGCCACCGCTGGCTCCGGCATGACCTGGCTGACCGTGGGTGACGGTGAAACCTTGAAGTTCTCCATCGACTTCGAAGCCTTCGCCGAATTCGGCGGCGGTAAGTCCACGGACATCTCGGCCCGCCTCGGCGGTATCGACTTCGTCTCGAAGGCCAGGGTCTCTGCCGGTAGCGGCTTCCGCGTGGCACCGTCCTTTACTTATGGTCCGAACCCGGATTCTGCGTACTACCTCACGCTCTCGCTGGAAAAGGCGGGCGCCACGCAGACCACCGGCTTCGAACTCGGCTACCGCCGCCGCTTCTAATTCCTCTCCTGATCCACTCGCATCGCGCCTCGTCATGAAACTCTCCCGTAAGTTCCTCGTCCTCGCCTCGGCCTCCCTCGTCGGGGTTCTGCCCTCAGCCCAAGCCGACGTCACCGTCAAGTATCTGCCCGTTACTAACCCTGATGTGGTCTTAGTTGGCACGGCAATCACCGCGACGAATCTCGGTGGACCTGGCCTGCTCGCGCAGCCGACGGCCCTCCAGCAGGGCCTAAAGACGGTGGCTTCGCTTAACATCGGGGCAAATACGAGCCTCACGGTCAACCAACTCATCGATGCGACGACGACCACTAAGTTCCTCAGCGCTAATAGTTCGGCCCTCATTGACGTCGGCAATTTTACGACCTTGCCCGTCTTGGTGAAGACGGGCGGCGCCACGTTACAATACGACGCTTTCCGTGACTTCAATTACCTCGCGAATAACACCTTCAAACTTGCGCCGCCCGCGGCGCCGGTGATGCCGAACGACCTGCGTGCGCAGGGCGCCTTCTCTGGCCTGGTCGTCGTCAACCAAGGCACTTTACAGGTCTCCGGTTACCTTAACCAATGGGCCAATTACGGTGTCGCTAATCCAACTGGCTACACCGCCCGCATGGAAGGCGCTGGCGCCGTCATCCTCCAGGGCTCGGCCGCGCTGAGTTTCCAGGGCACCGCTTATAACGTAGTCGGAGTGGGTCCATCCTTGGGCGACAACCAGCTCTCTAACCCTTCGAGCCCGCTACTCTTCCGCCTCAACTACGTCCATAACCTCTATTCCGGCACGCAGGCTAACTTCCTTGCCGGCAATGATGGCACCGACGTCAACACCGTCCTCGATGTCGGCAAGGACGCCGACTACATCGCGAATATTCACATCGACGACGGCGTCGTTGGATCGGTCGGCCGTATCGACGGTGCAGGCCGCGTCTACAAGACGGGTTCGGGTTCTTTCACGATTCTCAACACCAGTCGTGTCACGGGCGACGTCTTTATCGGCGGCGGAAATTTAGTACTCGCTGACCCCAATAACCTAGCCCTGCGCTTGGCCGCATCCGTCAATCTGATTGGTTCGGACGGCGTTCATACTGCCCTAGCGCGCGCAGACGCCGCGGCTGACTCTGGTGGCACGACGGAGTGGCGCCCGGGTTATCTGCCGGGCCGTTCCGCGCCACAGCTCAGCATCACGACGGCCCAAACTATCCGTAATTTCCAGTCTCTCTGGAATGAAACCGCGACGAACATGTGGATCGCCGGCACCGGTGCGGGCACGGTCGTTGACATCGCCCCGGGCACGTCGTTGACGATTCTCCAGGACGCGAACCATGACGGCTACTTCACCGGCAGCATCAACGGTGGCCTCGGTCGACTGATTAAGGAAGGGGTTGGCTCGCTTGCCCTCATGGGCCAAAGCTCCACGGTCGGCGAAATCGACATCAACGCCGGCAAGGTCATCGCAAATGTGCAAAGCCTCGGTTACGGTCGCGTCGTCATCGGTGCGGGCGGTACCCTCAGTATCGTCCAGAACAACGCCGGCACGCTCCGTGCCCAAATCAACGGCGCCGTTGGTTCGACCCTGACCGTCACCCCGCAGGACCTCATCGTCAGCACGGTCTCGGCCGGTGCGAACGCTTCCAGCATTCCGCCGAACGTCGGCAACGGCCAGTTGGGCGTGATTGATATCTATAACCAGCAGCAAGACTTCTACGGACAGGTCATCGTCAAGGACGGCATCACGCTGGCCTTCTCCTACGGCAAGGATAACACCTTCATCCACGCTTCGAATATCGTTCTCAATTCGGGCACGAGCGGCCGTGAGACTGCGATTCGCTTCAATGACACCACCCAGACGGTTAATAATCTCTCGGGCGACGCCAACACTCGCATCGAACTGGGCCGTGGCTCAATTACGATTAACCAGAGCGCCAATACGACCTACGCCGGTAAGGTGACCGGTGCAGGCAACCTGATTAAGGCCGGTAGCAGCAGCATGACCCTGTCGGGCCTTAGCAGTTACTACGGCGCCACTGTCGTCAAGGTCGGCTCCCTAGCCTCCACGGCCGCTGATGGCATCATCAGTAGCTCGGGCCTCGTCTTGCTTAACGGCGCGACGTTCACCGCGGCGGCGAACCAGACGGTTGGGGCACTCTTTGGCCAGACCGGCTCGGTCGTCTCGGTGCAGGCCGGTGCCACGCTGACGGTCGGCAAGACCGACGCTCAAGTGGCTCAGTTGAATAACGCCCTCACGAACTTCACGGGCTCCTCTCCTGACGCTAACCCTGCCTACTTCCTACAAACCGCCCTAGGTGCTTCATCGGTTGCGGGCATGTCTCAGGCCAACACCATCGGGTTCCTGCGCACGGCGTTGGGCGAGCCGACGAGCTTCACGCCAGTAGCTGGCTCGGGCAGCACGCTCATCGTCCAGAATACCTTTGGCCTCACGGTCGGCCAGGCCGTCACGGGTACCGGCATCACCGTTACGACCACGATTGCAGCCATCACGTCGGCACCTTCCGCCCTAGCCACGCAGACCGCCACGGGTACGACCGTACCACTGGCCAACACGACAGGCTTCCTTGTGGGCATGCCGGTAACCGGCACGGGTATCCCTGCCGGGACGACCATCACGGCCGTCGGTGCGGGCAGTATCACCCTCAGCGTTGCCACCACAGTAGCCGCGACGGGCGTTATCAGTGGCACTTCCGCTGTCACGCTTAGTAATGCTCTCACGGGTGCCGCCGCTGGCGCTTACGCCCTTTCTCCGGTGACGACGGACGCGCAGGTCTTGGCTTTCCGCGGCGTTATCGCTGGTAACGGCGGCCTGACTAAGGTCGGCAACCAGACCCTCTTCCTGCAGAATACGAGCACCTACACCGGGGCCACCAACGTCAATGGTGGCACGCTGCAGATCGACTATAACACGCTGACCGGCACCTCTGGCATCAATGTCGGCATCGCTGGCAACCTGTCGGTCAATGTCACTTCCGGTACGGCCACCTTCGGCCGCATCCTCAGCGGTCCTGGCTCTTTAACTAAGGTCGGCAATGGCACGCTCGTTATTAATTCCACGACCGGCTGGGTGAGCGGTGCGGTCAATATCCTCGCCGGCCAGTTGCAGTTCAACCCCGGCACTTTGGCTGCCATCACCGGCGGCTTCTTGAATGTCGATGGTGCGGGCTCCTTCCTCATTAATACCCCGACGGACCTCACTTGGATCGGCAACTTAGCTGGTTCGGGCACCGTGACCAAGATTGGCGCGGGCACGCTGACTATCGTTGGCAATGTTAACCTCGCTGAGAATGTTAACGGTGACGGACTCCTCGATGTGCAAGTCGGCAAGGTCTACGCCTCCAACTTACCAGCTTTGCTCAATACGCCGGCGGTTTACGGGAATCTGCAACTTGCCGCTGGCACGACCTATCGTGATACCGTGACCAGTGCAACGGGCACCCAGACCGCCCTAAGCTCGCTCATTAACCTGAATAGTACCGTCGGTTTCGCCGTCGGCCAGACGGTCAGCGGCACGGGTATCCCGGTCGGCGCAAAAATCGTCTCGATGACGTCGGTCTCAATCACTTTGTCCGCAGTGACCACCGTCTTGGCGAACGGCACCGTCTTGGTGCAGGAAACCTTTGGTAATAACACGACTGGCGAGATCGCTGGCCTCGGCACCTTTGAAAAGGCCGGTCTCGGTAATCTCACTGTCGCCTCGGCGCTCAGCTTTGCCGGCGACGTCGTAGTGAAGGCGGGCACGCTGACCGTGGGTATCGATGGGGCGTTTGATTTGGTCAATTCGATTACCCTCGAGGCCAATACGACCCTAACGGCACCGCGTATCCTCGGGGTAGTCGCCACGCTCAACCTCAACAACTTATCGGGGGCTGATTCGTCCGTCATCAACGCCGACCAAGCCATCCTGACCTTCACGGCCAACGCTGGCTCCACCAAGGTCTACGCCGGCCAAATCATCGGTGCGCCGACCATCCTCTTTAATGAGATTCGCCCCGCTGGTAGTACCGCTTCGCTCGGCACGCTGAGCCTGATTCGTCCATCAACCTCGGCCAACGTGATTGGCTCCATTAATGTCCAGTCCGGCACCTTGATCGGCACGATTGCTGGTTTTGGTGGCGCTAGCCTCAATGTCGCCGCTGGCGCTAAGATTGGCTTCAATAATGATGATAGCACGGCTGCACAGACCTATGCAGGGGCGGTGACCGGCCTCGGCACCATCCTTAAGAATGGCGCTGGCCAAATCACGCTCTCTAACGGCACCGTGACGGCCTCTGCTTACGAAGTCTTGGGCGGCAAACTCACGGTCCTGGATACGCGTGCCAACGGCGCTGCGAACGCCGCGATTAACCTGATCAACGCATCCATTGCCACTGGTTCGACGCTCGAGGTTCTTCTTAGCGCAGGTCGAAACCGCAATTTGGGCGCGCAGATCCAGGGCGCCTCGGTTTCTTCACAGGGCACCCTGCAGATTTCCAATAGTACCACCACGGCTAGCGACGTCTATCTGACCGCTGCCCCTACCTTGGCGGCCATCAATCTCGGAGACTACGTGCGCTTGCACCAAAACGCCCAGACGGCCATCGCCGGCGTTAATGGGTCGGCCCTTTCCGTCCTCGATTTTAACACCGGCGGCGCCGTCACCATCAATCAAGCGATCGATACCAGTTTCATCGGCACCGTTTCGGGGGCAGCTTCGCAGCTGACGTTCGTCGGCCCAGGCCGCGCCAGCTTCACAAATACAGCGCTCGCCACGCAGTTGGGCGCCAACATCACCCTGACGGTGGGTGACGGCACGACGGCGGGTAATCTGGAGCTCGACTCCCGTTATACCAAAACGACCGCCTTGACCCTCAAGGGTGGCGCGCTCGCGGTAAATGTGACCGCTGGTTCGCCCACAACTTTCAGCACGACCTTGGCTGGCACCACGGGTGCCGTGAAGTTCATCAAGACGGGCCTTGGCGCTCTGAACGCCAATGCGGGCTCGGTGGCTGACCCGATCTTTGCTTCTTATGAAGTCGAGGCTGGTACGCTTTTGGTGACCCCAGTCGCTAACCAAATTCTCGGTGGCCGTAGCGTCTCCCTTAAGGGCGGCAACCTTTCTATTCAGCAAGATGCCTCCGCGCCGATTTTGGGTACGTCTGGCTTCACGTCCTCCACGAGCAGCGGTACGATCAATGTCCTCGGGGCCACTTCTGGTCCGACCGGCACCCTGACGATTACGGGTTCTTTCGCGGGTGGGCTTATCCTGCAGACGGGCGCTAATGTCGTTCTCGGCACGACCGGCACCAACGCCATCGCTATCAGCAGCGGCGTCACGGTTGGCGCCAATAGTACCTTGGGTGGCCAGGTCGTCATCGGTTCAACGCTTACAAACGCGAACCTCGTCAACAACGGCACGGTTTCCCCGGGGTACTCGCCTGGTATCGTCACGGTGAATGGCAACGTCACCAATACGGGCGCTTTCATTATGGAGCTCTCGGCCACGTTGGCTAACGGTACCTATAACGACCAAGTGCTCTTCACGGGTACGGCCGACCTCAATAACGGCGGCACTGGTTCAATCACCCTGAAGCAGTTCGGTGCAACCGCCCCGGCCTTCGGTCAGCGCTTCGTCCTCTTTAAGGATACCGTTGGCGCCAATAGTTCTAGCTTCACGACGCTGATCCCTGCTTTGCAGATCACCTCCCAGGGTGTCAGCCCATTCCGCTACGTCCTCTCCTCCCCAACGGATGCCAGCGGCAAGGTTGGCGAGTTCGCGGCCTACGTCGTCCGCGCTCCGTCGGACTACGATACCTTCAAGGCCCCAGCCTCATTGTTGGCATCCATCAAGTCCATCACGCAGGTTAACTCGGTCCTGGTGAATAACGGTGCGGACACCCTGTTAGGTACAGCGGATGACGTCTATCGTTCCACGCCTGCCGCGAGTTACAATGCCGTCGGTGCTGGTATGGCCATCCTTGGCGACGCCGCCCTTCAGACCGCACTTAATAACCTCACCCCGTACGGTGCCGCAGGCACCGTGACGGCCGCAGGCACGCTCTTCCAGCAGAACATCAATAACGCAGCCCGCCGCCTCGAGCTTCGTCGTTTTGACCGCGCTAGCTTGACGATTCTTTCCAACGAGTGGTACGTCGATACCATCGGTGGCAAGGCCACGGTGGGTGCCTCCGGCGAGCTCCAGAACAAGGCGACGACTTATGGCGTCACCGCTGGCTATACCACGCAGGTCGGCGTCGATGGCGTCGCCGGTTACGCCCTGACCGCCCAGCACTTCTCGCTCTCCAGCGATACCTCCACCAGCGCTTCTGGTAATGGTTTCGCCGCCAACGCCTACGTCGGTACGGTGGCGATGCGTGGTCAACTCTCGCTCGATGCGGGCGTCTCCGTCTCGCACTTATCGTCGAAGATTAGCCGCGACTCCGTGATTGGTTCTGGCAACACGAACGCGTCGTCCCCGAGTGCTTTGACCTATGGGGTGTGGGGTCGCCTCGGGACCGTCATCGCGCTGAAGTCGACCGATACCTTCATCACTCCTTTCATCGGCGTGCAGTATGCTTCGACCAAGTTGTCGAGCATGGAGGAATCCGGCCAGGCCGACGCAATGTCGGTCACTTCTGGGTCGACCTCCCAGGCGTCGGTGCGCGTCGGCACTGGCTTCCACCGCATGTGGGAAGAAGGCCGTGGCGATTGGCGCTACCGTCTGTCCATGGACATCGGCTACGTGAAGCAGTTCTCGGGTGAGTTTGGTGACTTCACGTCCACGAACTCGACGGGCATCAACACGACTTACACCTCCAGCTTGCGCGTCAACGCTGGGTCAGGCTTCTATGTCAGCCCGTCCCTGAACTTCGGACCGGATGAGAATTCCACCTTCTCGATTGGTTTGTCCTACGAACAGGGTAACGGGAACTCGATCGGCGTGAATGCGGGCTACCGTAAGCGCTTCTAAGAAATCGGCCTAAAACCCTAGAAATTGGGGTGCGTCGTGAGGCGCACCCCTTTTTTGTGCCTTCGCCTAAAATCTTGACCAAGGGGTGCTGGTCCGTAAGTTCCGTCTCTCCACCGGAAGCCCCCTTCGTCTAGCCCGGTCCAGGACACCTCGTTTTCATTGAGGTAACTGGGGTTCGAATCCCCAAGGGGGCGCCAAGGTGGAAGTCTTTAGCCGGCCGAGGTCTCAATGACCACGGTGCGGCCTTCTTTGCGGGAAGTTTCCGCCGCAAAGGCCATGCGGTGGCTTTGAATCGAAACCTCTAGCGAGGTGCGCAGTGTGGAGGCATCGGCTCCCGTCAACTCGGCGTGGAGCGTGGCCATCAGGCCCGCGTCGCCCCCGCCGTGGCCGGCATACCCGCCCGTGGGCGCCTCCACGGTGATTTTCTCCGCGGTCTGGTTCCAGCCGTGGGGCGTGAAGACTAAATCACAGCCCAAGTGCTTTTTGACGAAGGCGCCACCGCGCAGGACGCCTTTAGTCCCAAAAATCTCCAGCTGCCGGCCGTCGTCAAACGCGGTCATCGTGAAGGTCGCGGTCACCTCCCCCGTAAATTTCAGCGCCAGCACCTGATGGTCGACGACATCGTTGTCGCAGCGGAAGGCGCAGCGTCCCCAGGGGCTCGTGCGGAGCCACGTGAAGATTTCTTCGTCCGTGGCTTCCTTCGCACGATCATAGACCATGCCTAGCCAGCGGCGGCCTTCGGGCTGGGCGTAGCGGTGCGCATCGTAAGGACACTGGCTGGCCACGGGACAACCGTCGGTGCAACGCGCGGGTGCGCCCGCCGGGGCGTGGGCTGCGGTGAATTGCGTCAGCGCGCCATGAGAGGAAACCGCTAAACAGGGCCGATTGATGAGCCAGGCCAAGAGATCCATGTCGTGGCAGCTCTTCGCTAAGATCATCGGCGAGGACTTGCTTTCGTTGGCCCAATGTCCGCGGACGAAGGAGTGAGCTTGATGCCAGGGTTGAACGCCTTCAATGAAGTTGGCGGTCACGATTTCACCCACGACCCCACTGCGGAGGAGGCTTTCGACTTGGGCGTAGAAAGGCGTGTAGCGGAGGACGTGGCAGACGACGACGCGACGCCCGAGGCGCCGAGCGGCGGCCTGGACGGCGAGGACGTCTTCGAGCCGGTTGGCGATGGGCTTCTCCAGGAGCAGGTCGCAACCGAGCTCCATGGCGCGGATGGCGTGGTCTCGGTGCTGGGCATCTTGGGTGCCGATGATAACGACGTCCGCTGGCTTGCCGGCCGCGAACATGGCCTCGGCTGAAGCATAACCGCGGAAGTCCGTCGGTCGGTCAGATTTGCCCCGGATGAACTCGACGCGTCCTTCGACCGGGTCGGCCCCGGCCACGAGCGCAAAGCGGTCGGGCATCTCAGCGGCAATCCCTGCGTAGGTCCGAGCGCGGGATCCACAACCGCAGAAGGCCAGGGTTAGACGTCGCATGGGTGTAGCCAGATTTAGGGCTAGCCCGAGGGGGAGGCAAGGGTGGGTAGGGCAGGGGTATCTGGGCACTTTAACTCATTCTGGCAAAAAGCCCTTGCGTATGTTCAAAAATTATTGAAACATCAGCCGAGTCCCCCCTCGGCCCGATGACACCCCCTTCCGCTAAGCTAACTGCCCGCCGCAAGAGCCGGCCTTCCTTTGCGCCACTGACTGCCCATGAAGCCGAATTAGCCGAATTTTTCGTAAGAATGGCGGGTATTTTAGGGGTCCCGCGTTCGGTCGCCGAGATCTATTCATTGCTTTACGCGGCGCCTGCGGCGGTTGATTTCGACCAAATACAGGGCCGCCTCGGGATGAGTAAAGGCTCTGTCAGTCAAGGACTTAAGTTCCTTAGAGACCAAGGCATGGTCCTCTCGGTTAAGGCACCGGGCTCTCGCCGGGAACGCTGGCAACCGACCGCTTCCTTGGCCGCTTCCTTGGTCACCCTGCTGCGCAGTCAGGTTTTACCCGCCTTGGAGCAATCGAGTCCCAGCCTCGACCGCATCGTCCAAGGCGCCCAGGACTCACAAGCTTCTGCCGAGGTCATCGAACGGCTCACCCGGCTTCGCCGCTGGAACGCCCGCGCCCTCGAACTCTTTCCTTTGATGCTCCCTCCCCCGAGGGAGTCCTAAAGTTTTTGGCCGATCACTCGGCTGACAGTCTATCTTCCCTCACGTGCGGCGACCATCGCCTCCACGTGCGGTAGCCTGCCCGGGTGTGTAAAGTGGGCAGCAGCGGTTAGCAGTTGTCGGTCAGGAAATAAAATCCCCCGCCCAACATTTCCCTGCCTCCTATCCCAAGCCCCGCCTTGGCTGCATCTTCCTAATCGCTAAATCTTACCCCGTCTTGGTTTGAATTGTCCCAACCGCTAACTGCTTAAACCTTTCCTTACCCTATGCGCATCGCCATCACCAGCGGCTATTTCGACCCCTTGCACCGCGGGCACCTCGAGTTGCTGGAACTATCCCGCGCCCAAGGGGACGTGCTTTGGGTCATCGTGAATAATGACGCCCAAGGGGCACTCAAAAAAGGCAAGTCGTTCATGGACCAGGACACCCGGCTCGCGGTGACCGCCGCGCTCCGTATCGTTGACCGGGCGGTCCTCGCCATCGACCAAGACGGCTCCGTCTGCGCGACCTTAGAGCAATTGATTAGTGAGGCCCGGGCCGCTGGTCACGACGCCGTCTTCTGCAAGGGTGGCGACCGCCATGCCGGCAATATTCCCGAGATGGTCGTGCTAAATAAGCATGGGGCCAAACTGATCGATGGCCTAGGCGCCAAAATCGATAGCAGCTCCCGCATCATCGCCCAAGCCAAACAGGCCTAACTTTTACCAGCTATGAAAAAACGCGCACTCATCACCGGTATCACCGGTCAAGACGGCTCCTACCTCGCCGAGTTCTTACTAAACAAGGGCTACGAGGTCCATGGGCTCATCCGCCGCTCCTCCAGTTTTAACACGGAACGGATCGAGCACCTCTACATGGATGACCTCGTCCGCGACATCCACGTCAAGAAGATCAAGCTCCACTATGGCGACCTCGGTGACAGCACCAACCTCATCCGCGTCATCGGCGATGTGCAGCCGGACGAGATCTACAACCTCGGGGCGATGTCCCACGTGAAGGTCTCTTTCGATGTCCCTGAATACACCGCCGACACCGACGGTATCGGCACGCTCCGGCTACTCGAGGCCATCCGTATCTTGAAGCTGGAGCAGAAGGTCCGAATTTACCAAGCGTCGACCTCTGAGCTCTACGGCAAGGTGGTCGAAGTTCCGCAGTCGGAGACCACCCCGTTCTACCCGCGCAGTCCTTACGGCGTCGCCAAAATCTATGCCTATTGGATTACGCGTAACTATCGCGAAGCCTACGGTATCTTCGCCAGCAACGGTATCCTCTTCAACCATGAGTCGGAGCGCCGCGGCGAAACGTTCGTTACCCGTAAAATCACCCTGGCCGTTGCGAATATTATCCATGGCCGCCAGGACTGCCTCTTCCTCGGTAACCTGTCCTCGCAACGCGATTGGGGCTATGCCCCCGACTTCGTCCAGTGCATGTGGCTTATCCTGCAACATCACCAGCCCGATGACTTCGTCATTGCGACGGGTAAGATGTATACCGTGCGTGAATTCTGCACGCACGCCTTCCGCCGCGCGGGCATCGAATTGGAATGGCGGGGCGTTGGGGCGGACGAGAAGGGCATCGACCCGAAGTCGGGCAAGACGCTGGTCGCCGTCGACCCACGCTACTTCCGCCCGACCGAAGTCGAGCAGCTCTTGGGCAACCCCGCGAAGGCCATCCGCGAATTGGGCTGGGACCCCCAGCAGACATCCTTCGAGCAGCTGGTGCACAAGATGGTCGACTCGGACCTGAAACTAGTCGCCCACAAGCATCGCTGAGCGGATGGATCGCACTGCTAAAGTTTACGTCGCGGGTCACCGCGGCATGGTCGGCTCAGCCATCGTGCGCGCCCTGCAGGCCGCTGGCCATACGCAGGTCATCGTCCGGACGTCAGCCGAGCTCGACCTCCGCGATGGCGCGCAGGTCCGGGCGTTCTACGCCCAGGAAAAGCCGACCTATGTGATTATGGCCGCGGCGCGCGTCGGCGGTATTCATCACAACGCCTCGGCGCCGTACGACTTCCTGTTCGATAATTTGATGATGGCGGCGAACGTCATCGACGGGGCCCGCCACGCGGGCGTGCAAAAGCTATTGTTTCTGGGTTCCAGTTGCATCTACCCGAAGTTCGCGCCGCAACCGATTCAAGAAGCGGCGCTCCTCACCGGCCCGCTCGAGGTTACTAACGAGGCTTACGCGGTCGCCAAAATTACTGGGATTAAGCTCTGTACCTTCGCCCGCCAGCAATACGGGTGCGACTTCATCAGCGCAATGCCCTGCAACCTCTACGGGCTAGGCGATAATTTCTCTCTCCAAAACTCCCACGTTCTCCCGGCGCTGATTCGTAAAATGCATGAAGCCAAGCTCCGGGGCGACGCCCAGCTGATGCTTTGGGGCACGGGCACGCCCCTCCGGGAATTCCTACATGCCGCCGATGTGGCGAGTGCGTGTTTGTTGCTGATGGACCGTTATGCTGAGGCCGACCATATCAACATCGGTTCGGGCGAAGAGCTTTCTATTCGAGAGTTAGCCCAGAAGGTCGCGACCACCGTAGGCTTCACAGGCTCGCTGGAGTTTGATCCCGCGATGCCCGATGGCACCCCGCGCAAACTCATGGATGTCGCGCGCATCAAGAGCTTGGGTTGGAGACCCCGTATTAGTTTAGATGAAGGTATCCGCGGGGTCTACGCCTGGTATCTCCAACACGGCACCGAGGCGCGGAAGTAAGCGGCCCAATGGCTTGGTCGGCTGGTTGACTAGTGGGTAAACGCCCGCCCCCCTTGGCCGCTAATCCGGATCTCCGTACTCCCACCGATGTTCCTAGCCCTCTAGCCAAGTAATCACCCTAACCCATTTTTCATCATGTCCATTACCCTTTGCATCCCCGCTCGCCTCGCCTCGACGCGCCTACCGCGCAAGGTTCTGCTCGACCTCGGCGGCAAGCCCGTGGTCCAGCATGTTTGGGAAAAGGCCAAGCAGGTCCGCCAAGCGGACCGCGTAATTCTGCTGACTGATTCCGAAGAGGTCGCGCAGGTCGCCCGCGGCTTTGGCGCCGAGGTGGTGATGACTTCCCCCGATTGCCCTTCGGGCACCGCGCGCATGGCGAGCGTCATCGACCAAGTGCCTGGCGATTTTTTCCTGAACGTCCAAGGCGACGAGCCTTTTATTCAGCCCGACCTTTTGGACGGTTTGATTACGCGCTGGAAGGAGACGCAGTGCCGGCTGGTCACCGCAGTCTCGAAGATTCAGACCACCGAGCGCTTAATGGCTAGTAGTGTGGTCAAGGTCGTTCGGGCCGAGAGTGGCGAAGCCATCTACTTCTCGCGGAGTCCGATTCCGCACCTCCGCGGTGTTGATCCGGCCGAGTGGGTCGCTCGTCGCGATTACTGGGTCCACATCGGCGTCTACGGCTACGACCGCGCAACCTTAGCTGGTTACTCGAAGCTGGCACCGACCGAACTCGAAACGGTCGAGTCGCTGGAGCAGCTGCGTTTCCTGGCCCACGGCTTCACGTTCCAGACCGTCGTTACCCAGTATCATCCCGTCGCGATTGATACCCCGGAAGACCTGGCGGTCGCTCGGAAGATGCTCTGACGGCGGCCTAAGGCTTCGGCAAGAGCCGCAGCGTGCAAAAGTGCTAATCGGCCTACGGCCTGTGCAAAGGTGCAAACGTCGAAGCTGTCGCGATATCTCGGCTAGCTCGATTTTGTTTTAGATCGTTACCGCACACGGCCGCCCAGCCTATTTCTTTTACCACTCGCTTACCACTTTTGCATGTTTGCACAGGAGCCGCTCTCCGATTTGCACCTTTGCACGGCCTCTCTGCCTCAACCTTTTCTCCTTTCACCCTATGACCACTCCCCTAAATTCCGCCCGGGCTCTCCTGCAGGCCGAAGCCGAGGCGCTCTCCGAACTCGCTACGCGTCTGGACGGCACCTTTACGAAGGCCGTCGATTTGATTGCGGCGCACTCCGGCAAGGTTGTCCTCTGTGGCGTCGGCAAGTCTGGCCTCATCGCGCAGAAGGTCGCGGCGACCCTGTGCAGCACCGGGACGCCTGCAATCTTCCTGCATGCCGCCGACGCGGTGCATGGCGACCTTGGGATCCTCCAGCCCGGCGATCCAGTCATCCTCGTGTCCCGCTCGGGCTCGACCGCCGAATTGGTGCGGCTCTTGCCCGTGTTGCGCTCCTTCAAGTCCCCGCTCATTGCCATCGTCGGCAATGTCCAGTCGCCCTTGGCCACACAGTCCGATATTGTCCTCGATATTGGCGCGCGCCCGGAAGCCGACCCGTTGGGTCTGGTCCCAACAACGAGTGCGCTCCTGACGTTGGCCTTGGGCGATGCCTTGGCGGCGGCTTTGATGACTAAGCGCGGTTTTGCCGCGAGCGACTTCGCGCGCTTCCACCCGGCAGGTCAACTCGGGCGCAATTTACTGCTCACCGTGGGCGAAGCCCTGCAACCGCTCGAGCGTTGCGCGGTCGTTTCCGTGGAAACATCGCTCCGTGATACCGTCATCGCCATGACCCGTCATCCGCACGGCGCCGCTTGTATCTTGGGCGCGGAGGGAGTCCTGGCCGGCCTGATCACGGATGGTGACCTCCGGCGGGCCTTGAGTCGGGGTATCGATCTCAACGCGGCTAATGCTGGCGACATCATGACGAAGAATCCCATCCGCACGCATCCAGCGGTTTCGCTCGGCGATGCTGCCCGGATCATGGAGGATCGCCCGTCGCAGATTTCCGTCCTGCCAGTGACGGAGCCGACGACGCAACGTTGCCTCGGTCTACTGCGCATCCACGACATCTATCAAGCGGGCCTCGTTTAATCTGCATGGCGGCCGACCACACCTTTGAAGCTAGCCGCCGTTCGCGTCGGCCAGCGCTCACGCCCCGTGAGATTTCCGTCATTGGTTTGACGGCGGCCATCCTTGTGCTGGTGCCTTGGACGTGGGGTGGGGTGGTGCTCTGGCCGATGTTACTACTGCTGGGCCTCGCGGTGGCGGTGCTGGTGGCGGCGGTGGGTAACCATCGGACGCAGTGTTATGCGCTCGGCGTTTGGGTCCTCGCTTTGGGATATACCTGGCTGCGGCTGCCGAACCCCGCCGATGGCTTCAGTGCCCTGACGGCCATTGACTATTGGGCCTTCCCTTTAGGCGGACTGGTGGGCCAAACCTTGCCAGCGATTCTCTTCTACGGCGATCTGCGCTCCCGCCCCGCCAAGGATTGCCTACGCGATTGGGTGACGTCCGTTCCTTTCTGGGTCGTGGTCGCTCTATTCACCTATTGTGCGGTGCAGGCCCTCAACCCTTGGGGCACGGTGGTGGAGAAGGACCTCTTCTGGCGCATCTTCAGAGAGAAGCCGGTGGCGTGGTTGCCGAGCGGCCTCGCGGCGCCGTTCGTGTCCGACGAAAGTGATCCAGGCGGCATGAACGCTTGGCGCCTCATGCTCACCTTGCTGGGACCTTGGCTGGTCTTCGGGGCGCTGCGCGCCGGCCTGCGCCGGCGGCATGGCCTAGTCATCCTGGCGTGGATTAGCATCGCGGTAGCGGTCATCTATGCCGTGTACGGGTTTCTGAATCAACGGGGCTATACGGAAGCGATCCTCGGCTATCCCGTGCCCGTCGGGGCGACAACTTTCGGGACGTTTATTAACCGGAACCACGCGGGGATCTATTTTTATTTGAATGCCGCGGTCGCGGTGGCGTTGACATTCTGGCATTTACGTCGCACCCAGGCTTCTGTTGCCCGCGGGGGCCCCTACCTGCTCGCCGCTTTTTGCGCCGCTTTTTTAGGCCTTTTTGTTTTCTTCACGACGAGCATTGGCGCCGCTATCATGGTACTCCTCTTGCTAGCAGTCGTTACCCCGCTGGCATATTTTCTGGGCACGCCGAAGGATGCGCAGGCGTCGCGTGATGTCGTTTGGGTCTCCGTGACCGGTCTGTCCGTAGTTTTCTTGGCGTTCCTTTTCGCGGGGGACTTTCGGAGCCTAGAGAAAAAAATCCAATTGAAGGCCGCTAACTATCAGGTCAACGGCTCCGATGACCGCGCCCCTCTCCGCCGCTCGACCTGGGCGATGGCCAGCGCCGGCGGCTGGTCTGGCAAAATCTGGACGGGTTGGGGCGCCGGTTCTTACCGCTGGGTTTCCCCCGTTTTTCAGGCGGACGAGAAGCCGCTCCAAGACGCGAATGGCAAGTTGGCCATTCGCGCTACCTATGCCCATTGCGACTGGCTGCAGATGCTGGCCGAATGGGGTGTGCTCGGGATGCTTCCGGTCCTCGCCGGCTTGTGGTGGTTAGGGCGTTGGATTCGCCGGGCCTGTCGCCGCGGTCATCCCGAGGCAATTCCGTTGGCCGGCGTGCTGATCCTTGTTTGTCTCCACGCCACGGTCGAATTGATCTTCTGGTTCACGCCGCTGCTCTATGCCCTAGCCTTGATTATCGCCGCGATGGTGACGTTCACCGAACACGATTTGCGGACACAGGCCGACCTTGGCCACGTCGAAGGTGAGTAATTTCCATTAGCGCGGATGCGACAAATTCTGCAGTACTTAGGTTCCGGTCGAACGGAACTGGCTCACGTGCCTGCGCCTGGCCCGTCGGCGGGGTGCGTCCTGATTCAATCCACGCATTCGTTAGTGTCGCTCGGCACGGAGCGCATGCTTGTCGAGTTCGGTCGCGCCGGTTGGCTCCAGAAGGCCCGCCAACAGCCCGACCGGGTCCGCCAAGTTTGGCAAAAGATTCGTGCCGAAGGCTTCCTGCCCGCTGTCCAGGCCATCCGGAGCAAGCTCGCGCAGCCCATCCCGATGGGCTATTGCAGTGTAGGCCAGGTCGTCGCGGCCCCGACGAGGTCGGACCTCTCGCTTGGCGACCGCGTCGTTTCCAATGGACCACACGCGGAAGTCGTCTCGGTGGCCGATGGTCTGGTCGAGCGCATTCCCGACAACGTTACCGATGAGGACGCTGTTTTTACGCCACTCGCCGCCATTGCGCTGCAAGGAGTGCGCCTAATGGCTGCCCAGCCCGGCGACCGTATTGTGGTCAGTGGTCTGGGCTTAATTGGCCAACTTGCAGTGCGCTTGCTGGTCGCCCAAGGTTACGAGGTCTATGGCCTCGACCCCGATTCAGATAAATGCCTGGCCGCCGAACGTTTCGGCGCCCGCTGCTTCACGTTACACGCGTCGGCTGATCCGTTGCCTGATATCTTGGCTTGGTCGGAGGGGCAGGGTGTTGCGGGGGTTCTCATTACCGCGTCCACGCCGGCCTCAGACCCCGTCAATCTCGCCGCCCGTTGTTGCCGTCGCCACGGTAAAGTCGTCCTGGTCGGCGTGGTCGGGTTGCAACTGAACCGCGCGGACTTCTACCGCAACGAAGTCAGCTTCCAGGTTTCCCAGTCCTATGGCTCACCCGACCCGACCGATGTTTACTCGGCGCGGAGTAACTTTCAGGCGGTGCTCACGCTCATGGCCCAAGGGCGTCTGTCGACCGAGGGGTTAATTTCCGATCGCCTGGCGTTCGAGCAGGCGGATGGCGCTTACGGGACGATGCACCGAAAGGGGACCTTGGGGCTGCTATTGGCCTATGGCGATGGCGAGGATCTCTTAGCACAAAACGTCACCCTCCGGCCAGCCGTGCCATCGCCGGCCACTCAGCAAGTGGCGCTCATCGGGGCTGGAAATTTTGCGGCCCGCACGCTCGTACCTGCACTCTTAGCTCAGAATCCGCGCCCGGTCGTCGCCCATGTGGTTTCGGCCCGAGGGGCCTCCGCTTTGATTGTCGCCCGCCAAGCCAAGGCCTGGAGGGTCTCCACGGATTTACAGACAGTCCTCGCCGATACGGCCGTCCGCTCGGTCTTCCTGTCTACGCGACACCATCAGCATGCGGCCCAGGCCATCGCGGCCTTGCAGGCCGGTAAGGCCGTCTGGGTCGAGAAGCCGTTGGCACTCTCCGAGGTCGAGTTAGCGGAAATCGCTGCCGCCCAGGCAGCCTGTGGACAGCTCCTGATGGTGGGCTTCAACCGCCGCTTCGCCCCGCTGGCCCAACACATTGCCCAACGGCTTCGGCCCATTCCTGGACCGAAGCATTTTGAAGCCACTATCAACGCTGGCACCCTCGCCCGCGATCATTGGCTGTTAGATCCGCAGGTCGGTGGCGGGCGGATTGTCGGCGAGGCTTGCCACTTTGTGGACCTCTTCCGTTACTGGGCGGGCGCTCCGATTGCTTCCGTCCACGCCACCTATCGTGGTACTGATGGACAAGATGCGGGTCGCTTCACCTTGGAGTTTGCGGATGGCTCCACAGGACAAATTCATTACCTCACGGACCTCCCATCGAGTCAGCCCAAGGAGCACTTTCGGATTTCCGGTGCGGATTGGGAAGTGGAAATTGATAACTGGACGAAGTGCCGCGGTCGTGGCATCGCCGGGTTTAACCGCGGCGGTTTCTGGATGTCTTCGCCCGACAAAGGCCACCGCTGGGCGCTGCAGGCTTTTCTCCGGGCCGCCACCGGCGCCGCCGCCCCCATTCCCCTCGACGAGTTACTGGAAGTCTCCCGCTGGTCTATTCGTATGCAAAGCATGCCCATCTCTTCCTCTCCATGAACGACCTGTGCGTCCTCGGCCTCGGTTACATCGGTTTACCGACGGCTTCAATTTTCGCGACCAAGGGTAAGCGGGTCCTCGGCGTCGACGTCAGCCCTGCGGTGGTCGAGACCATCAACAGCGGAAAGATTCACATCCAGGAGCCAGACCTAGACGTACTCGTCCGCGCCGCCGTCCAGTCAGGAAACCTGCGCGCTGCCGCCACTCCCGCCCCGGCGGAGGTCTTCATTCTCGCCGTCCCCACGCCTTTTGACGTTCAGCCTGACGGGAGTCGCCTGCCCGACCTCTCGTATGTCGAGGCCGCCACCCGCTCGCTGGCTCCGCACGTCCGCGCCGGCAATCTGGTTATCCTAGAATCCACCTCTCCGGTCGGCACGACTGAGAAAGTAAAAGCTTGGTTGGAGGCCGAGTTAGTTAGTCGCGGTATCGCGCTGCCAGCAGATATTCTCTACGCGCATTGCCCCGAGCGGATCTTGCCTGGCCAGATGCTGAAGGAACTGGTTTCTAATGACCGTATCGCTGGCGGCCTCACGCCCGCCGCGGCCGTTCACGCCAAGGCCTTGTACGAGACCTTTTGTACCGCCCAGATTTTCCTGACCGACGCCCGGACGGCCGAGCTGGCGAAGTTGACCGAGAATGCCTTTCGCGACGTGAACATCGCCTTCGCAAACGAGCTCTCGTTAATTTGTGATCGCCTGAAGGTTGATGTCTGGGAGCTCATCCGGTTAGCGAATCGCCATCCGCGCGTGAAGATTCTGCAGCCCGGGCCGGGGGTGGGCGGTCACTGCATCGCCGTAGACCCTTGGTTTATCGTGGCCGCAGCGCCCGAGGAGGCTCGCCTCATGCGCACGGCCCGTGAAGTGAATGACCACAAGCCGCATCACGTCGTCGCGCAAGTCCGGGCGGCCGCCGCCCTGCAAGCGCAGCCGGTCGTGGCCTGCCTCGGGCTAGCCTTCAAGGCTAACGTCGATGACTTGCGCGAATCTCCGGCGGTCGAGATCGCGCTGGCGCTCGCCGCCGCCGGCCTCCCCGTCCTGGCCGTTGAGCCGCACGTGCGCGCCTTGCCATCCAGCTTAGCGGGCAAGGCCAAGCTCGTGAGCCTTGAAGAAGCCATGGCGGCCGCGAACGTGATTGTTCTGCTGGTTGACCATCGGGCCTTCGGGTCGCTGACCTTAGCATCGTTCGCCGGCAAGGCGCTTATCGATACGCGCGGCCAAATTCGCTGATTCTTTTGTATCTCTCCGCCCTCCAGCATCTTGGCCCGGCTTGGTTCATGCGTCGGCTTTGGTTCAAGGCCGAACGTTCGTTAGGCTGGTTAGAGCGTCGCTGCCCGGTCCAGACTTGGGACCAGATTAACGTACCGGGCGATTACGCGGCTCACTGGCGTCGCTCCTCGCCGTGTCTCCCGATTGCTAAAATCGACCGCACTTTTCTGGCACCGCACATTGAAGCGTGGGCAGTCGAGAATGGACATTCGCCCGTTGCCGAAGCCGACCTCTTAGCGCTCGGGCGTTTCCGGATCTTCAATCACGACTTATGGGATGCCGGCGTGCACCCACGTTGGCAGACCAGCGTGCTCAATGGTGCCGAAGTCGCCGCCTCCGTGCATTGGACGAAACTCTCGGACGCCGGCACTACCGACATCAAAGGGGTCTGGGAACTCTCGCGCTTCGCCTGGGTGTACCCGTTAGTCCGGGCTTGGGTACTCGATGGAGAGACTCGGCACGTCGAACGGTTCTGGGCTTTGCTCGAAGACTGGATGCAGGCCAATCCACCCAACCGCGGGCCGCAATGGATGTGCGGACAGGAAGCATCGTTCCGGCTCATCGCCGTGGCCTTTGCGTTGCAGGCCTTTCGGGGTCACCCCGCGACGACGGATGCGCGCGTGCTGCTGACTGCCCGGCTGGCAACGGCGACGGCGAAGCGTATTCAGGCGCACCTTTCGTACGCCCTTTCACAGCAGAACAACCACGGCATCAGCGAGTCGTTGGGACTCTTCACCGCCGGCGCGCTGTGGCCGCACCTAGAAGGCTCGACCCGCTGGCGCGACCAAGGACTCGAGACGCTTTTCCCGCAGGTCGCTGCGCTCGTTGATACGGATGGTGGCTTCAGCCAGCACTCGACGAATTACCACCGCCTGTTTTTGCAATTGATGACGTGGGCCGAGGTTGTCCTCCGGTCCGAGGGCGAAAGACTGCCACCGCAGACTCGCGACCAAGTCAGCCAAGCCACCGAGTTCCTGCTGAACTTAATGGAGGCGGACGGAACCGTGCCGCGTTATGGTGCCGACGATAGCGCCGACCTCTTTCCCTTGAGCGGAGTGCCCGCCCACGATTTCCGTCCCGCCGTTGGCGCCGCGCAGGCCTTGTTCCTAGGTAGTCGGCCCGTCGCCGGTCCGTGGGATGAGGCCTCCCTGTTATTGGTTGGGCCTATGCCGATCACCGCGCGCTCTTGGGCGGGCGGCGGAGAGGTGGACTGCCCGGCCGCCGGCGTCGGGGTGCTGCGCAATCACCGCGGCGCGGCGTTCTTACGGATGCCCTCCGCTTGGCAGCATCGCCCGAGCCAGGCTGACCAATTACACGTCTCGCTCTATTGGGATGGCACCTGGCTCACCGAAGACATCGGGACATTTTCCTACCGCGGCGGCCCAGCCGAGGATTTTGGATCAGCCGTGCATCATAATGTCGTCACCCAGGCGGGCCGTGGACCGATGCACAAGGCTGGCCGTTTCCTGTGGTTGCCGTGGGTGCCTTGTATCCGCCAGTCCGAACCCTTGGGCTTTTGTGCCAGCCTGCGAGATCTGGGCGGGGCCACGTGGACCCGCCGCGTCCTACGCTTGCCGCAAGGCTTCGTCGTCGTCGATCAAGTTCAGGCATCCGCTGCGTCTGGTCGCTGCGAACTCCGTTGGCACGGCCGCACCCGCGCCAGACTGGAGCGGCTGGCGGTAGTTTGCTCGGAGCCCTCGGAAGAAAATTGGATTTCGGCGGATGGGCAGACGGGCGAAGGTTTCTTCGCGCCTCGGTATGGTCGCCGGGAACCGTCCTGGACGCGCCGCCTGACGGCCGCAGGTCGCATCGTTACTTTCGTCACCGCCCTCGGTTGCACCATCGATTTACGTCCGGAGGCCATCTTGGTCGACGGTATCCCTTACCCACTTTAAATATTATGCGTACCGTCGCCCTGATTGTTGGCACCCGTCCTGAATGCATCAAGATGGCGCCGCTCTACTTTGAGCTCCTGCAGTCGAAGAAAATTCGCCCGGTACTCGTCGTGACCGCCCAGCATCGTCAGATGCTCGACCAGACGCTCGCCGTCTTTGGCCTCCGCCCAGATGTGGACCTGAACCTCATGCAGCCCGGCCAAGGCTTGGCTGACCTCACCGCGCGGGTGCTCACGTCCGTCCACTCTTGGATTACCATGGCCCGCCCCGATGCGGTCCTTGTGCAGGGCGATACCACGACCGTCCTCGGTTCGGCCTTGGCCGCGTTCTATGCGAACGTTCCAGTGGGGCACGTGGAAGCCGGCCTCCGCACGGATGACATGCGCTCGCCGTTTCCGGAGGAGATGAACCGCCGCTTGACCGCGCCCTTAGTCCGTTGGAATTTCTGCCCGACCGAGCAGGCCCGCGAGAACCTTCTCAGTGAAGCCATTGACGACAAATCCTGTACTGTAACCGGTAATACCGTGGTCGATGCGTTGCTCTGGACGCGGGCCCGCTTGCAGGGCCTCGGTCAAGACGCGGAAGTCATCGCGCGGTTAGGCGTCCCGCCGGCGTTCGCCCAGCGGTTCCTGACCGACCCGAAGGCCCGGTGGCTGCTGGTTACTGGCCACCGCCGCGAATCCTTTGGCTTAGGCTTCGAGCAGATTTGCCGCGCCCTGCAGCAACTGACCGAGCGCCATCCAGACCTCGGCGTACTGTATCCTGTGCACCTCAATCCCTTAGTCCAGGAACCAGTCCATCGCCTCCTCGGCAAGAACCCGCGGATCGCCCTGATTTCGCCAGCGCGCTATGAAGACTTTGTCTGGCTCATGGACCGCGCTACGGTGATTCTCACCGACTCGGGTGGCGTGCAGGAAGAGGCTCCCTCCTTGGGGAAGCCCGTCTTGGTTTTACGCAATACCACCGAACGCGTCGAAGCCGTCGCCGCCGGGACTTGTATCTTGGTCGGCACCGACCCAGCGCGCATTTGCCAGGAAACCACGCGCCTACTCGACGACCCGGTTGAGTACCTGCGCCGCTCTAAACTACAGAATCCCTACGGTGACGGTACGGCCGCCCGTAAAATCCGCGCTGTCCTCGAACAGGATCTCGGCTGACCTTGCGGCGGTATGCGGCTCCTCTACTTCCACCAGCATTTTGCGACCCCGCTTGGGTCAGGCGGGACGCGCTCCTATGAGTTTGCGCGTGCCTGCGTGGCCCGTGGGCATTCGGTCACGATGGTTTGCGGTGCCCATGCGCAGTCCGGATTGAACCTGCCTTGGAATCAACAAGCAGGTTGGTCGCGTGGCGACGTCGCCGGCATCGATGTCATTTCTCTGCCGCTGCCTTACTCTAACCGTGACGGCTTACTGCGTCGCGGTTGGACGTTCACCTGGTTCGCCCTCCGCTCGCTCCGTTTGGCCTTAACCGAGAGTTACGACGTTGCCTTCGCCACTTCGACGCCGCTGACGGCCGCCCTCCCTGGGCTCGCCGCACGCTGGCTCCGTGGAAAGCCTTTTGTCTTTGAGGTGCGTGACCTCTGGCCCGAGCTCCCGCGCGCCTTGGGGGTACGGAACCCCTTACTCCTGGGAGCCATGTCTTTCCTCGAGTGGGCGGCTTATCGCGGCGCCGATGCGTGCATTGGACTTTCGCCTGGTATCGTAGCAGGGATTCAGCGCCGTGCGCCGCATGGCCGCGCGGTTACCTTGATTCCGAATGGGTGCGATTTGGATTTGTTTCACCCCCGCCGGCGGGCGCCGCTCGCTTTACCCGGCATCACCACGGGGGATTTTGTGGCGGGCTTTACGGGCGCTCATGGCCCGGCGAACGGCCTCGATGCCTTATTGGATGTCGCCCGCGAACTACGTCGACGCGGCGATACCCGCGTGAAACTGGCCTTCATCGGCGACGGTAAGGAAAAAGACCGCCTGCGGACGTTGGCCGCCGCCGATGGTTTAGTTAATTGCCTCTTCTTTGACCCAGTCCCGAAGCAGCAGTTAGGGGCCATCACGGCGTCACTCGATTGCGGCTTGATGGTGCTCAAGGATGTGCCGGCCTTCTACGACGGCACCTCGCCTAATAAATTCTTCGATTACGCCGCCGCAGGAATTCCCATCATCAACAACTACCCTGGTTGGTTGGCGGCGATGATTAAGCAAGCTGGCGCTGGCGTCGTCGTACCGCCGCGTGACCCCGTCGCTTTCGCAGATGCGTTGCAGGCCTTGGCCGCGGACCCTGAACGATGCCGCCGCGCCGGTGCCGCCGCCCGCACCTTGGCCGAGCAGCGGTTCGCGCGAGGCGATCTCTCGACCCAATTCGTCGATGTGCTGCAGGGTGTCGCCCAAAAACTTTCATGAATATGCCAACCTTTACCCGGGACGCCGCCGTAAGGCTCATCTTAGCTCGACTCGCCCGCTTCGGGCAGGAGTTGGGCCAGCCGGCCTTGGCAATGGCCGATGAGCAGACCCGCCTCTTCGGTGAGGCTTCCCCCCTCGATAGCATCGGCCTCGTGACTTTGATGTCCGACCTCGAGGGCGACATTCATAAAGCCTGCGGAGTTTGGGTGACCATTGCCGACGAGAAGGCGATGAGTCGCCTGACTTCCCCCTTCCGTCGCGTTGGCTTATTGGCTGACCACATCGTCGAACTTGTGGCCGCTACCCGAGTTTAAACCCATGCCTGTCGCTATCATAACGGGATCCTCGCGCGGCCTTGGCCGGGCTCTCGCCGAAAGTCTACTGGCAGAGGGTTGGACCGTGCACGGCTTCGCCCGTAGCTCGCAGTCCCTGGTCCATCCGTATTTTCAAGCCCATGCCGTCGATGTGGGTAACGAGGCTTCGGTGCAGGCCGCCGTTGCTACCGTGCTGGCCGCGGGCGGGATTGACCTGCTGATCAATAACGCCGGCGCGGCGTCGATGAACGCTTTACTCCTAACGCCCGCGGCCACGGCCGAAGCCCTCATGCGCGTGAATTACCTCGGCACGCTGCATTGCTTGCAGGCAGTCGGTAAAGCGATGGTTCGCCAGCGGGCGGGCTTAGTAGTCAACCTCACGACTGTCGCGGTACCGCTGTCATTAGCGGGCGAAGCCGCGTATGTAGCGAGTAAGGCTGCCGTCGAAGCCTTGACCAAAGTCGCTGCCACCGAACTGCAATCCTATGGTATCCGCGTGAACGCCGTGGGGCTTGGGCCTGTCGATACGGACCTTACGCGGGCCGTCGGGGCGGACAAACTCCACACCCTTAACCAGCGCATCGGCCGGCCCCAAGGGACAACGCTCGCCGAGGCCGTTGTCTTTATCGCCCAAGAATGGCGAGCGCCGTCCGATACCACCGGCTCCATTCGTTACCTCGGCCAACTCAACTGATGTCCGTTTGGTTTAAACAACGCTTGCAGGACTGCGGTCCAGCCCTCGCCATGCAAGGGCCCTGGGGTGACTGCACCTATGCGGATCTCGCCCGCTTGCAGGCGGCCGTCCGCATCGACCTGCAGGCCCTAGCCTTGGACGGCCCGGCGGTCTTCGCCCTTGTCGGAGAACATGAGCCGGCGGCGGTTGCCTGGTTGTTCGCCCTGGCCGAAGCTGGCCATAGCGTGGCCCCGCTGGCCGGCAATCTGGCTGAGCACCCGGGCAAACTCGGCGAGATTGGTGCACAATGGATTGTCACGAGCGCGGGCTTTGGCTGGACGCTGTTGCCGCGGATGTCCGAGCCCTCTGCGCATGCGGCCTTCGGTCAGTTGCGGACGCAGGGCCATGCGGGCCTCGTGCTTTTCTCCAGCGGGACTAGCGGCCGGCCGAAAGTGATGGTGCAAGATCTCACGGTCTTGCTTTCCACCTACCAAGACCGCCGCCGGAATCATCTGCCGGTACTCGCGTTACTGGGCTTCGACCACATCGGAGGTCTGAACACGTTGTTCGGCGCTTTGGCAACAGGATCCACCTTAGTCGTCCCCGCTGATCGCTCCGCGGCCGTTGTTGCGGCGGCGATAGCCCAATATCAGGTCGCGGTTCTGCCAGCTTCACCGACATTTTTAAACCTCCTCTTGGTTTCAGGCGAACACCAGACGCACGACCTTAGTTCCTTACGGGTCATCACCTACGGCACGGAGCCCATGCCGCCGGGCCTTTTGTCGCGCTTGCGTACCGCCTTCCCGCGGGTGCGCTTCATCCAGACCTTTGGCACGAGTGAGACCGGCATTATCCGGACGGAAAGTCCGGATGCAGATTCGACCTTCATCCGGTTTGTGGACCCATCCACTGAATGGAAAGTGGTGGACGATGAACTCTGGCTACGGAGTCTGACGCAGGTGGGTGGCTATCTAGATACACGCGATGGGGCCGGGAAGTTCACCAGCGATGGTTGGTTCCGGACCGGCGACAAGGTCGAGCTCGGCCCCGAGGGCACGTTGCGCATCCTCGGCCGCTTGGGCGAAGTCATCAACGTCGGTGGGGAGAAACTCATGCCTGCCGAGGTTGAATCGGTGATCCTGAATTTACCCTTGGTCCTTGATTGTCGGGTGCGCGGTGAGGCCAACGCCTTGGTTGGCCAGGCGGTCGTGGCGGACGTCGTGGCGGCGGCCGCAGCAGACCACGAGCAACTCCGGGCGGCCATTCGGAACGCTTGTCGGCGTGCGTTGGCGGCGCATAAGGTCCCGACGCGCGTCCGTTTCGTCGCAGCGGTCAGCGGTGAGCGACTCAAAAAGATCCGCTAAGCATGCACCCCACCATCCGCTTTCTTTCGCAGCACCCATTGTTGCGCGGCCGCCCCTGGGTGGGCTTCGGCCGGTTCCTATGGTGGCAGGGTATCTCGCGGCTTCGTCCTGGCCGGCACCGCTACGACTGGATTGGCGGATCCAGGCTTTGGTTGCAGCGCGGCTGGGGCGGGCTAACGGGCAATTACTACGCCGGCCTGCATGAGTTTGAAGACATGGCTTTCCTTCTGCATCTGCTTCGTCCGGACGACCGCTTTGTCGACGTGGGCGCGAACATGGGGAGCTACACGGTTTTAGCTCGCGGGGTTTGCCAGGCCTGTACCGTCAGCTACGAGCCCGTACCGGTCACCTTCCAACGACTACAGGATAATTTACAGCTCAACGATGCGCTCGATGAGCGGTCGCGCTTGGTGAATGCCGCGGTCGGCTCAGCCCCGGGGACGCTCCGAATGAGTGAAGGTCAAGATGCCATGAACCATGTAGCTCGGCCCGATGAGGCCGCTGCCCTCGAGGTACCTGTAGTCACTTTGGACGAAGACCTTTTCGCAACGCCGCTCTTGCTAAAGGTTGACGTCGAAGGCTTCGAGACGGAGGTCTTCCGTGGCGCGCAGCGGCATTTGGCGAACCCGGCGTTACGCGCCCTCATTGTGGAGCTCAATGGCCTAGGCCAGCGCTATGGCTACGACGAGCAGGCCTTGCATGCGGAACTCCTCGCCGCCGGTTTCCGGCCCTTCGCTTACGATCCCTTTGCCCGCCAATTACGTCCCATGGCGGCCCCCGGTCCGCATAACACCCTCTATTGCCGCGACCTTGCCTTCATCGAGGCCCGCCTCGCCTCCGCGCCGCCGGTGACCGTCATCGGAATGACTTTCTGATTCATGCAGCCAGCTCCGCCCATGCCCGCGCCGTTCGCCCCCCGGCAGCTCATGCCCGTCGGGGTGTTTACGACGTGGATACTCCTTTTCGCCTACGTCGTTTTGACCTTGCCGACGCAGTGGGTGAGGGCGGTCCTGCCTTACTATGGCGACGTGGTCTTCGCGGTAATCATGCTCGTGGTCGCTATCCCCTACCTCATCATGCGCAGCTTTTGGCTTGGCACCTCTAAGTGGGCGGTGGGCTTGATGGTCTACGGCATGATTATTACCTATTTAACGCGGGGAGCGGAAAACACCTGGGCCTTCGGCCAGCGCGAGTTTATTTTGGATGGGATGTTGTTCTTGGCGGTGGCCTTCGGCCTGAAGCTCGGCGAGGCCTCCTTTGCGTCTCTCCGCACCATAGTTTCCGGCGTCTCTTGGGTCTGCGTCCTGATGGGGGCAGCGAATATCCTCCTGATGCGCTTCGGCTATGTGCAGATTGATGCCGACGCCAGTAATCGAGTCGTCAGCATCAGCTTATTCTATATCATCAGTCCGCTGCTCTTTTTAGTGCCCTTGCAGATAGTCTTCCGTCTGGGCCTGCTCTTGCCTGTCCTGTCGGTGGCCATGGTCGGGCTCGTCGCCTATTTCACGCTCACGCGCTCCATCGCGATCGCCTTCTTCCTCTTGTTTGCACAATTACTGCTCCTGTTATTACGCCGGGCGATGGGGGCCTTCGCCACGGGCTTCACGGTTTGGTTATTCCTCATTTTGCCGCTAATGGGTTTGGGTGGTTATTATATGTTAGACTCCATCACGGATGCCCGTGGCATGGACAGCATCGCCGATACGACCGGCCGGAATCTGGAATTCGAAGCATTTTTGGAGCAAATGACCCCCCGCGGTTGGGTCACCGGTAATGGCCTCGGCACCGGCTTTCAGATGGATGGCTACGACCCAGAAACCGGCTTGGCCATGAAAGTCATTACCACGGGATTACACTTCAGTACTTTGACGCCGGTGCTGAAGCTCGGGGCCGTCCTGACACTCTTCATGTGGTTGGCATTGCTGTATGCCAGCGCGCGGGTGTTCTTTGGGCCTGGCGAGGTCGAGCAGAAGGCCGTGGTTCTGGTGCCCTTCAACTATATCATCGTTTATTCAATCTCCGGCGGCTGGCTAGCCTCGGCCTATTTGATCTTCGGCGTGGCACTTTGCCTCATCTTTAATTTCCGCGCTTTTGCCGAAGCCGCGGCGCCAGCCGCTCAACCCCATTCCCCCGATGGACGCCCCTTGCTTTACCGTCGTCATCGCCACCTATAATTACGGCCGATTTCTCCGGGCAGCGCTAGACTCCGTGCTAGCGCAGTCGTGCCAGGACTTCGAGCTGATCGTCGTCGACGGGGCGAGCACCGATGGCACGCTCGCTCTCCTTGAGGAGTATGCCCCGCGCTTAGCATGGTGGGTCAGTGAACCAGATCGCGGCCAGAGCGATGCCTTTAATAAAGGCTTTGCCCGCGGGCGTGGCCGCTATTTCGTCTGGCTCAACGCTGATGACATCCTGCTCCCTGGCACTTTGGCTGCGGCGAAGTTGGCCCTCGCAGATGGTCAGTATGCTTGGGCTTCAGGTGACTTCGTCCGCACGGACGCCACCCTGAATATCCTTACTTGTTTCCGAGGTCCCACGAAGCAGCCGACCTGGTTACGGCGTGCGGACGCCCCCATCACCGTCTGCGGTCCCAGCAGCTTCTTCTCCGCAGAACTGTATCGGGAAGTCGGGGGCTTTTCGACCGACTTGCGTTACGCCATGGACCTCGACCTTTGGCTTAAGTTCATGGCGCGTGGGCATTACCCTCGTCGCTTTCGTCACTATTGCTGGGCCTTCCGCATGCATGAGCAGTCGAAGACCGCCGACCAGTTCTCGGCCTACGTCAATCCCCGTGCCAAGGAAATCCAGGCCGAGGTCGCCGCCCTCTATGCCCGCCTTGGTTATCGGCTCTCGCCTTGGGCCCGCCTACTTTCAGCCGCGCAAAAGATTACGGACGGCAGTGCTTGGGGCGCTTGGGCGGATACCCGAGCGTTCCGTGGCAAGCCGGCTCTCCTCATCGCTTCCAAGGTATGATTCTCATCGATGCCACCTATGTTAACGTCGGCGGCGGGATTGGCCTCTTGCGCCGACTGATCAATGAATTGAGGGGTCGGGCCGAATTTGCGCTCCTTCGCGACATCCGGGTCAAAGACCTAGATACGGCAGGCTGTCAGGTCTTCGACGCGGTTCCTGATCATTTCGCCCGTCGCCGCTTTTACCAAGCTCATGGGCGTGAGTTTTCCCGGGTGCTGTGCTTTGGCAACGTGCCACCGCTGCTTAGGTTACCGGTACCCACCGCAACGTATTTTCATAATCTCCTCTTCTGCGAGGAGTATCCGCAGCAGTCAGCCCACGATCGACGTATCGCCCGCCTGAAGATGGCCTATATTCGCCACTATGCTCGCAACACCGACACCTTCCTTGTCCAAACGGCTAATATGGTGTCGGCTCTGCAGCCAATCATCGCGGGCCGTGCCCAGCTCGCCGTTCAGCCATTTTTTGCCTTTTCTCGTTCAGCGATAGAGTCCGCGGGTCCGCGCCAATGGAATCAGTTCGCCTATGTCAGCGAGGCTCACCCGCATAAGAACCACCAGCGGCTCCTCGGCGCCTGGCGCCTCTTGCTGGCTCGCGGGCTCCGCCCTAGCCTGCACCTCACCATTACTTCGGCTTACCCTGCATTGCTGGCGGAAATTTCGGCCCTGCAGGCGGCGGGCGCCCGCATCACTAATCATGGGTACGCTCCGCCGGGCCCGATCTACGCGCAGTGTGGCTACCAGATTTATCCATCGTTAGTTGAAAGCTTCGGGTTAGGCTTAATCGAAGCGGCCGACGCCCAGTGTGCCGTGTTAGCTGCCGATCGTCCGTACGTTCGTGCGGTCGTCGAACCCTTTGCGGTCTTTGACCCCTATTCGCCGGAGTCCATCGCGGACCTCGTTGCGAGGTGCTCGGGGCATCCCGCCCCCGCTTCTATTACCAAAGTGCAGGATGATTTGGCGGGGCTGCTTGCTTGGTTGAGCGAGGGGACGCCTTTCCAAGGGCTCCAAACTTAACATGTGCGGCATCGCTGGATACTTTGGGGACTTTGCCCCCGCCTTGCTCACCGAAATGGGTGCAGCTATCGCGCATCGCGGCCCCGACGGCCAAGGGGCTTGGTCGGAAGGGCGCGTCGGCCTAGCGCATGCGCGCTTAGCGATTATCGACCTGTCCCCAGCGGGGGCACAACCGATGGCGTCGACCGACCGCCGGGTGGTGGTGACTTTTAACGGAGAGATCTATAACTTCCACGAACTACGGGATCGCCTCACCAGTGAAGGGGTGACTTTCCGTGGGTCGAGCGACACGGAAGTCCTCGTTGAATTACTGGCGCGCTTCGGCGAGAAATGTCTGCCTTGGCTGAACGGTATCTTTGCCTTCGCCGCTTGGTTTCCGGCGGAGCGCCGGATGATTTTAGTACGGGACGCCGCTGGCGTGAAGCCGCTCTATTGGACTCGCACCGCGGCCGGCTTCGCTTTCGCTTCCGAAATCAAGGCACTCCGGCCGGTGCCCGGTATCGATTGGTCTCCTGACCCCGTGGCGATCGCATCTTACCTGACTTTGCTTTATGCGCCCGCTGACCTGACGCCTGCGCTGGGGGTGCGTAAGTTGCAGCCGGGCGAAATCATGGAATGGAAAGACGGTACCGCGTCCGTTATCCGCCGGTTCGCCGCCCGTCCCAATGAACAGCGTCCGCACGACCTCAGCACGGTCGACGCGGTCGAAGCCTGTCGCTCCTACCTACAGCAGGCGGTGCGCCGGCAATTGGTATCGGATGTACCTATTGGGGGATTCCTTTCTGGGGGCGTTGACTCCACGGCCCTGGCGGTCCTCTCCGTCCAAGCGCTCGGTGAGGGGTCTCGCTATCCATGCTTCACGGTGGCGTCACCAATCGAAAGCCTCCGAGGTAAGGAGGGGATTGCGGATGATTTTCCTTACGCTCAATTAGCGGCGAAACGCCTGGGCATCCCTTTGTACGCGGTCAGCCAAGATTCCGCCGCGATTCAGGACGTGGACCGCTTGGTCTGGATGTTGGATGAACCGACACCCGATCCAGCAGCGTTCATGACGTACGCTATCAGTCGGACGGCACGAGAGCGTGGCGTGAAGGTCCTTCTTTCTGGTGCGGGCGGCGACGATCTTTTTAGCGGTTACCGCCGGCATCAAGCTTTGCAGTCCGAACGCCTTTGGGGTTGGTGGCCGAAACCGCTCCGAGCCGGCCTCCGCCAGTTCACCGCTGGTAACTCACAGAAGAACCCACTCTCCCGCCGACTGAGTAAATTATTTGCGCATGCGGATGCGGAACCCGATGAGCGTCTCGCAAGCTATTTCCTTTGGCTGGGGCATGCGGCCATGCTGCCGATGCTTGGGGCTGATTTCCAAGAGCAGCTTGGCCCGCGCCGTGCGACAGATCTCCTGGCGGGGTCCTTGGCCAACTTGCCAGAGGGAGTGACGCGCTTGAGTCGGATGCTTCATCTCGACCGTAGCTTCTTCCTCGCGAGCCATAACCTCAATTATAAGGACAAGATGGGTATGGCGTGTGGGGTGGAGATTCGCGTTCCGCTGCTCGACGCTGACCTCGCGTCTTTTGCCGAACGTCTCACCGACAAACAGCGCATTCATGGGGGCGAAACTAAGCACCTCTTCCGGCGTGCCCTCCGCAGCTTGGTGCCCGACGAAGTTCTCGACCGACCGAAGTCCGGCTTCGGCCTACCGCTCCGTGGGTTCTTCCATGAGGTCTATGGTCCGCAGCTCCGTCGTATGGCCGCGGAAGGCCGACTCGACGGCACGGGGGTCTTCGATGGTGCGGGCGTAATTGCAATGCTGGATGCCGACCGCCGCGGCGAAATCGATGCCACCTATCCGTTGCTAGGTGTCTTATGCGTCGAGTCCTGGCTCCGGCAATTCGCCCAACGATAATTTCACCATGCATAGTTCCATCACTAACGTCCGGCTGGCCGGGCTCGCCGTATCTACTGGATCGCAGACCCGCGATTTCATTGCAGATGGCTTAGCCTTGGGCCTCGACCGGGTGATGCTGGAGCGGACCGCGCAAACGATCGGCTTGCGCGAACGTAAGGTCGCCGCGCCTGGCATCACGGCCTTGGACCTCTGCGAAGACGCCACCCGCCGTTTATTAGACGCCGCTGGCTTAGATGCCTCCTCCATCGATGCCGTGATTTTCGTCACGCAGACGCCTGACCATTCCCAGCCCAATAACGCCTCTTTACTGCATGGCCGCTTGGGCCTCGCGACGGGGGCGGCCGCGTTCGACCTGTCACTCGGTTGCTCCGGATGGGTCTACGGCCTCCAGCAGGCCGCCCTCCTCTGTGCGCATGGGGGCGCCGCCCGCGTGCTGTTGTGTGCCGGCGATACGCTCTCGCGGTTGACCCATCCGAAAGATCGTTCGGCAGACCCACTCTTCGGCGATGCCGGTTCGGCCGCGTTGATTGAACGTACTGGGCACGCCGCCGCGTGGCATTTTGAATTAGGCGCGGACGGTGCGGGCGCGAATGCCATCATCGTCCCTCAAGGCGGTGCGCGGATGCCGCACGACTGCAAACCCTTGACGGAAATTCCCGACTTGGACGGCAACGTCCGTCATGCGGCCAATTTGGCCATGCAGGGTGGAGAAGTGTTTAACTTTTCGCTGCGCCAAGCGCCCCCTGCGGTGGCCGCCGTCATGCGCCACGCTCACTATACGGTCGAGGCGACAGAGGGGTTGGTCCTGCACCAAGCGAACCGCTTTGTCATCACCACGGTCGGGCGCAAGTGCGGCTTCCCGGCGGAGAAGACCCCGAGCGACGTCGTGGAGCACTACGGCAACCAGAGCTCCGCCTCGATTCCTTGCGCCTTGATTCATGCCTTCACCGAACCGCTCTCTTCCCGTGCGCTGAAACTTGTGCTCTGCGGGTATGGAGTGGGGTGGTCTTGGGGCGCCGTGGCGGCGGAGTTCGGCCCACTCGTCGTCGCACCGATTCAGCCCTATCCTCATTCCAGATGACCTCAGCCGAAAAACTGCAAGCCCTGCAGGCCGACGTTGATGTCTTCGTCGGTGCCACCGAACACACGTCCTTAGCGTCTCTCCCTCACTGGGGCTCCTTGGCGGTACTGCTCGTTATCTTACATTGCGAAACCCAGCACGGCCTAGTGGTCACGGGCCCGCAAGTGCGCGGCTGTACGACCGTCGGTGACCTCCTTAAACTCCTTCCTTAACGACTATGAAAAAACTATTGATCGTGGGTGCGGGTGGCTTCGGCCGTGAACTCTATGTCTGGGCGAGTCAGCACCCAGATTGTGGTCAGGCTTGGGAGCTCGAAGGTTTCCTCGATGATAATTCCCAAGCGTTGCAGTCGTTCGGCTCATTTGCTCACGTCCGGCCGCTCACGGGCCACGTGGTCGATCCCGACAAACTTTACCTCTGTGGCCTTGGGCTCCCGCCGGTGAAGGAAAAGCTCCTGCAGCCCTTACTCGCCGCTGGAGCTAATTTCCTGACCTTCATCCACCCCCGCGCATTGGTCGGTGGTCGCGTTAAACTTGGGCACGGGGTCGTTCTCTGTCCCGGCGCCATCGCGAGTGCCGATATTGTCTTGGGCGACTTCGTCATGCTCAATCTCCATACGACCGTTGGACATGATGCTTCGATCGGCGCCTGGTCGACGTTGAGTGCGCATTGCGATGTGACTGGCCGGGTGCAAGTCGCCGACCGCGTCTTTATGGGTAGCCGGGTTTCGATTATCCCTGGTCAGTCCATCGGCAGCGGTGCCACGCTCGGGGCGGGCGCCGTCGTTATTAAAGATGTGCCCGCCGGTGTCACCGTGGTCGGCAACCCCGCCCGTGTTCTCTGACATGCGCAAAGCCCTCCTCTCTGTCGGGGCGACCTGCCTCGTCCTGCTTCTCGGCCTCGTGGTCGCGGCGGAATATTTCTCACATCGCGATCGCCGCTTCACGGGCCAAGTCGTGGACGCCTTACCGCGGAATATCGCTGGCTGGACGCGCCGTGACATCCCCGTTGCCGACAGCAAAGCCGGGAACATGAACGTCCAGGGAATCTTAAATTACAGCCAGTCGGCCCAAGCGCTTTATGTTCGGGGGGAAACTTCAATCTTAGTCTACGCCGCTTATTGGGAGCCCGGTAAGGTCTCCGTCGTCGATGCAGGTTCGCACAATCCTGATTCTTGTTGGGTCAACAATGGCTGCATCCGTACCGAGCGTAAATACGCGGTGGCGGCTCAGGTCGGAGGGCGTGCCATGTTGCCCTATGAGTATGGCCAGTACCTGGTGCCTTCCGGCGGCCGCCAGAACGTCGCCTTCTGGCATCTCGTGAACGGCCAACCTAACCGATACGAAGAGCAATCGGCGGGTTGGCGCGACGGCCTCGTCGGACGCCTCGAGCGCCTGCCTTTGCTTTGGAAGGATATCCGCACCTATGGCCTCAACCAGAAGAGCGAGCAGATGTTTATCCGCGTCTCCTCCAACCTTCCCGTGGACCAAATCCTCGCTGACCCCATGAACCGAGAGTTCCTGCAGGCGTTGCAGGGGCTGGGGGTATTTTCAGATCGGGAGTGGAAATGAGAGCGTGCAAAAGTGCAACCCGCCTCCGGCTTGTGCAAAACTGCAAAATTGAAGGCAAGTCTTTGTTACCAACGCTTCCGAGCTTGGACTTCTGGCCGAGAGGCTTCCAGGTGAGACATTAAGGCTTGGAGCTGCGCCGAGCATTTTAGGCAAGTAGGCTTAACCGCCGCGTATTTCTCCGGAGATATATGCCCAATCTTTGCCGCCACATAAATTAAAGTGCGAACCTCGCCGCACGAGCCTTTGGCGCGGCGGAGCATGTCGTAGAATGTACGGTCCGATCGGCTCTCAAAGCCTTCGGCGATATTACACATAATAGATACAGATGCCCGCTGAAGCTGGTCATTGAGCGCCCAGTCTCTGGCGCCAGGGCCTTCTCGCAAGAGGGAGTAGGCTTGAACTACGATGGCTTCCGCGGTCTGCCATGCTTCAATTTCTTCGAATCGGGTGAATGTAGCCACTAGGCCAATGAACTTTTCCTTGCCAGGGCATCAACTATTCAGCGTTCCAATCATTACT
This sequence comes from uncultured Opitutia bacterium, assembly GCA_903919185.1. Taxonomy (GTDB): domain Bacteria; phylum Verrucomicrobiota; class Verrucomicrobiia; order Opitutales; family UBA953; genus UBA953. Next base: position 19,388 of record CAIXHF010000024.1, on the reverse strand, counting down.
CACTCAAACCCAGGAGTTTTTTGGAATGACCTTTGCACCTTTGCACAGGAGCTTTGCTCCGAGTTCCACCTTTTCACCTGAAAGCACCCATGCCCCGCCTTTATCTTTCTCCCCCTGACGTCGGCAGTGCCGAGGTCGAGTTCGTGCTCGAAGCGTTCGAGTCCAACTGGGTCGCGCCCGTAGGCCCGCAGCTCGATGCGTTTGAGCACGAATTTGCCGAGGTCGTTGGTTCGCGCCACGCCGTCGGCGTCTCCTCTGGCACCGCCGCTTTACACTTAGCCCTGCGGCTTGCCGGGGTTGGTCCGGGCGACGAAGTCCTGTGCTCGACGCTCACCTTCATCGCTTCGGCCGCGCCGATTACCTATCTGGGCGCCAAGCCGGTGTTCATCGACTCGGAAGCCCAGAGTTGGAATATGGATCCGGCGGTGGTCTGTGAGGTGATTGAGCGGAAGGCCAAGGCTGGCCGCACGCCTAAAGCCCTGGTCCTGGTCCACCTGTATGGTCAGTCCGCTGACATCGCGCCCATTAAGGCCTGTTGTGAGCGTTACGGCGTGAAGTTGATTGAAGACGCCGCCGAAGCGCTGGGTGCCAGTTACGGCGAAACCAGCCCTGGCTCGCACGGGCTCTTTGGTATTCATTCCTTCAACGGGAACAAAATCATCACGACTTCGGGTGGCGGCATGCTCGTCACTGATGATGCGGAGTTAGCGCGACAGGCCCGTTTCCTGGCCACGCAAGCCCGCGACCCCGCTGCGCACTACCAGCATTCCACGATCGGTTATAACTATCGCCTCAGTAATATTTGTGCGGCGATTGGGCGCGGTCAGTTGCTGCGCTTGGCCGGCAAGGTCACCCGCCGGCGTGATCATTACCGCGGCTATCAAAAAGCCTTCGCTGCTTGCCAAGGTATTGTCATGCAGCCCGAGGCATCCTGGGGAGAGTCCACGCACTGGTTATCTTGTCTGACGATTAACCCGACCAAAGCGGGGGCCACCACGGATGACGTGAGGCTTGCCTTAGAGAAACTCGATATCGAGGCACGGCCGATTTGGAAGCCCCTGCACCTACAGCCAGTCTTCGCGGGGGCTGAATATCATGGCGGCCAGGTTGCCGAAGGTCTCTTCGCCCAAGGGCTCTGCCTGCCTTCGGGCTCAGGAATGTCCGTCGATGACCGCGACCGCGTCATCGCTGGCGTGAAGTCTGCCCTCAAGTAATCTTCGAATGGCTTTCGCCCGCATCCTCCGTTCCAGCGCGCTCATGGGCGGAGCCTCGGTCTTGGTGTTGGGCGCGGCTTTTTTCCGTACCAAAGCGATCGCCTTGATGGTCGGCCCAGCGGGCGTTGGCCTCGCGGGCATCTTGGTTTCCTTTAACGGACTGGTTGCGATGGCCGCAGGGTGGGGCTTGGCGACTGCCGGCGTCCGCACGGTGGCGTCGGCCACGCCGGACGAACAGGCCGCCAAGCTGGTCGCGGTTCGCTGGCTGGGCGTCCGCCTCAGTTGGGTCGGACTCTTAGCGGTCGCGATACTATTTGTGCCTATTGGACTGTGGACCTTCCAACCCAACGATCGACATATCTTAGAGTTGGGACTGGCGGGACTGGCGGTCCCTCTTTTAGTCGCTGCCGGCATGTGGGGCGCCTTGCTCCAAGCCCGCGGCCATCTGCGCGCCTTGGCCACGACCCAAGTCCTATCCGCCTTTGCGGGCGTCCTCTTAGGCCTGCCGCTGATCTACCTCTGCCACCAAGCAGGGTATTCACTCATTGGGGTCACCCTCGGCATCCTTGTGGCGACCGGTGCCCCGGCCGTCTTCATGTGGGTGGCGGCGCGTAAGCACTGTCCCGCGATTACCGACGCTGCGCCTGATCGCGCGCTTATACGTGAATTACTCCAACTGGGCGGAGCCTTAATGGTGGTTGGCTTGCTCTCGCAATTGTCGGCCTACTTGGCGCGCTGGATTGTCTTGCGCGAGTTTGGGTTAGAGGCTGCGGGACATTATCAGGCAGCCTTGGCCATCGCGAGTAGCTTGCCCGGTTTTGTCTTTGCGGCCATGGCGACGGATTTCTTCCCGCGCGTCGCCGCCGCCAAAGATGAAACCGAAGCCCGGTCGCTGGTGGAAAAGCAGATTCAAGCCGGCCTCTTATTGGCGCTTCCTTTATTGGCGGCCTTACTGACGATGGGTCGGGTCTGTATTCATTGGTTATATACGGCCGACCAATTTGACCCCGCGATTCCTTTGCTCGCTTGGATGGTCTGGGGCGTTTTCTTCCGCTTGGTTTCTTGGCCGATGGGCTTTTGGCTGCAGGCCCGTGGTTCCACGCGCTCAGTTCTCGCCGTTGAATTGATTTCTAACCTAATCCTAGGGCTCTTGCCATTGGCTTTAATTGGTCCGCTCGGCTTGTCTGGTGCCGCCATCGCCTTTGCCGCTGGCTATGTGGCTTATGCGGTCTTGATGACGTTAGTCATGCGCTGGCGCACTGGTCATTGGATCGGTGCCCGGACGTGGGCTTGGGCGGTCTTGGCGGGAGCCGCCTTAGCTGCAGCCCAGGGGAGCGTATCTTCCGCGGTGGGTGATTTTTGGGGTCTAATTCCCACGGGCATTCTCGGTCTACTTTGCGCCGGAATCTATTACCGCACCATGCGTCGCGAAGCCCAAGCGGCACCCTTGCAGCTATGAGCACCGCCTTTTCATGGCAGGGGTTACCGCAATACGCGGCCCGTCAACTCCGGCCGGCCATTGCACAACAGGGTCAGCCTTGTGCCGTTATTGGCACTCGTCCCGCGGTGCCCATTCAAGGCATGGAGGAGGCCCTCGGTCAGCCCATTCATTGGGTGGATGGCGCGCAGGTCGTCCGCTGGGCTGACTTAGGCTTGGTCCCGCCCAAAGTCTTTTTCCAAGCAGGCTGGTCGTGCCCGGCCTTTAATGCCTTGGGCGATGAAGTTCGCGCGGCGGGCGGGAAGGTCTGCCTCCTGATGGATAACGACTGGCGGGGTAATCTGCGTCAATGGTTCGGCGGGGCATGGTTCCGTCTGGCGCAGAAGCGGAAGTTCGCCGCCGTCTTGGTCCCTGGCCGTTCGGGTCGTCGCTTGGCTCGCTGGTATGGCTTCGCCAACGAGGAAATCTTTGAGGGCCTGTATGGGGCCGACCCAGCGGTCTTCTTCGATGGTCCGCCGCTAGCCGAGCGCCCCAAGCGTATCTTATTCGTTGGGCAGTATATCGAGCGCAAGGACTGCGTGGGTCTCGCCCAGGCCTTTGCGTCGATCGCCGATCAGTTGCCCGAGTGGGAGCTGCACCTCTACGGCAACGGGCCGTTGCAGGATAAACTCCCCCCGCATGCTCGCATTCGCGTGCACGGCTTCGTTCAGCCGACGGAACTCGGGGAACTCTATCGTTCGGCGCGCATCTTTGCCTTGCCCAGCCACAGTGAAGCCTGGGGGCTCGTCGTGCACGAAGCCGCCCTCTCGGGCTGCCAGCTCTTACTCTCCGATGCGATCGGCTCCCGCTTGGACTTTGCGGGCCAAAAGAATACCGCGGAGTTTCCCGCCGGCAATCACGCGGCGTTAGCCCAAGCCGTTTTGCAATTGGCAACGTCCGAGGACGACGCCCTCGTCCGTGCCCAGGCAGAATCACGCGCCCTTGCCGCCACCCATGGCCCCGCCGTCTTTGCCGACCGCGTGGCCGCCATCGTGCGTCAACTTTCCTAACTTCGATGCGATACCTCGTCACCGGCGCCGCCGGCTTCCTCGGCTACCATTTGTCTACGCGCTTGCTACGCGACGGACACCAAGTCATCGGCTTAGATAATTTTCATTCGGGTACCGAGGCCAATGTCCAGGCGCTGTCGGCCCATACGGGTTTCTGTTTCGTGAAGCATGACGTCACCGCACCCTACGACCATGCGGTCGACGTAGTCTGTAATTTAGCCTGCCCGGCTTCGCCCCCGCATTACCAGAAAGACCCAATCTACACGGCGAAGATTGCCTTCCTCGGGACGCTGCATGCCTTGGAAAATGCCGAACGCCATCAAGCCAAGCTCTTGCAGGCATCTACGTCCGAGATTTATGGCGACCCCTTGGTTCATCCACAGCCAGAAAGTTATCTGGGTAATGTGAATTCGGTGGGCCCGCGCGCTTGCTATGATGAAGGTAAGCGCTTGGCGGAAACACTGTGCGCCGATTTCCAGCGCTTGGGCCGGGTCGATGCCCGCCTCGTGCGTATTTTTAATAGTTACGGCCCGAACATGCGCCTCGATGATGGCCGGGTGGTCACGAACTTCTTGCTGCAAGCCCTGCGCGGGGAAGCCCTGACGGTCTATGGCGACGGTAGCCAGACGCGCTCGTTCTGCTACGTGGATGACTTAATCGAAGGGTTCATGCGAGTGTTGGCCGCACCGACCAACCTCGGCCCCGTGAATCTCGGTAACCCCACGGAATTCACAATGCTACAGCTGGCGCAAGCCGTGCAGGCCGAAGTCGGGTCGACGGTCCCAATTCGACACCTACCACTCCCGGTAGACGACCCTAAGCAACGTTGCCCCGATATCACCAAGGCGCGGACCCACCTACAATGGCAGCCTACGATCGAGCTAACCGAAGGCCTCCGTCGGACAGCCGCCTATATCCGCCCCTTGAGCCTTCGTTAAGTCCATGAATTCTCGTCCCAAGAAGATTGTCTGTATCGGCGCTGGTTATGTCGGCGGCCCCACCATGGCCGTCATCGCGGCACGCTGCCCAGACGTGCAAGTGATGGTGCTAGACCTTAACGCGGAGCGCATCGCTGCTTGGAATAGCGACAACTTGCCCGTCTTTGAGCCTGGCTTACGGGAAATCGTCCGACAGGTCCGTGGGCGTAATTTGCACTTCCACCCGCAAGCCCAAGGCGTCTCGGCTTTAGCCGAAGCCGACGTCGTTTTCATTTCGGTGCAGACTCCGACGAAGACGACCGGCGAGGGTGCGGGCAAAGCTTCGGACTTACAGTATGTCGAGGCCTGCGCGCTGCTCATCGCCGAGCATGCCCGCGGACATACTATCGTGGTGGAGAAGTCGACTATGCCAGTGCGGGCGGCGGAGCGTATTCAGCAGATTCTTTCGACGACCCAAGCGGGCAGCACTTTCGCCGTCCTCTCCAACCCGGAGTTCCTCGCCGAGGGTACGGCCATCCGGGACCTCGAGCATCCGGACCGCGTGCTCATTGGCGGCGAAGACCCCGCCGCGGTGGCAGCCTTGAAGTCCATCTATGCCTCGTGGGTTTCTCCGGAGAAAATCCTGACCACGGGGCTTTGGTCAGCAGAGCTGTCCAAACTAGCCGCGAACGCCTTTTTAGCCCAGCGCGTTTCTTCCATTAATTCGCTCTCGGCGCTTTGCGAAAAAACCGGGGCGGAAGTGTCGGAGGTCGCTAAGGTGGTGGGGGCGGATTCACGCATCGGCCCGAAGTTCCTCCAAGCCTCGGTCGGGTTTGGCGGGTCCTGCTTCCAGAAAGATCTACTATCGTTGATTTATCTTTGTGAGCACTATGCGCTCCCCGAAGTTGCCGCCTACTGGCAAGGCGTCGTCGACATCAATGAGTGGCAGAAGCGTCGCTTTGCCGAGGCTGTTCAGCAGGCGAGCGTCAACCGCCGTGTGGCCGTCCTCGGGTTGGCATTCAAGAAAGACACCAACGATTTCCGTGAATCCGCCTCGCTGTCCGTGTGTCGTCGGCTTTTGCAGTCCGGCCTAGAGGTCATCGCTTATGACCCACGGGTAGATGGTCAGCGCTTTGCGGCCGAGCTCGCTAGCCCTAGCCATTTCTCCATCGCAACTACTGCCGCCCAAGCCTTGGCCGGTGCGGGTGCGGTGGCTGTCCTCACCGAATGGGATGAGTTCCGCTCTATCCCTTGGGCGACTGCCAAGCTCAGCCCTGGTGCGGTTATCTGTGACGGACGCAATATCGTCGATCGCTTGGCGGTCCAGCAAGCCGGCTACGGCCTCCGCGTCATCGGCTCAGCCGTTCCCTAGTCGTCTGGTTAAGCCGTCTTCCGCGCCGCACCCAGTGCGGCTTTTTTGTGCCCAGATGACAGGTTATTTTCCGTCGCCCATGAACTCTTCCATCGTGGCGGCGCTCACGGAGTTCACGTTGCGCCGTCCAAAGACCACGAAGAACGTCTTTACGACGATCCGGAGATCGAGCCAGAGGCTCTGGTTTTGGACATACCAGATATCGAGGGCGAATTTTTCGTCCCACGTCAGGGCGTTCCGGCCGTTGACCTGCGCCCAACCAGTCACGCCAGGCTTCATGAGCATGCGCTGAGCCTGGAAGGCGTTATAGCGTGGCAGGTACCGCATGAGCAGAGGACGTGGGCCGACGACGCTCATGTCGCCGAGTAGCACGTTCCACATCTGCGGAAACTCGTCGAGCGTCGTCGAGCGGAGGAACTGGCCGAAGGCTGTCAGGCGAACCTCATCCGGTAACGGCTTGCCGGTTCCGTCGACGCCATCGGTCATCGTCCGAAACTTCACGACCTTAAAGGGCTTCCCGTGACGGCCAGGGCGTTCCTGCAGAAATAGAATGGGTGAGCCTAGTTTGAAGCGTACTAAGACAGCCACGCCCACTAGTAGCGGACTGAAGAGAATCAGCCAACCGAGCGAGAAGCAGATATCGAAGAGACGTTTGACCATGATTAGCGCTGGGGCGTGAGCACCGCCGTTTCCACGGACAATAGGGTGACCCCATTTTCGAAGACGATGGCAAACTCTACTTCGGTCGCCCCCTTGGGAGCAGGCAAGATGAGGTCGCCCGACTCTGGGGTGCAACGGATCGTGCGGGTCAGGGGCTTCCCGCTCCCCTTGAAGGTCATCGTCAGGCGAACGTCCCGCGTCGGCTCGTGGCCTGTGAGTTTCACGGCGAGCTGTACGAAGCAACCTTCTGCAATTGATTGGGAGCGTGTTAACGTGCCAGCGTCACGGGTGACTTGCATGAGGCCGGTGCCAGCGGAGACGACACTGAATTGCTGGTTAGCCCGGCGGAACTGCCACGCCTCAAAGAGGGCTTCGGTGGTCGCCGGCCGCGAGGTCACGACGGCCTCCTCCGCGTGCTGCAGCCAAAAGGCATTTAAGGCGCTAAGGCCCGTCTGGTCGGTGAGGGTTAATGCGGACAACTCCGTGCGGAGTTCGGGTCGGGCGAAGGCAGCGGCGCAGAATTCGGGACGGGGATCAGTCGGGATGAATTCCAACCAATGCACAGGCAGGCTATAGGCTCCCCAGGCGATATTAAAGCGTTGCTGGTGTGCTTGGAAATCGGCTTCGGCCTTGATGAGACGCTGTAGGCACGTGAGGGCCTTTAAGCTAGTTTGGGCCGAAGCTATTCTGGCAGCGTGGACCCGACGGAATTTTACGGAGAGCGTCCAGGCGTCGACGAATTGCTGCAGGCGCCAGCGCTGGTTCTGCAAGCGGAAGGTCAGTTTATCGTTTTCAGCGAGGTCAGCTTCCGCTTGCGCGACATAGGCGGAGAGGCGGGCGACTTCGTCTTCGGTCAACACAGCCGCAGAGCTTTCGGCGCGGAAATGTCGGATCCATTGGTTAGCACCGCCCACCTGTGCATCGCGTGTCCAGGCGGCTTCGACAATCCGATAAGCCTCGCGCATGGGTTCCGCCGCTGGTCCATAGGCGGCTGCAAACCAACGCGAGAGCAGCGCTTCAGCATCTTGGTCGGGTCGTTCCAATAGCTTAGCCCCCAGCCAAGCCTTGGGTGCATCAAAACCCCAGAGCGGGGCGAGTTCCGCATACCAGCCCTTCACACCGACCGCATGGGCGGTACGGATGGTGGCTGCTTGCGCGGTGAAGTGGGCCCGAGGGCAGGTATAGTCGACGCCGTACCAATAATCGTAGGCCCCCACGCGGCGAGCGCCGGATTGCACCCATGCTTTGAGGTTAGCGGACTCTTGAGCGGCGAAGGCCGGGTCGGCATAGCCGATGCGGTCGGCGCAGACCCAGGGGAAGATGGCCGGGTCGATCTTCACCGTCGGAGCCCGTAACGTCTGCAGGTAGGCTAGGGTACCAAGCGCATGGCGTTCGCCGCGCAGGTCGCCCGTCGGTTGCCAGAAAGACTTGGCGACTTCGTTCAAGTAGCGGACCACGTAATCCGTCCTAACTGGCCGTTCGCGATACCAGCCCTCGGATGGTACGGAGTCATCAAACGTCAGGGAATCGTTGACGCCGAGGGGCACGCAGAAGGCATCCGGTTGCTTATGAAACCAGGCGCGGGCGTGCCGGGCGCCAATTTCCGGTGCACGGGGGTGGGCGAGGTTCGGGTTAGCGTCATATCCATTGCCTTGGGGGGCTTGGCGGACGCCGTTGACGGACGCAAAGAGTGTCGGGTCCTCAGCGAATTCCTTTTTCCCGAAGGCGGCATAGAGCCCGTGAGAGAAAGTCGGGGCCCGACCATAGCCAATGCTGTAGGCCCATTCTTGGCTAAGCTCATTGCGGAGGCCGCCGATTTCACGCCAAGCAAAGGCCGGCCGAAAGTCATCATTGGCGGGCAGCGCAATGCGGCTCTGGTTAACCCAGTCCGCACCTCTGGAGCCAGGGAAGGCGAAGAAGACGCCGAGTGAGCGTTCGCAGAAACGACCGACGGCGATGCGGGTGGCGGTCGGATTATTGCCAACCAAGAAGACCGAGCGACCAATCACCCGGCAGGTAGCCGTGTCGCCCTCGCCCGGCGGCGCAAGCACGCCAGTCTTTTGGGCTGCTTGGGTCTGCCCTACGTAGAGGCCTGCCGTCGTACCGCTGGCGAGGGCGGACTCTTCGATTAGTTCGGGCCTTTTACCAGTCACGCGTTCGCACCATTCCACCAGCGAATGGGCGGCGTACCATTCGTCGGGTTCGGGATTAGCTGGCATGACCACGGGAACGTTCCATTGGCCGCGCTCAAACAGCATCTCCGTCGCCGACAGGTGGCAGCAAGCGAGCAGGCAGAGGATTCGGCCGAGCAGGGGCATGGGCCGATTAAAGGCCACGGCCTCTCCTCTGCAAAGGGTGATTTGACGCTTTGCATCATTTTGCCTCCTGCTAGGTTTTTTCTATGTCGCTTAGCCGTCGAGACACCCTGCGCCTCTTGCTGGCCAGCGCTACCTTGGCTCCGCTGGCCGCTTGGGCGGAGGAAAAGCCTGCCCACCGCTCTCTGAAGAAAGGGTGGGCGGGTAATCGGCCCGAATCGGCTCAGCAGTTCGGCTGCACGTGGTGGTATGCCTGGGGTGGCTCGGGGAAGGGCACCGCAGGCTACGAATTTGTCCCGATGGTGAAGGGCAATCGACAGCCCGTGGGGTCGTCAGAACTCAGTCAGGTGAGCGACGTCACCACCAGGTGTCTGCTCGGTTTCAACGAGCCCGAGCGCGCTTCACAGGGCAACCTCACGGTGGCGCAGGCGATTGAGGCTTGGCCGCTCTTAGTGAAGTTCGCCGAAGAGAAGAAACTCCGCTTAGGCTCACCGTGTGTCTCCTCGGACGGCGGTGGTGGGGCGTGGATGCGCGAGTTTATAGAACAAGCCCAGCGCAAGAAACTGCGGATAGATTTCGTCACGGCCCATTGGTATCGCAGCGCCGACCCCGGCGCTTTCGAGGATTGGCTGAAGGAACTGAATACAAACTATAAACGACCCGTTTGGATCACCGAGTTCAACGCCATGTATTCGAGTGCGGACGAAGCAGGGCAGGTGCAGTTCCTGAAGGGCGCCCTACGGGCCCTAGAGCGGCAGCGTTTCGTTGAGCGTTACGCATACTTTAATCCGAGCTCTGGCAAGGCGGCCTTATTGAAGGACGGTGAAATCACCAAGTTGGGCGAAGTTTACCGATCCGCCGGCGACTAGACCTTTTTCTTCGTGCTGAGCGCCCGGAGAACTGGATCCCCTTTGAGTGGGAGATCCACGGGAGTGCCGCCATTTTGGGCGGATGCATAGAGTGCGAGAATCAGCTCGACCGCCTTGCGGCCTTCGGCGCCGTCGACCGAGGGGCGGCCCTTCGCGCGGATGGCGGCGATGGCGTCTTCCAAGTTCATCCGATGCCAAGCATGTCCGATGGCCTTAGGGTCATTGGCGCCAGCGCCCGCGCCTTCCGTGGCGGGGGCGAGCTGTTGGGCGTCGGCCGCGTGGGGCGTCGCAAATTCAAAAGCCGTCAGTTTGTCATCGCGGAGCACGGCCGAGCCAGTCGTGCCGTGGATACGAATTTCGGCCGGGAAACCCGTGCCGGACCAGCAAGCCGTCGAGCACGCGAGCGTCGCGCGGGCACCGTTGGCGAATTCGATCCAGCCGGTGGCAATGTCTTCGACCTCGATGCCTTCATGCGCGACGAGTCCGGCGGTCGCCGAGACGCGCTTCACTGGTCCGAGGAGCCAGAGTAACAAGTCGATGGTATGGATACCTTGATTCATCAGGGCTCCGCCGCCATCGAGGGCGAACGTGCCGCGCCAAGCGGCGGAATCGTAGTAGGCCTGTGTGCGCCACCAAGGGATGAGCGCCCCCGCTAAAGTGATTTGGCCGAAGCGACCGGCGACGATGGCGGCCTTCAACGCCTGTGACCCGGCGCCGAAGCGGCGGGGCAGGATGCCGGCGAGTACGACCCCAGCTTGGGCGCAGGCGGCGGTCAGGGCATCGCAACGGGCCAAGGTGACCTCGAGCGGCTTCTCGACGACCACATGTTTGCCGGCGCGGGCGCAGGCCAAGGCGGGAGCCAAGTGATCGCCGCTGGGTGTGCAGAGGCAAACCACGTCGACCTCGGGATGTGCGAGTAAAGCCTCGGGAGTCGCGCACGCGGTCGCCCCATACTGGTGGGCAAACGCTTCCGCTTTGGCCGGAGTGCGGTTGAAGGCAGCCACGACCTTAACGCCGGGGATTTCGGCGAGCGCCTTCGCATGGAACTCGGCGATCATGCCGGTTCCCCAGATACCGAAACCGAGGGGCTTTACGCTCATATCTGCACCCTAGCGGAAACCTACACGGGAGGGGAAGGCTGAATCCTGCCGGCCGGGTTTAGTAAGACAGGTGTGTAAATAAAGCGCCGTTCGTTTGCAGCGCCTGCATGGTCCGTCGAGCCTGTCGCTTGTCCTTCAGCCTGGACCATAGGTAGCGTGAAGTGACGGACAGCCAGCGGAGTTTGTTGGCCACTCGATTCTCTGGTGCGTGCCATAATTGGCGCCTCTCTGCCCACAGCCGCTTCGTGCGTGCTGGACGTTCCTGCTCGTCCAGCAGGTTTGCCAGCCGCGGGCTGACCTGCAGGGCTTCGCGGAGACGGGCCGATTCATGGCCAATCAATCGTCGGTGAAGTTCCACGCACTGTTCGGGCGTCCCCTTGGATTCCTTCTCATGGATGCAGAAGGTGGACCCACTTCGCGGAGTCAGCGCCAGGCGCGTCTCGTGGCCATAACGCATGATCCAGGCGGTATCGCCGACCACTCCGTATTCGGTAGGGAAGGGGCGGGCCCGGAGGTGGGCGCCGCGGTAGAGGTTGGCGGCCGAGCTGCCGAGGATCGCTTGGGGGCAGAATTGGAAGGCTAGGAATTGGGTGGCCTCTGGTTGCATCGCGAACGGTTGTCCTTGGCCGAAGGCCGCCAGCAACTTAGCCGGCGGCCACCCGAGGTCGCGGGCTGGCCGTCCATCCTCATAGGCGAAGTCTGGCGGGCTGACGACTGTATCGGCCGAGAGTGCTTCTCCGACTTCCCGGAGGTGTAGGAGCTGATCACGGGTAATGGTATCACCGGCCGTGCTGATGTAGACATAGTCACCCGTCGTCGCGGCGATGCCCTCATTCCAAGAGGCGTAAAGCCCGCGGTCGCGTTCAATGATACGGAGACCTGGGTGGTGCAGTTCTTGGCGGATGAGTTCTAGCGTTCCATCCGTCGACCGACTGTCCACCACGATGACCTCGTGTGCCAAGTCTAGCCACGCCTGCATTGAATGGAGATGCGCCCCGAGTAAGTGACGGCAGTTATAGGTTGGCAGGACCACACTGATGGATGGGCTGGGCGACATATCTGCGGTAGTGGGATAAACTCGGGGAACTTACTCAGGCAACGCATTTCTTATAGGGTGTTTCGGGCCTTGCTAGCCGTTTCAAGTTGAACCGCGGTTTCTTACAAATACTCTTATTCAGAAATGCGAATTGGCATCACAGGCGGACGTGGCACTCTGGGGAAAATCCTCCAGGAGCAGCTATCTGCCGACGAGATGGCTTTCGATTGTTTTGCGGGTGACATCTGCCGCCCCGAAGATCTGCGTGCTTGGCTCCAGGCTGGTACTTTCGATGCTGTCGTCCATTTCGCCGCGCTCGTACCGACGCAGTCGGTCCAGGCCAACCCCGCCCGTGCTTTTCAGGTCAACGTCGGCGGTACGGCCAATTTGGTCGCCGAGTTGGGGGCCTTGGCGAAGAAGCCTTGGTTATTCTACGCGAGCAGTAGCCACGTCTATCAACCGCAGGCTGCCCCGATTTCGGAGTCCGCCCCGGTCGTGCCGATCAATCCTTATGGTCTCTCGAAGCGGCTAGGCGAGCAGGTCGTCGAGGCGTCAGCGGGGGCGATGGGCGTGCCCTATTGCATCGGGCGTATCTTCAGCTTCTATCACCCGACGCAGACGGGGTCCTTTCTCTACCCGTCTTTGCAGCAGCGCTTTGCCACGGAGGATCTAGCGCAACCCTTCCGGCTGTTCGGGGCGGACGATATCCGGGACCTTTCCTTGGCTGATGACTTAGTGGCGCACATACGGTCCTTGCTGGCGAAGCAAGCGACTGGCCTAGTGAACGTGGGGTCCGGACGAGGCACTAAAATCAGCGATTTCGTCCAGTCGTTAGCGCCCCTCCGGCTGCAGATTGTCAACGCCTCCGAAGGCACCCCCACGTCCTTGGTTGCCGACACCTCCCGCCTCCGTCAACTTCTCGGCTCATGACCCCTCCGCAGGTCTCCATCGTCATTCCGACCTTTAACCGCTCCGGCATGCTCCGGCGGTGCATCGACTCGGCCTTGGCCCAGACCTTCCCTTGCGAGATTGTGGTCTGCGACCATGGGAGCACCGATGATACCCCGACGGTCGCCCGTTCGTATGGGGACCGTATCCGCTACGTTCGGCGCGAGCAGGATTCAGGGGTGCACTTCGCTTGGCTGGATGGGGTGGTCTCCGCCCACGGAGAGTTCATCCATATTAATTATGACGATGACTTTATCGCCCCGACATTCATCGAGAAATGTATGGCGTTGATGGGGCCCACTGTGGCGTTTTGCCTGTCCAGCGCCGAAGTCCGCGACGACGCCACCCAGCAGCCACTCGCCTATCTTTTTACCAGCCTCGGGCCGACGGGAGTCTACCCGGTGCGGCGTTTCATGTCGCACCAGATTAAAGGGCTAGTTTCGCCCGGCGCTACCCTGATCCGCCGCAAGGACATCCTCAACCACCTATTGGTCGGGCGGGTGCCCTTTACCTCCTTCGAATACCGTGGCGTCGGCCCGGATTGGCTAATGACGGCCATGACCACCTTGGACTACCAGAAGTTCGGCTACGTCGATGAGCCCTTAGCCGTGTTCTCTGCCCACGAGGGTTCAATCACCATCGACGCGCATAAGGACGCGACCCGTAAAAAAGCCCTCTACCGCGCCTATCAAGAGTCGCGGCTCTACTATACTATCGCCTGGCTCGTGAAGACCTTCCGGCTCGACTTACCAGCCCGCGTTTTGCTTTTCTGTATGCGCGTGAAAGCGAAGATCTACAACGGCATCTACCGCCTGTTCCATCCCAAGCGCCCACTGATTTCCCATGACTAAGCGAACCATCAAGCTGGCCGATAACACCATCTCCGAGGAGGAGATCCGGTCCCTCGCTGGCTGGCTCCAAGAAGGCAAGCAGCTCACCAAGGGCCCGCTGACCCGGGAGTTCGAAGCCGAGTTCGCTGCCTACACCGGAACCAAGTATAGCATCATGGTGAACAGTGGTTCATCCGCGAACTTACTGATGGCCTACAGCCTCCTCGAGGCTGGTTACCTCCGGAATAAGAAAGTGATCGTCCCGGCCGTCTCTTGGATTACGACCCTTTCCCCGTTTGTGCAGATGGACTTCGAGTGCTTCCTCTGCGACTCCGATGCGAACGATCTCGGCGTCGACCTTAACCATCTCGAGACGTTGCTGAAGAAAGAGCGCCCCGCATTGTTAATCCTCGTCCACATCCTCGGGCACCCAAACCAGATGGACGCCATTCATCGCCTCTGCGACCAGTACGGCTGTCTCGTGATCGAAGATGCCTGCGAGGCCTTGGGCTCCGAATATAAGGGGAAGAAGACCGGTGCGCTGTCCTTGGCCGGTTCGTTCTCTTTCTACTACGGCCACCACATCTCGAGCATCGAAGGCGGCGCCATCACCCTCAGCGACGACAAGCTCTACAGCGTGATGCTTTCCATCCGCTCCCACGGGTGGTCGCGCGACGTGCCTGAAGCCGACCGCCAAGCCTGGAAGCAGGAGTACCAAATCGACGACTTCCGCGAGTTCTACAGCTTCTACTACGCTGGCTACAACCTCCGCTCCACCGATCTTAACGCCTACCTCGGTCGTCTGCAACTGAAGCGCCTGCCAGAAATCGCTAAGGTCCGGGCCCGCAACTTCGAGCTCTACCGGCAGGCCCTGCCGGAGTTTTTCTCGCAGCATAGCCCGGATAGCTTCGTCTCCAGCTTCGCCTTTGGAACGTACGCGGCCAATCGCCTGGAGCTTTCCAAGCACCTGCTGGCGCAAGGCATCGAGTGCCGCCCGCTAGTCTGCGGCTCGATGGGTCGCCAGCCGTTTTGGATTAAGAAGTTCGGCGTCACGCACCTCCCAGTCGCGGACAAGGTCCACGATTATGGACTCTACCTGCCGAATCATGCCAATATCACACCGGAAGATATCGCCTACGTGGCCAAGCACTTCCTGGAAGTGGCTAAACCGATCTAAAGTAGCCTAGCGCCAGCCGGCCTTCCACAGCAGCCCGTCCAGTTTCGTTCCGAGGCTGGAGAGGTGTCGGCCCAAACCAGTTCCGCGCACATGGTCGCGGAGTCCGCGGTCGCGGTAGATGCGGGGACGTTCCACCCAAGGGGACGCGAGGAAGCGTTGCCAGGCCTGGAGGTGCTCCTGCGGATTAAACCAGCTCGGCGGGGTATTGTCGTTGAACCAAGGTTCGCGGATATACTGCAGATAAAGTGCGTCGTCCGCATCGACCTTCAGGATGTGGTCAATGGCCGCATCAAAACTAGGGAAATGAGCGACGTCGATGAAACTGCGGGGATTAAAGTCGCGCGCGACTTCCGGATTGCCCCAGTAGATCGGGATACTGCCGGCGAGCATCGGCTCCACGAGCTTCTCGGTGGTGTAGCCGGTGGAGGCCGAGTTCTCAAAGGCCAACGTGAACTTGTAGTCGCGGATGAAGGCGAGCTTATCGGCAATCGGTCGGCCGAGGTTGTTGAAATGTCGGCCGCCAGAATCGACGTGACGGCGGCGATGCAGTTGCCGGAAGAAGCGGTTGCGTTCGGGACAGCGTGGATTGGAGACAACGAAGTTTGCGAATTTCGACTTAGCACGGAGCGCTGCTGCTGGGTCGAAGTCTGCCGACTGAACTAGCCGCTGCACGTCGTCGACGTAGAACACGTACTGCGGGAGACGGAAATGCCGAGGATCGTCGGGAAGGTGGCAGAAAGTGATCGCGTGGTCGCAGGCGTCGAAGTCGGGCAGGACATTCTCTGAGGTGTAGAACACCTTGCGGCCACGGAAGGCCCGGTGGGCCTCGCCAAAGGTCGAGTAGACGAGGACCTCCGCCTCGGCCATGGGCACCACTCGGACGTCCCAATGCTGAGCGAGGAGGCGGGTGAAGACGTTATCCTGTGCGTCGAACGACGCCATACGGTCCCGGTCATTCCGGCTGAAGATGAAATCGCTAAAAGCAATCCGTAGTGGGCGCATGGTCAGGAGTGAATAACGCCGATGGATTTGAGCCACTGTTTGGCGCGACGGGTCGCCTGCGAGAGCCACCGCTTAAACTGGTCGAGTGGTGAGAGTGTATCCGGCCACCGCGCGGAAAATCCTTCCTTCGCCATTTCGGCGAGAACCGCCGGTGTTAGCCCATCTACACTCCAATACTGTCGAGCATGATAGAGCGGAAGCGGGGATGCACTGAGCTCCGTCCACGCGTAGTCCGAGCGCTCGCTTTGGAAAATAAAGAACCCAAGGAATTGGAACTCGCTGAACGCATTACGAGGCTGCCGTCGGGCGTAGTCGTCGATGGCAGGAAAGCGCCGGCTGAAGGCTTCGAGAGAGGATTTTTTGAATAACCGCGCCCCATGCCCTTGCATGAAGGAGTAGGGGGGGTCTTCCCCGAAAAGTTTCGCCACCACTGGCCGCCATCTCCGAGTCGCAACGTCAGGTGGGTTGGGCCATTTACAGGTCAGGATTCGCGGCTTCCCCCCCTCCATGTAATCGTCCACGGAGGCCCCGGGGAGGAAGACCAGATCGGAGTCGACGATGAGCACTAAATCGCCAGCGACCCGCTGATGGCACAGGAGTTTGCGGACCTGTTGACCGATGTAATCATTCTCGTAAACGGGCGAGCTCACGATGCGCACGCCTTCCGCGTATCTAAGATGATGCTCTTGGCCTGCGGGAATGCACACGACGATTTCATCCCACCCTTTGAGGTTTCGTTGAATCGATTGCAGGCAGAAGTCCAGCCAAGCGATGTCACGCTTATAGGTCCGGATATAGATGGAGACCATGCCTGTATTTGAGGTTTCGCCACGCCCCTGCGAAGTCAACGGATAAGCGCCTAAGGCGCCCTCAGCCGAGGGTGAGTAGCGCGTTGTTGCGGGTGTTCCGCACGAGCTGGTAGCCCGCGGCGACCGGGAAGACGCCGTCGGTCGGCAGGTCGTTGAAGCGCAGGTTGGCGCGAAGGCGTTCCACGCAGATTGGATTAGGTTCGATCGAGACCACCCGTCCGGAAGCCCGGAGGGAGTTGCCGAGCGCGACGGAATAGAGGCCAATGTTGGCGCCGATGTCGACGAAGGTGCCCCCTTCGTGCAGGCCGTCCCGGAGAAAGGTAATCTCAGCCTGATTGTAGCAGGGGTGAATGAGTAAAGCGCTGTCGACAAGGTTAGTGGTCGGGTGGACGCGAAAGCGCCCGAAGGTGGACGTGACGTCCACGGGGCCGCCACGAAGGGCGTTCAGAACCCGTACCCAAAAGGGACGGAGGGAGCCCCGATAAAGCGGGGGGATGCGGATAAGTGCCAAGACGAGCCTTTGGGCGAGGCTGGGGGCGAAGGCCCCAAATCTTTGCGAAGGGTCAACCATACGTTATGGTATAGCCAAGCGAAAGCGGGCGCAAACGGTATTCGCTCCACTACTGTGACTTTATAGTAACAAACGAAGGCCGGGCCAGCTCAGGCGCGTGGGCCGTACTTACGCTGGGGTGGTTGGGTCGGGGGCAGGGGGTCGATCTGGACGCCGGCGAGGGCCGGGTGCTTGGCGAGTTGCCCGTAGATAACGGGATCAAAGCGCGTCGTCATGCCGCGGGCGGCTTCGGCGATGAGGACGCGACCGTCGGCCTGGAGGATACCTACCTGCACGAGCGTGCTGCCGTCGACGCGGCGGGTGTGGGCGACAAGTTTCTCCATGAAGTCCCCGGCCTCAGGGCCAGGACGCAACGCAAAGAGGATGCGCTTAATCATCGCCGGCGCATTGCGGAGCGGTTGGACGGCGTGGGCGCTGATCGACCATTCGCTGCGTTCTTCGCGGTAGGAGAGGCGAGCGTCCACGATGACGTGCGCGCCGTCCATGAGCAGAGGCAGGTCGCCGTCCTTTAAGACGGAGACCGCATCGTAGGCGTCGGTGAAGATAGTCACGGGGATGCTGACCGAGCGGGTCGCGACATGAAATAAGGCCCACGGGCGATTATCCTTCTTGGAGATCTTCTTCTCGAGGCCGCCGACGATGCCGCAGAGGCGGACGATGTGGCGTTCTTTCTGGTCGAGGGTGATACGGTCAAGGGTAGTGCTGAAATTCGCAATCGCTTCGTCGAGTCCGTGGTAGTCTGCCAGCGGGTGGCCGCTGAGGTAGAACCCAAGGAGTTGCTTCTCGTTATTGAGCATCTCTAGCTTGGGCATCTTGTCCGACTTCCGCAGAATAAGGTCAGCGGCATTCATCGAGCCACTGTCTTGCGAGCCCAGCATGTCAAAGAGGCTGCCTTGGCCGCTGGCGCGTTCCTTACGTTCCGACGAGAAGTGTCGCCGGACGGATTCAATCGAGTCGACGAGGTGTCGGCGGTCTTCACCAGTGTAGTCAAAGCCGCCGGCGCGCGCCAAGGCTTCGATTGAACGGGCGTTGAGGGCCTGGTCACCCATGCGGCTGATGAAATCAGAGAAATCTTTAAAGGCACCATTAGCCTCACGCTCCGCCACGATGGCACGGGCGGCGCCTTCGCCGACACCCTTGATGGCGCCGAGACCGAAGCGGATGGCGTTATCCTTGATGACGGGAGTGAAGTCGGTGTCCGATTGGTTTACATTCGGCCCAAGCATCTGCATGCCCAAGGCTTCGACTTCCGCCACGAATTCCGCCAGCTTATCGGCGTTACCTTGTTCGGAGGTCAACACGGCCGACATGAACTCGACCGGGTAGTTGGCCTTCAAGTAGGCGGTCTGATACGAGAGAATGGCGTAGGCAGCCGAGTGGGACTTATTGAAGCCGTATTCGGCAAACTTTTCGAGCGTCGCAAAAATCTCCACGGCCTTCTTCTCCTCGATATTGTTCGTGGCCTTGGCGCCCGCGACGAAGATGTCGCGCTGCTTCTCCATTTCCTCGCGGATCTTCTTGCCCATCGCGCGGCGGAGCATGTCGGCGCCGCCAAGGGTGTAGCCAGCGACTACGCGGGCGGCTTCCATGACCTGTTCCTGGTAGACGAGGATGCCATAGGTTTCCTTGGCGACCTTCTCAAGGAGCGGGTGGGCGTACTTGACGTAGTTGGGGTCCTTCTTGCCCTTAATGTAGTCCGGGATGAACTGCATCGGTCCTGGACGATAGAGCGCAATGAGTGCGACGATCTCGTCGATGGCCGAGATATTAAATTGGCGGCAGAGCGACTGCATGCCGCCGGATTCGAGCTGGAACACGCCGACCGTCTTGGCGTCGTTGAGTAGGGCGAAGGTCTTGGCATCCTCGAAGCCAACTTTCTCGATATTAAACTTCGGTAGCTTCCGGTGCTTGCGCACGAGCTTCTGGGCGTCATCGACCACCGTGAGCGTCTTCAGCCCCAAGAAGTCCATCTTGAGTAGGCCCAACTTCTCAACCGGGTCCTTCGCGTACTGGGTCGTCAGGTCACCATCCTGCATCGTCACGGGAATGATGTCAGTCAGCGGCCGGTCAGCGATAATCAT
>CAIXHF010000023.1 GCA_903919185.1 uncultured Opitutia bacterium | reverse complement strand
GTGACGGAGTCGCCGAGGATGGCCAGCGGGCGGAGCTTCGCGAGGGAAGGCACCGGGGGCGGCGTCATCGAGAAGCCCTTGAAGAACGGCGGCTCTTGGATGTACGTGGACGATTCCTTCCAGCTGAAGCGTGCGCCGGAACCGCCTTGGACGCCCTTCCACTCGGCGGTGGCGTTGGCGAGGGAGTCGGGGGCGTACTTCGACTTGAACATCTCAGGCTTGAGGCCGCGGGCGACGTGCTCGGCGACTTCGGCCTGCGTGGGCCAGAGGTCCTTCAGGAAGACGGGCTGGCCGTCGCTGCCGGTGCCGATGGCTTCGTTATCGAGGTCGATGTCGGCGCGGCCGGCGAGGGCGAACGCAACGACGAGGGGCGGCGACATGAGGAAGTTGGCCTTCACCGCGCCGTGGACGCGGGCTTCGAAGTTGCGGTTACCGGAGAGCACCGAGGCCGTGACGATGTCGCCGGCCTTGATGGCGCCTTCGATGTCAGCGTCGAGCGGACCGGAGTTGCCGATGCAGGTCGTGCAACCGTAGCCGACGAGGTTGAAGCCGAGCTGGTCGAGGTACGGCGTGAGCTTCGTCTCGTTGAGGTAGTCGGTCACCACGCGGGAGCCGGGGGCGAGCGAGCACTTCACGTTGGCGTTCACCTTCAGGCCCTTTTCGACGGCCTTCTTGGCAACGAGGCCAGCGGCGACCATGACGGACGGGTTGGAGGTGTTCGTGCAGGACGTAATCGCCGCGATGACGACGGAGCCGTGCTTCAGGCTGCGGCCGGTCGCACCCACGGGAGCGGAAGCGCCACGGTCGGCGTCGGACTTGCCGAAACCGTTCTTATCCTTGGCGGCGGTGAAGAGCGTGTTGAACGAGTCCTTGATCTTGGGGAGGTCGATGCGGTCCTGCGGGCGCTTCGGGCCGGAGACGCAAGGGACGACCGTGCTGATGTCGAGGGTGAGGTTCTGCGTGTAGTCGATGCTGCCGGCCTTCGGGATGCCGAAGAGGCCTTGGGCCTTGTAGTATTCGCGGACGAGCTCGACGTGCTTTTCGTCGCGGCCGGTCTGGCGGAGGTACTCGAGGGACTTGTCGTCGACCGGGAAGAAGCCCATCGTAGCGCCGTATTCCGGGGCCATGTTGGCGATCGTGGCGCGGTCGGCGAGCGAGAGGGCTTCGGTGCCTTCGCCGTAGAATTCGACGAACTTACCGACGACCTTGGCCTTACGGAGGATTTCGGTGAGGCGGAGGGTGAGGTCGGTGGCGGTGACGCCTTCACGGAGGCGGCCCGTGAGCTCGACGCCGATGACCTCAGGGGTCTGGAAGTAGACCGGCTGACCGAGCATGCCCGCTTCGGCTTCGATGCCGCCCACGCCCCAACCCACGACGCCGATGCCGTTGATCATCGTGGTGTGGGAGTCGGTGCCGACGAGCGTGTCCGGGTAGAAGACGCCGTCCTTCAGGAAGACGAGCTTCGCGAGGTATTCCAGGTTGACCTGGTGGACGATGCCGATGGCGGGCGGGACGACGCCGAAGGTCTTGAAGGCCTGCATGCCCCACTTGAGGAATTCGTAGCGCTCGGTGTTGCGGCCGAATTCTTGGCGCAGGTTTTCGAGGAAGGAGGAAGCGGAACCGGCGCGGTCGACCTGCACCGAGTGGTCGACGACGAGGTCGACGGGGACGAGCGGCTCGATCACCGAGCTATCCTTGCCGAGGCGGGCGACCGCTTCGCGCATGGCGGCGAGGTCGACGAGGAGCGGCACGCCCGTGAAGTCCTGCAGCACGATGCGCGCGACGACGAACGGAATTTCCGTATCGACGGGCTTCGCGGCATTCCAGTGCGCGAGCGCCTTGACGTCGTTCTCGGTCACCGCGACGCCATCGCAATTACGGAGCACCGACTCGAGTACGAGACGGATGGAGACCGGCAGGCGCGAGATCTTGCCATGGCCAGCCTGTTCGAGGGCGGGCAGGGAGTAGAGGGAGCCGGTTTGGCCGCCAGCGGTGAACGGGCGGAGGGCGTTGAACGGGTCTTTTTGTGCCATAGGGGAGTTTTGGTGAAAGGGAGTGGGCAGGGTGGTACTTGCGAAGGGATAGCCAAAAGCAAAGAAGGCGACCGGGGCAATCTGATTCAGAAATGCAACAAAAACCCAATGATTGCAAAGGTCTGACGAATTCCTCAGGTCCCGCAGAAACATTTTCGGCCAACTCGGACCACTGAGAGCCAAGAGCGTCGGCCCGGCCCAAAAGACGATCTACACCGTCGTCTCGGGCAAGAATCCGTTCCCGGACGTAGCCAACCAGCGCAACATCCCGCGCTACGCGATGGCCCAGACCATCCTGGGGCAGATGACCGACCAGTTCACGGCTGACATGGTCATGCGGGCCACCAACCCGGATTATTATTCACCGCGGTCTTCATGGGACTCGGCCTCGCAGCTCGTGCTCCAGGTCCGCCGGCGCGATCCAGAGCAGTGGGCGTATTATTATATCCGGGACAAGGCCACCCAGTGGAAGCAAGCCAGGCACGGGGTCTCGAGGGAGCATGGCAGTTATGACTCCCCCGACGCCGAGGCGCTGCGGAACTTCCGGCGGTCTATCTACGCCGGCGATGTCGAGGCGGCCAAGCGACTCTATGTCAGGCTTCTGGGCTACGGCTACACCGCCCAGCGCTTCGAGCTGGGCATCAAGGCCTCGGAGCCCTTGGGCGAACTATCGGCCAAGGACGGTTCGCGGAAGGCCTTTGTAGACAGCCTAAGCCCCTATGATCGCAAGATGCTGGATAAGGCACAGGTCTACGAGATGCGCCTTTCTAGGCTTAAGCTGGATGCCCGTAGAATCTTCCCTGTCGAGATACAGGGCGTCCCTGCCGCCACCCGGAAGGTGATTCAGATGTATCAAGGTCATGCGCGGGGTGATTTTCTGGAGGAAGCGATGAGCAGGTGACGCTATTTGTGCTGTCCGTCTTGCTCGTGATGTTTATATGTGCGTGGGGCGCAATCGCAGCCTCTAAATGGCGCAGGAATTAAGAGGGATGATTCAGAAATCTTTTACCAGATGTAGGCACTGTTCAAAGTCGTATGAGGCTTTTCTGCTTAAGCGGGAGGTCAGGGTTTTGAGCACCTTATCTTCGATGCTCCCCCATCTGCACCTGCGTAAGCGATGGGCGTCGTGTATGCATATGAGTAGAAACATCGCAGCTAGACTTTTGGCTTCGGTGAAGTGTTCGCGGGGCCATCCGTACATCCAGCAGATTATTTCACACGCATCAAAAAGCGTGCCTTTGTCGAGTGCATTTCCTGTCTCCGTGTGCAGGGATTTCCTGATAACCTCCCTGGGAATTGTTAGTTGTGAACTAATTGGCCGTAGAAAGTCTTTTATGCTCTCAAGCGAGTCGGCAATTTTGTTTTCAACTAACACCTCGTCGGTTGAGCCTTCGCAGAATTCCTTTCCGTACAATCTGAATACTTCTCGCATGTGTCGACTTTGTCGGTGGTTATTTGCAGCAGGCAACTTTGCAGCTTCCGAAAGCTTTGGTGACTTGCATCACTTGCTTTACGTGTCCTTGTCTGGATGCTTCTACTCCATCCTTTATGCTCCCTTCCAGGAATTCGTCGCAAGATAATTCTAAGAAGCGTTTGCGTGCAATCAGCTGCTTCTTCCAACAGGCCATATTTCTGCACGCTTCTTCTTTTGGGGTGGAAGGCGTGCATCCAAAGCATACGCCTTCCGCCTTCATGTCTTTATGGATTTTTTTGCAATCTTCGGCACGCTGCTTAAGACTCGCTTCTCTTTCACGTGCCCATTCCGCGCCTCGAACTGCTGTCGCAATTACTGCTAATGCTGAAGGAGCTTGAAGGCTACTCATCTTCGGTTGGCTCTCTTCAGCTATAATCGTTGTTTCCGATGGGGCAGGTGCGGTTAGTGGAATCGCATCGAGCCCAAGTGGGTCCGAGGTGTTAGGGGCGGCGTTGTTTGAGTAGCATGCGAGATTTGTTCCGCCAGATAATCCAATCGGATCCTGACTGAGCCATCTTCCAAGCGACGGATTGTACCATCTGAAGCCCATTTGGTATAGGCCAGTGATTTTTTCGCGGATCTGACCTTGGAAGCCAACATCCACCTGGGTGGCAATACTCGCAATGGGTGTTCCGTCTGGCGTCATGCAGTTCATTTCGCCAAAGGCTTCGTAACTCCGGCGCTCTAGTATGTTGCCTTCCTCGTCCAGGATTGCAGCAGCGTTGCCCATTGCATCTGATGCGACGTAGTAACTCTTTTTGGGCATGGGGTTTTCGTTATGGTCTTGGGTGACTGAGGCATGTCAACCCTGCCTTGGGACGTATGTATTGTTGAAAGTTATAGATTCACATGTATCCGTTATCCCGTGCGCCCCAAAATCTACATGGTTAGCCGGCAATTTGGTAACCGAGGTCCAATGGTTGCTGCTGGGGGGGGGCGGGTTCCTGTCCGTAAGGAAAAAGCAAAGATTGTCGTCGCGCTTTGCAGCTGTGGCAGCAATCGCGAACGACGTGAAGCCGTTAGGCGCACTTGGTTGTCACGTCCGGCAAGCGGGGTCTGACATTTTATACATCGCCCCCGGCTCGCCTTGGCAGAACGGTTACGTTGAGTCCTTTTACGGCTGCACCCGCCGCGAGCTCCTCGACCGCGGGCAGTTCTACACGCTCTCCGAGGCCCGGGTCGTCATCTCCGACTGGATCGGCATCTACAACGTTGAAAGGCCCCACGGCGGCGTAGGGCTACCTGACTCCCAACGAGGCCACTGCACGGGCTCAAGCCTATCAAAGCCCTGGCACAATAGGCGGATGCCGCTCAGTGTCACTTGGGCAATTTTACATACGTGGAGATGATAGGCGCATCAATGATCTCAATCAACGCGAAATAAGAACCAAATCCTAGGTTAATCACCTGCACCTGATTACTCCTCATCCGAACGTGAATTGCCCTGTCAAAGTGTGTCGTCGAAGGCCATACTCGAAGGCCTAGGCGGCCATCGTGAGTCGCCACGTCAGCCCCGTGACGTCCAAATGACACTTCCGTTTTAAAGCTTAACTCCTGTCCTTCAATCCGGACCTCGTGAACTTGAAATCGTAACCCGTGCAAGGACTTTGGCCAAGCATCTGAATTAACTGCAGTCAGGTAATATCCTGTTTCTGCTGCGCAATCCTTGAGCCCTTCGATCGCACAGGCAGCGCGCACAAGCACTTTATCACCACGGAGGTCGCGTAAATTTTCGATTGAGTCCCAATTATGTAATCCTTCTTCAAGCTCGACTGAATGTCCATCGAGCACGACGCATCGTAGCCACATTTGCGAGTCCAGGGCGGTGCTCGGTGCACGAAAGGAAGTTTTCATGTCCAGCCAGATATAAGAGTCGAAATCCGTGTATTTCTTTTGGCTGTTTCGGCATCCGGTAGACAGAATGCCTGCGAAAATAATGAGCAGGCGATAATTATTCCTTAGCGCGTTCATAAAGTTCTTCGATATTAACCTTGCAGGTGTCAATTGCCAGGTTTTTTCCAATTGGTATACAGTAGTAATGATATTCTTGATGCATTATTTGAACTAGAGGCCGCACGAAATTCCCATCGTCACACTTTTGACATCTTAGTTTAAATTCCCGGATGGTCATTGCATTTGTCTCATCTTGACCCTTTTGGGGGCAATAGCTCCCATGTTCAACAGTGACGCGACATGTTTCAAATCCCCAAAAGCCTTTAAATAGTGTGTATGTAAACCTAGTCGGGCGATAACCAGGGGCACATTGGGGAGACAAACCATTGGGGTCAGAGAAATCATTAGGCCTATTTTCCACAAATGACATTATATTAATCCCTCCCTCGAGCCCAATTGGATCACTGCTCGCCCAACGCCCCAATATAGGTGAGTACCATCGGTAGCCCATCTGGTACATCCCGGTGAGTTCGTCGATCTGCTGGCCTTGAAATCCGACATCCACCTCGGTGGGGCTAGTTGCGAAGGGAGTGCCGTCCGGCGTCATGCAGGTCATCTCGCCGAAGGCTTCGTAACTGCGACGTTCGAGGACGTTCCCGTTCTCGTCTAGAATAGCGGTAGCGTTGCCCATTGCATCTGATGCGACGTAGTAACTCTTTTTGGGCATGGGGTTTTCGTAATGGTCTTGGATGACTGAGGCATGTCAACCCTGCCTTGGGCATATGTATTATT
>CAIXHF010000022.1 GCA_903919185.1 uncultured Opitutia bacterium | reverse complement strand
GCTAGCACTAGACACAGCGCTCGTCCGTCGACCTCGCCATAGGCCCAGATGACCGCGCCCCCCACCGCGACGGGCACCGCCGCCGCGACTAAGGTCTTCGGCCGACAAGCGTCGATCCATGTGCGCAGGGCAGCCATGCTAAGCAAACAATGCCTATTGGGTAGGTTCCGAAAACAAAAAAGCCCCGGTGGCCCGGGGCTTTTCGCAGAAACCAGAGTCGCTTACTTGGACTTCAATTCGGTCACCGTGCCAACCGAGACGGCGTCCTGCCAATTGGCGGACATCGTACCAGCCGTCTTCTTGGAGACGAACTTGGTGTCGTCGTTAGCGGTATCCTGGAACCAGCCGACGTGCGAGTCACCAAAGGCAATGTGGCCGCCTTCTGCACCCCAAACGCCGTTGGTGTTATCCCACTTACCAGCGGTGGTCAGGCCACGAGCCCAAAAGAGAGGAATCTTTTCGTCGATATTGCGAGGGGTCGGGACAAAGGTGGTCCAGGAGTGGTAGCCGTACTGGACGGACCCGGTGGCGAAGTTCGGGTCAATCGTCTGGCTGCCAGTGGCACCGATGAGGACCTGCTTCGGGAAGGCAGCGGATTCATTGAGCTGGTCGGCTTCAACGTACCAGAGCTCTGCAGAGTTCAGGTTGGAGTTGTAGGAGAGAACAGCACCGAAGTCGGCGACCGAGTTGGCTTGAGACGGAGCGGTGAGGCTCCATGCACCCTGCTTGACAAACTTGTTACCCGTCGAGGCGTAGGCGATGTAGGACTGGGCGATGTTGCGCACCTTGGTCTGGGCGGTGGACTGCTTGGCCTTCTTCATGACGCCTTGGACGCCAGGGAAAAGAACAGCGGCTAGGATGCCGATGATCGCGATAACGGTCAGCAGCTCAATGAGCGTGAAGCCTTTGCGGTTACGAATAGGGGTATTCATGGGGGTGATGGGGTAGAAAATAAGAATAGGGTGGATAAAAAGGAATGAAAGCGAAAAAGTGCGGAACAAACTCAATAGGGCAAGGGGAAACGGGCACACAGAGCCGAGGCGATGGCCTTACCTTCATCGATTTTCGAGGGATTTGAGGGGTCGGAGAGCACTATGGCGATGGCTTGGGCAATTTGGCACATTTCTGACTCCTTCATGCCACGAGAGGTCACCGCAGCGGTACCGACGCGGATGCCACTGGCCTGGAAGGGGCTGCGGGTCTCGTCCGGCACCGTATTCTTGTTGGTGGTAATATGGGCGGCATCGAGCGCGAGCTGGGCATCCTTGCCAGAGACATTGGGATGGCTCTTACGTAAGTCAATAAGGCTCAAGTGGTTATCCGTACCACCGCTGATTAAACCGAAGCCGTGACCGACAAGGGCGTCGGCGAGCGCCTTCGAATTAGCCACCACTTGGCGGGCGTAGGCCTTGAATTCCGGAGTCGCACACTGGGCAAAGCAGACGGCCTTAGCGGCAATAACGTGCTCCAAGGGGCCACCCTGGGCACCCGGGAAGACTGCCGAGTCGACGGCTTTAGCATGCTCAGCCTTGCACAGGATCAAGCCGCCACGCGGACCGCGCAGGGTCTTATGCGTGGTCGTGGTGACGAAGTCAGCATGCGGCACGGGCGAAGGATGCACGCCAGCGGCGACGAGGCCAGCGATGTGCGCGATGTCAGCGAGCAGGAGCGCACCGTTCTCCTTGGCAATTTGACCGAAGCGCGCGAAGTCGATTTCGCGAGCGTAAGCAGACGCGCCCACGGTGATCATCTTCGGCTTTTCACGCGCAGCCATCTCAGCGACTTCGTCGTAATTAATGCGGCCATCAGCGCCGACGCCGTAGTGGACAGCGGTGTAAAGCTTGCCCGAGAAGTTAGCGGAGTTGCCGTGCGTGAGGTGCCCGCCGTGCGACAGGTTCATCGTCAGAATCTTATCACCAGGCTTGATGCTCGCAAAGTAAACGGCGGCGTTGGCTTGGCTGCCCGAGTGCGGCTGGACGTTAGCGTGGTCAGCACCGAAGAGAGCCTTCGCGCGGTCAATCGCCAGCTGCTCGATTTTGTCGACCTGTTCGCAACCGCCATACCAGCGCTTACCAGGGTAGCCTTCGGCATACTTGTTCGTCAGCACGCTGCCCTGCGCTTCCATGATCGCAGGCAAGGTGAAGTTCTCCGAGGCAATCAGTTCGAGGTGCGTCTGCTGACGGTTGAGCTCGGCCTTGATGAGGGCGTCGATTTCTGGGTCGAGCTGGGCGAGCGGAGTGCGGCTGATGGCAGTCATGAGAATAGGGAGATAGGTGAAAGATGCGGAAGCAAGCGTGACAACGGAAAAGGCAGGCAATTATCCACAAGTCTCTATCTTGGCGACGCGGCTATCGTGCCGCCCGCCCTCGAACTGGGCCGCCAAGAAGGCTTCGGCACAGGCCAAGGCCAAAGGCAGGTCGACATATTTAGCCCCTAAACACAAGACGTTCGCATCATTATGACGACGGCTCAGCTCGGCGGCGTCGGCGCTCTGGACCAAGGCGGCCCGGATGCCGGGGACCTTGTTGGCAGCGAT
>CAIXHF010000021.1 GCA_903919185.1 uncultured Opitutia bacterium | reverse complement strand
GATGACAGCTCCGCCGTCGAATTTGTCGGGCAAGATGTGGCGTTAGTGGAAAACCCGTCGGTCAACTTGAAGCTAACGCGGCCCGCCGATTTCGTCCTCGCCGAGGCGATTCTAAAAACGCGCTAAGCGCTCAGTAGCCGGACTGGCGTAGGACGAGGTCGAGCTTGGTCTGGAAGTCGGCGATGTCTGGCTGGCTGGGACGATAACCAGGGACGCGCGGGACGACACCCGGGCGGCCTTCCATATCAATATACCAATCGGCTAATTGGCCATCGGAGAAAGTTACCGATCCACTGACCATCGTGGCCTCGCGAGCTATGGCGTCGATTTCGACCTTCACGTTCGCAGGACCTGCCGGGACGGTATCCGCTGGAGCCGCCGGCTCGGTAGCATCGACGCCGGCCGCTTCGGTCGGAGGTAGTTCATCGACGACCGGCTGATCTGCCTTCTTGGGCTCTTCCTTCTCTTGGAGAGTAAGGTTAAGGTCATCGACCAGGAAACGGACGTCTAAAAAGGTCATCGAAATCCCGAGCTCGGAGGAAAGCCTACCTTGAATCACCGAAAGGGTCGAACCCTCGGCCACCCATTGGGAGACCTTGGTGATTTGTGCGGGGGTCAATTTAGCCATACCCCAACCTGTGCGGTTAAAATGTGTTTTTCAAGCGTCCCGTCGGATATTCATTGGAAAAACCCCGAGAGGTCGCCAACTTGAGCCCATGCAGCCCGAAATTCGATGGCAGAGAAGCGGGGAGTTCTCCGACATCGTCTATGAAAAAGCCGAGGGTATCGCCCGCGTAACCATCAATCGTCCGTCCCGGCGCAACGCCTTTACGCCCGACACTATTGCGGAGATGCTTAAGGCCTTCTCCGATGCCCGCGACGATAGTTCGGTCGGCGTGGTCCTTCTCCGCGGCGCGAACCCTCAACACGACGGCAAGTTCGCTTTTTGCGCGGGCGGCGACCAGAAGGTCCGCGGCGACAAAAAAGGGGGCTATGTCGGCAAGGACGGCGTGCCCCGCCTGAACGTCCTCGACCTCCAGCGTCTCATCCGCTCGATGCCTAAGGTCGTCATCGCGCTCGTCGCTGGCTTTGCCATCGGCGGGGGCCACGTGCTCCACGTCATTTGCGATCTCACTATCGCCGCCGACAATGCCATCTTTGGTCAGACTGGACCGCGCGTGGGCAGCTTCGACGGTGGCTTCGGCGCCTCTTACCTCGCCCGGATTGTCGGCCAGAAGAAGGCCCGCGAAATCTGGTACCTATGCCGTCAATACGACGCCCAACAAGCCCTTGAGATGGGCTTGGTTAATGCCGTCGTGCCTTACGAACAGCTCGATACCGAAGGGGTGCAATGGGCTCGCGAGGTCATGACCAAGAGCCCGCTCGCGATCCGCTGCCTAAAGTCCGCTTTCAACGCCGAACTGGATGGCCAAGCCGGCATCCAGGAACTCGCTGGCAATGCCACCTTACTCTACTACTTGACCGAAGAAGGCGACGAAGGTCGCTCGGCATGGAACGAAAAACGTCCGCCGAACTTCGGCAAATTCCCTTGGCTCCCATAAATCCTATCCGCGTCACCGAACGCGCGCAGTCGCTCGCCGCGGCGGTGCTCATAGCTGGCGACATTGCGATCGACGGGACCGCTGGCAAAGGGCGCGATACCGCTTTCCTTGCGCAAGCAGTCGGCCCAACTGGTCACGTCCATAGCTTCGACATCCAACCCGAAGCGATTGCCTCCACGGACAACCTGTGCACCTTGGCCGGACTCTCGTCGCGGGTGAGTTTACACCATCGGAGCCACGCAGAAATCGCCACCGTGCTTCCGGCCGGGCACCGCGGGAAAGTCGGCGCTGCTATCTTCAACTTGGGTTACCTGCCGGGCGGCAACCCTGATATCATCACGCAACCGCAATCCACCGCGACCGCCTTGCAGGCTGCCTTTGGGGCCTTACGCTCGGGCGGTCGGCTCATCTGCGTCGCCTACACCGGCCACCCGGGCGGCATGGATGAATCCGATGTCGTCCTCGCGTTCGCCGCCGAGCGGACTGCCGCCGGAGACGCCGTCGAAAAAATCGGCCACGTCCCCAACCCCGGTAAGCCTTGGGTGCTGGTAGTGACGAAGCGTTGAGCTAGTTGGACTTCTCTGCAGATACCGCTTACAAGGTTAAGCATGTCAGACCGACCTCGCATCGTCGTTACCGGAGCCACTGGGCTGGTCGGTCGGGCCCTGGCGCAGGCGTTGGCAAAAGGCGGCTACGCAGTGACGGCCTTGCAATCGCGCACGCGCGGCCCGGGCGGCATGGACGTCGCCAGCGGGTGGGTTGACGATGCTTTCCTCGAAGGCGCCGAGGCGGTCATCCATTTATCCGGTGAGCCGATTGCCCAACGTTGGACGAAGTCCGCCAAGGCCCGTATCCTCACGAGTCGAGTCGAAGGCACGCGCCTACTCGCCGCTGCCTTGGCACGCCTCAAGCAACCGCCCAAGACCTTTATCTCTATGTCGGGTATCAACCGCTATGGCGTCTGGCGGCCGGGTGAAACGGTGACGGAAGCCTCCTCTCTTTCTAATATCGGCTTCCTCGCTGAAATCTCTGAACAATGGGAAATGGCCACCCAGGCCGCCCAAGAGCGGGGCATCCGGACAGTTTGGCTCCGGACCGGCGTCGTCTTGGCGGGCTCAGGTGGGGCTCTCCAAAAAATGCGACTGCCCTTCTCCCTTGGACTCGGCGGCCCGATCGGATCTGGCCAGCAGCGCCTTAGCTGGATTCGACTTGGCGACTTAATCAGGCTGATCCAATGGGCCTTAGCGACTCCGAGTATCCAAGGCGCAGTGAACGCGGTCGCCCCACAGCCAGTTAGCCAACGCACCTTTGCCCGGTACCTCGGCCAAGCACTCCACCGCCCAGCCATCCTCCCCCTCCCAGCGTTCGCGGTCGGGCTCGTCTTCGGGGAGATGGGCCGCGAAACGCTCCTCGGCGACCTAGCTGTTACGCCCGCCAAAGCCCTAACTGCGGGTTTCGTCTTCGAGACGCCTGATCTCCCGAGCGCCCTCCGCGCCGCCCTTTGCGAATGATTTTAGGTTGAACGGAGCCGCCCAGAACGGGATTGTCCCGCCATGGAACGTCTCCGTTCAGTCCTACCCTTTTTCAGCCTCGCCTGCGCTCTGGCCTTCGTCGGTTGCGACGGTGATACCTCCTCGGCGATGCGCACCCCTGAACTCGAGGACAGTGAATTCCGGCAAGGCATGACTTACGAGAAGCAGCGGGAGCCGCGCAAAGCCTTGGAGTCCTTCCTCAAAGTTATCGACGCCCGCAAGGGGGCATCGGAATCTCACCTAGAAGCGGGTCGGATGTACCTTGACCTTCAGGATCCACTCCCAGCGATTTACCACTTCAATCAGTACCTACGCCTCAAGCCGAACTCGGAACAAAGCCCAATTGTCCGTCAGATGGTAAAGACGGCTGAAAAAATGTTCACGCAGCAACTCCCGGGGCGCCCACTGGAACCCAGCGCCGGCGGGAGCGTGGATCAGTCTGCACAGATCCGCAAGCTGCAGAACGAAAACACGAAGCTCATGCTGGAAGTGTCCGAACTTTCCCGCGGCGTCCGTAATCCCGAACCAAAGAACGACCCGCGCACCCCGGGCGTAGCCGCCATACCCGACAAGGGAACACCCGCCGTCCCCGGCGTCGCACCAGCCAATGGCCGCAAGGCCCCCGCCTTCACCACCTATGTGATTGTCGCTGGCGACACGCTTTCCAAAATCTCCTCGAAAGCCTACGGCACGCCGACCCGCGCCAATGATATCTACAACGCCAACCGCGATAAAATTAGCTCACCGGCCAGTCTCAAACTAGGCACGACGTTGACGATTCCTCAGTAGCCCATGCGCGTCACCCGCATCCGCGCGGCTGACTTCCGCAACCTCCCGTTTGCCGACGTCGATACCGACGCGCCCCGCGTTTTTCTACTGGGCGAAAACGGCCAAGGTAAGACCAACCTCCTGGAGGCCGCGGCGCTGGTCTCGGCTTTTCGTTCATTTCGTACCACGGAGATTTCACCGCTCATCCGGATGGGCTGCACCGAGGCCCGCTTGCGACTCGATGTACGCACGGGGACCGAAAGCACCGCCGTGGAACTGCGTCTCGCGAAGGGTTCACGCAAAGCGCTGGTCGATGGTAATCCCGTGACATCCGTCGCCGAGCATCTGGGTCGCTTCCCCACTATCGTCTTCTGCTCCGACGACCTCCGCTTGGTCCGCGGCTCGCCATCCAACCGCCGTCGCTGGCTCGATGCCGCTATCGGCGGCACCGACGCGACGTACCTCAACGCCGTCCGCGACTACACCCGCGCCCTCGAAGGGCGTAATGCTTTACTCAAGACGGACCGC
Organism: uncultured Opitutia bacterium; assembly: GCA_903919185.1. Lineage (GTDB taxonomy): Bacteria > Verrucomicrobiota > Verrucomicrobiia > Opitutales > UBA953 > UBA953. Next base: position 9,784 of record CAIXHF010000021.1, on the reverse strand, counting down.
CCCCAGGAAGACGCGATTCGCGCCTTCGAAAAAGCCATGCTCGCGCCGGCTACGCTCATGGTGGAGACCAGGGCCAAGGTCCTACCCGAACTGGCGACCACCCTGCGGGCGGTCTGCGCCCGAGCTGACTTTCCCGATAAAGGCGCCGACCTCACCTATCAATCGGACACCCCCGCCGACCAATTGGCGGACACGTGGGCGAGGCTCCGGGGCGTCGACCAGGCAACGGGCTCAACCTTGAAGGGCCCCCAACGTGACGACTTTGGCATCTTCTTTGGAGGCCAAGACGCCGCCGACTACGCCTCCGAGGGACAGCAGCGGCTGCTGGTGCTGGCCCTCTGTCTTGGCCGCCTCAGCCGCGATGCCAGCCGTGCCCCGACGCCCCCCGTCATCCTGGCCGATGACGTCCTCGGGGAGCTGGACGACACCCGCAGGCGGGCTTTCTGGCAAGAAGTCGGGGAAAGCCATCAAGTCATCGCCACTGGCACGGTTCCACCCCCCTCGGGCGACTGGCGGACCTACCGGGTTAGCCAAGGGGTCTACGTCAGAGACTGATTTTGGCGTTGTTTTATCATTTTCGGAGCCCTTGGATAAGGGGATGAAGGATTTCCTCCTGTACGCCTCGGTTGTCATTCTCTTCCTGGTCTGCCTCTTGGTCGTCCTGATCATCCTGATGCAGAAACCGTCCTCCAACGCTGGCATGGGCTCCGCCCTCGGTGGTGGTGCGGCTGAATCCGTTTTCGGCGGGGACACAACTAACGTCCTCTCCAAGATGACGACCACCCTCACGGTCATCCTCTTCATCCTAAGCTTCGGCCTCTACCTAGGATTCGTTGCACGCGAAACGAAAAAGCCTTCCGCCGGTGTGCCAGCAGCCGCTACGACCACCAAGCCAGCGACCCCAGAAGTCCCAGCTGCTCCAGCTGCTACGACTCCCGCCGCTACTACGACTCCGGCTGCTCCCGCTGCGAAGGCCCCCGAAGCCCCCAAGGCTCCGGCAGTTCCGGCTCCGGCCAAGTAATCTGTGATGCGCACCACCCTGCTCAGCCTGACTTTCCGCTGGGCGGTGTTGCTATTATCATTACCGCTGTCCGCCCAGCTGAGTTCGCTGGACGAGCGCTACGCCCGCCTAACGCCGGCGGAAGCCCCCGAGGTTCTGGCTCAATTCCGCGCCTCGCGCCTGCCGGCTGATACGTGCCTTAAGGTCACGATTACCCATAAGCCGCGCCGAGGCGACGACGCTGCGCCCGTTCATGGATTGCTTTGGGTGGGTTGGGCCGACGGTGGTCCGCGGGTGCGCTTCGAAGCGCGCGATAGCCAAGGCCGTCAGGTTTACGCCTTCATTGCTAAGAAGAATGCCCAAGCCAGTATGCTCTGGGTCTCGCAGAACGGCCAGCCGGCCAAAGCCATCACCGCAGTTGGACTAGGCTCACCACTAGCACCCGGCCTACTTCTAACGCCCTTCGACCTGCACCTGCCTTTCACGCATTGGGAAAAGTCCGCCTATGTTTCAACGGAACGCGTGGTGGGCCGTCCCGCCCATGTTTACCTAGCCAAGAACCCGCAGCCGGGCGCCCCTACGCAAGTGAGGTTCGCCCTCGACCGTGCCTACGGCGCCATGCTGAGCGCAATTTCGGAAGATGCACAAGGCAAGGCCCTGCGCACACTCCAAGTGGAAGAGTTCGGCAAGGCAGGCGATCAATGGCTTTTCGCTGCCATCAGCGTCCGTGACGAAAGCACCCGCGACGTCGACCTGCTACAGGTTACCCACGCCGCGCTGAACCTCCGTCTTGCGGATGGCTTCTTCGACCAGCGCACCCTCCCGCAACCGGCCAACACACCGAGCGACGAACAATTTAAAGCCCTCTAACCATGCCTGCCGACGCCGCCAAAATTGCCCGTTTCTGTGACCTCCTGACCAACAACAAGGCCATCAAAGATTTCCCAGGGGCCGAGAATGGCCTGCAGCACAAAGGCCGCGCCCAGGTCCGCAAGGTCGGCTGTGCCGTCGACGCCGGTGCCAAGGTTTTCGAAATGGCCGCGAAGCGCGGTATCGACTTTCTCATCGTGCACCACGGCATGCGCTGGCCCACAATCTCGCCGCTGCGCGAGGTCCGCAAGCTGCGGGTTGATACGCTGAAACGCACCGGGCTCTCGCTCTACTCGAGCCACCTGCCGCTCGACGCCCACCCAATCATCGGCAACAACGCACTCATCGCGGCTGACCTCGGGCTCCGCGTAGTCGATTGGTTCGTCGACTTCGAAGGCCTGCCGATCGCGTGTATTTGCCAAGGCATCCCGCGTGCAACGTTGGCCCGCCGCCTGAAGCAGAGCTATCCCGACACCTATCAGGCGATTGAGTTTGGTTCAGCCCGCCCGAAGAAAATCGCCATCCTCAGCGGCAGTGGCCGCAGCGCCCTGGATCACCTGCGAGCCCAAGGTTGCGATACGCTGATCACCGGTGAACTCCGCGAAGAACACTTTAACGAAGCCCACGAGCAAGGCTGGAACCTGTACCCTTGCGGCCACTACGCGACCGAAACCTGGGGCGTGACGGCCTTGGCCGCAGCGGTCTCCGCCGAGTTCGGGGTGCCTTGGGAATTTGTGGCAACGGGCAACCCACTCTGAGCCTGCCGGGTTCGTCCATCATGTATCGCGGACGACTCGCCCCCACCCCCACCGGCTACCTGCACCTCGGTCACGCCCGCACCTTTGCGCTCGCGGCCCAGCGGGCGCAGGCTGCGCAAGGCCAACTCATCTACCGCACCGAGGATCTCGACGCGGAACGCTGCCGACCGGAGTTCGCCTTGGCCGCGCTAGAAGACCTTCGCTGGCTCGGCCTGCTCTGGCACGAAGGCCCTGATGTGGACGGCCCACATGCGCCGTACACCCAGTCACAACGTCGCGGCTATTTCCTGAAAGTCTGGCAACTCCTCCACGCTGCGGGCAGCATTTATCCCTGCGATAAATCACGCCAAGATGTCGCCCGGGCGCTGACCGCTCCGCACGCCGAGCACGACGCCGAGCCGATCTTCCCGCCCAGCCTACGGCCACCGCTAGGACACGGTCGTGATCTCATCCAACCGGACGGCACCAACTGGCGCTTCCGTGTGCCTGATGGCGAGACCATCCACTTTGAAGACCGCTTGCAAGGACCGCAGGCCTTCGTCGCGGGTAAGGACTTCGGAGATTTCCTGGTCTGGCGAAAAGATGGCTTTCCCGCCTACGAACTCTCGGTCGTCGCGGACGACCACGCCATGGGCATCTCCGAAGTCGTGCGTGGAGCGGATCTGCTCCTTTCGACCGCTCGCCAAATCCTGCTCTACCGCGCCCTCGGCTGGCCCGAGCCACACTGGGCGCATGCGCCGCTGGTGGTCGACGCGCAAGGTCGCCGCTTGGCCAAACGCACGGCTGGCCTCTCGATCCGCGAACTCCGGGCCCAAGGCCGGACGCCCGCGGAAGTCTTGACAGCACCCGTGGGTACTTTGCTCTCCTAGGTCAGTATTCTCACCAAACAAAAACGCCGGAGGAAAGCCTCCGGCGTCTTATAATCTGCAGACTTAAATTAGGCGCCCTTGTCGGTCTTCTTCACTTCCGCAGCCGGCTTGGTGGCTGGAGTCGTCGCCGCACCGGTGGCGATACGCTCACGCATGGCCTTGAGCGCTGCCCCGTTAGCACCGCCGTCAACGGCGATGGCTTCGTCCATATACTTTAAAGCGCGTTCCTTGTTCGCCGGGTCGATGTTCTGCGATGCAGAGGCCTTATTGACCGCAGCCATCAGTTTGCTGCCGCCGGCGACTTCATCAATGGCCTTACAGGCGGCGTCAAAGTCCTTAGCGTCGACGGCGGCCTTAATCTTAGCGTTGGCGGCGGTCCGAGCGGCACCAGCCTTGGCACGGGCTTCATCGGCCTTCTTCTCCTCATCCACCAGAGCCGCCTTACCTGCCGGCGTATTCTTGAAGGCAGCCAACTTGTCGAGGAACTGACGGGCGTTCTGGCCGCCAAAACCAACCGAGCGACCGAAGACATCGCCAGTCTTAGGGTCAACCAGCAGGACGGACGGGTAGCCAGTGATGGCGTACTTCTTCTGGAGTTCGGAGTTCTGAGCCTTCAGTTCTGGGGCGAGCTGCTTGGTGCGAGGGAAATCCAGTTCCACGAGCACGTACTTGCCGGCGGCTTCCTTGGCGAATTCTTCGGTCGAGAAGACACTCTTATGGAGCGCCTTACAGGGCGGGCACCAGTCGCTGCCCGTGAAGTCGAGCAGCATGGGCTTACCTTCCTTGAGCGCGACCTTCTTGGCTTCTTCGAAGTTCGTGAGCCAGGTCGCTTCGGCGAAGGCGGTGGAGATGGCCCCCAGCAAGACGAGGCTGGAAGCGAGGAGTGACTTGAGGGTCATGGGGATTGGGGTGTGCCTTAAACTTCCTATAAATAAAAAGACGTCGCAAGCCTAGGCCGCGACGTCTTGAATAAAACCTATTAAAAGGCAGCTTAGGCGCCCTTCTTAGCCTCGGCGGCGGGCTTGACCGGGACAGGCTGGCTCAGGTTGGTGCCGGCGGCCATCCGGTCGCGCATCGACTTGATACTGGCCAGCATCTTCTCGTCGCCCGCACATTCCGTGATGGCCTGATCGGCCCACTTGAGGGCGCGCTCCTTGTTGGCTGGGTCGATGCGCTGGGACATCAAAGCCTTATTGATTGAAGCCACGGCCTTACGCGAACCTTGGGCATCGACGAAGTCTTCGTCGAGCAACTTGCAGACGGCATCAAAATCCTTGGCTTCGATGGCGGCACGAATCTTGACTCCCTGGGCGCTACGCTTGGCGCTGGCTTCTGACGCCTTCTTGGTATCGGCGACGAGCGCGGCACGGCCTTCGGTGCTATTCTTGAAGGCGGAGAGTTTGTCGAGGTAAGCCTTCGGGCCAGTGCCTGGACCGTAGCCACTCTGGCGGCCATAAGCCTCGCCCGACTTAGCGTCGATAAGCAGGACCGTGGGGAACCCGGAGACGGCGAACTTCGCCTGCGTCGCCTTATTCTTGGCCTTCTCTTCGGCGGACTGGGGCTTCTTGTTCGGGAAGTCGAGTTCCACGAGGACGTAGTTCTTAGCGAACTCTTCAAACTCAGGCTTATCGAAAACTTCGCCGTGGAGCTTGATGCAGAAGCCGCACCAGTCGCTACCGGTGAAGTCGACGAAGATGGCTTTATTTTCCTTCACGGCGACGGCCTTGGCTTCGTCAAGGTCGGTATACCACTTGGGGGCCGCAAGGGCCGGGAGAGCGGCGATTATCAGGGCGACGAACGCAGCGAGGGTGTGCTTAGTTTTCATGGTTTTATTGATAGAAAGGCTTACTTCTTAGCGCCGGCCTGTTGGTCACGGGCTTTGACCACGCGCTCCCGGAGGCCCTTAAGCTCTCCGGCGAAGTCCGACTTAGAGTCAGCCGCCAAGGTCGCATCGATGAGCTTGATAACGGCCTCATGATCGCCTGGCTTGGTCGCCATGGTGATGCCCATGCGGGCGTTGAAGTTCATGCGAGTCGCGGCTTCGCCGGTGACGCCCTTGTCCTTGATAAACTTGGCGAGGGCCTTTTCGGCACCCGCGACGTCCTTCTTCTCAATGAAAGGTCCGATGACGCCGTCGAGGGCTTCATTGAGTTCAGACTGCTTGGCTTCGGCAGCGGCGGAGTCCGCAAACTTCTTTACCCCTGCATCGGTATTGTCCTTCAGGAACTTGGCGAGGGACTTGAGGTATTTGGTAGGGCCACCTTCTTCGTAGCCGGTCGAGGCAAACACCTGTCCCTTAGCATTCATCAAAAGGATGGTGGGGAAGCCTTGGATATTAAACTGCTTAGCCAGGGCGTCATTCTTGGCCTTGACCGCAGGGTCCTGCTTTTTACCGCGAGGGTAATCCAGTTCGACGAAGACAAAGTCCTTAGCGGCGACTTCGAAGTCCTTCTGGTCGAACACTTCCTTCTTGAGTCGAATGCACCAGCCGCACCAATCACTACCCGTGAAGTCGACGAGGATTGCCTTCTTCTCCTTGGCGGCGACGGCCTTGGCTTGGTCGAGGTCGGTCAACCAGGTGATTTCGGCGTGGGCCGAAGCAGCGGCAACCAAAGCGACGACGGGGAGCAGGAAGCGGGGCAGGTTCATGGGGAGTGAATTAATTCCGAAGCTTACCCCTGACGGCAAACCACAAATAGCCTAGACCTGCGTTGCCAAAGCCCTCCCAACCCCCATACCTTCGTGCCATGGCGGCAACCCGCATCCTGCTGGTAGACAATGGCTCCCTGCAACCGGCGGCCACCCTGCAGCTGCGCCTGCTTTCGAAGGAAGTCGGTCGTTTACTGGGAGAAACCGTACATCCCGTCTCTGTTCTGCACTCGCACAAGATCGACCCCGCCCTGCTCGAAGGACAGCCCGCAGTCATCTTTGAACAAGCCGTCCAGCAAGCGAAGGCCGACGGCATCAACGAACTGATTGTGTTGCCTCTGTTCATCGGGCCGAGCCTCGCCATCACAGAATACCTCCCCAAGGTTTTCGCGGAAGCGAATGCGGGGAAGATAAAGCTTAGCATCCGCGAGCCACTCTTCGGCCCCGAGCTGATTAGCATGCTGATCGATAACTTGAAGTCGACCGGCTGGACCAAGGGCAGCGGTACGGTCTACCTTTGTGACCACGGCTCCCCCATCCGCGAAGTGACGCGCTGCCGCGATTTCTTCGCCCTCTCTCTTCGTAATCAACTCGGCCTGAACGAGGACGAATTAATCGCCTGCTCAATGGAACGCCGCGAAGGCGCGGAGTATGACTTCAACGAACCCTTACTCGAGGATGCGCTGCAACAGGCCAAGGGTGAGGCGGTCGTCCTGATGCTTTTCCTACTGCCAGGCCGTCATGCTGGATCTGATGGCGACGTCGCGACTATCGCCAAGGAACACGCCCCCGACGGCCTAGGCTGGAAACTCAGCCCGTTGCTCGGCACGCACCCCGCGCTTCCCGCGCTGCTCGTCCAACGGCATCTCAATTTCAAGTTTACCAAGAATGCCGTCATTGCCGACGCGCTCTTCGTGGTACCTATGTTCGTCTTAATAGGCATACTCGCCCCGAATGACCTCGAACTAACCGAACACTCCATGATTTGGCGCGGCGGTGTGGTCGCGACCTTCGCTGCGCTGTTCCTCTTCTTACGCGAGAAGCTCCGGAAGAAGTCCTGACCTTAGGCCAAAGCGGCGATGCGGCCCATCAGGCCAGCATGACGAGGCGGAGCGACGACGGCACCGACGACCGCGATGAGGGGCGTCGGCAGTACCGACACGTCGACCTTGCCTGAAGCGAGGTCGGTCAATGTCGTGAGCACGTCGGAGGCGCCGTCTTGCGAGACCTTTGAAAGTAGCCGAATCGGGAGATCCGCTTGAGCGCCGGCAGCGATGAGCTTCACGGCCACCGAAGGCAAAGCCTTGGCACCCATGTAGAGGCAGAGCGTCGCGCCGGTCTCCACATGCGCTTTCCAATTCTGGTCGCTACCATCGGCGCAGTGCCCCGTAAGGAAAGTCACCGAAGCAGCTATGCCGCGATGCGTTAATGGAAACGCCGCATCGGCACCCGCCGCGGTCGCGGCGGTGACGCCTGGCACGACTTCGAAATTGATCCCATGCGCGGCGAGGTGGTCCATCTCTTCGCCAAGACGGCCGAAGACGCCCGGGTCACCCCCCTTGAGGCGCACGATGAGTCCGCCTTGGCGTGCCTCACGTACGATGACGGTGTTAATTTCGTCCTGCGTCATCGAGTGTACCCCGCAGCGCTTACCGACCGGCACAATCTTCGTCGTGGCCGGAATCTCTGCTAATAAAGCATCCCCAGGAAGGGAGTCATGGATGACGACATCGGCCTTCTGGAGCAGACGGAGCCCCCGTACGGTGATCAGATCGGGAGCCCCCGGTCCGGCACCGACGAAGACCACCCGGCCTATGTCGCAATTTACCATTTATTTAAACTTGACCCGATTTATGTAATCTTGGGTAATCTTATCAAGTATTAATTTACACCAACCTTTACCTATGGAAAAGCCCACCGAGAAGCCCCTGACCAAGAATGAAGTGATGAAGTCCGAAAAGCCTGACCTTTCGGGCACGATTCGGGAGACCCTCGCCAATCCGGAGGCGGACCGCTTCAGCGGTGACGACGAACAGTTCATCAAGTTTCACGGCATCTACCAGCAGGACGACCGCGATAAGCGCAAGACGGGCAAGGAGTACTCCGTCATGGTGCGTACGCGCCAAACGGGTGGTATTGTCCCCGCCGCGCAATACATAGTGTACGACGAGCTCTCTGGTCGTTTTGCCAACGGCACCTTGCGCATCACCTCTCGCCAGACGTTCCAGTTCCATGGCGTCGCCCAGCGTGGTATCGGCAGCTTGATCAAGGGCATCAACGACGCCCTCTCCTCCACCCTCGCAACATGCGGCGACGTGAACCGCAACGTCACCGCTCCGTCCAACCCGCCGGTCGACCATGTCGCCGTGCAGGTCGACGAAGATGCTTTCTCCATCACCCGGGCCCTCCTCCCGAGCACCACGGCCTATCACTCCATCTGGGTCGACGGCGTGCAGGTCGACCTCGGTCTCGGGGACAAGGTCAGCAAGGCGGCCGCTTCCGCCGACCAGGCCAACCCGTACATGCCGCCTCCCGCCGATACGGATGAGTCCGGCGCTCCTGCCGATACGCTTTACGGCAAGACCTACCTCCCGCGTAAGTTCAAGACTGGCTTCGCGATCCCGCCAAACAACGATACGGATATCTTCACCAACGACATGGGCTACGTGGCCATCGTCGAGGACGGCAAGCTGATCGGCTACAACCTTCTCGTCGGCGGCGGTCTCGGCACCTCGCACGGCAACAAGGCCACCTACCCTCGCCTCGCCGATGTCATCGGCTTCATCACCCGCGAACAAGTCGTGAGCGTCGGCGCAGCTGTCGTCGCCATCCATCGCGACTGGGGTGATCGTACCGACCGCAAGCACGCCCGCATTAAGTACGTCCTGCAGGAAAAGGGTGTCGAATGGTTCCGCACCGAACTCGCAAACCGCCTGGGCGCCCCGCTCCCGGCCGCCAAGCCGTTTCTCTTCCGCGGCCAGGGCGACGCCTTCGGCTGGTTTAAGCAGCTCGACGGCAACTGGTTCCTCGGCCTCTTCGTCGAGACCGGACGCGTCAAGGACGCCGGCAGCTACCAGCTGAAGACCGCGCTCCGAACAATCGCTGAACAGTTCGGTCCAGTCTACCGCCTCACCGCCACGCAGAACCTCATCCTCTCCGACATCAAGGAAGCCGACAAGGCTGCCATCGAGAAACTCCTGCACGACCACGGTTGCGGCATCGTCTTCAACCCCGGCCTCATCAAGGGTCGCGGTATGGCCTGCCCGGCTCTCCCGACCTGCGGTCTCGCCCTCGCCGAATCCGAACGCGTCTTCCCGGCCCTCCTCGGTAAGATTGAAGACGCTCAGGCCGCCGCCGGCATTGCCGGCGAAGAACTCGTCGCCCGTATGACTGGTTGCCCTAACGGCTGCGCCCGTCCGTACAACGCCGAGATCGGCCTCGTGGGCAAAGCCCCGGGCAAGTACAACCTCATGCTCGGCGGTAACCGCGAAGGCACCCGCCTGGCCCGTCTCTTCAAGGAGTCCGTCCTGGCGGACGAAATCCCCGTCGTCATCGGAGCGCTGTTTAACCAGTACGCTAAGGAGCGCCAAGCTGGCCAAGCCTTTGGTGACTGGATCGACGGCGCTGCCGTCTGGCCG
>CAIXHF010000020.1 GCA_903919185.1 uncultured Opitutia bacterium | reverse complement strand
GCGGCCTTGAGCACGGCTTCAATCTCATCGTACAGCTGCTTGGGAATCTTGGGGTCGGCCGTCGTCACGGCTAGGCCGACCGTCACCTTTCCCTCGGGGGTGACCTCAATCCCGCGCAGCAGGCCGAAGGAGACGATATCACGGCTGAAGCCCGGGTAGCGGACTTGGCCGAGGGCCTTTTGGACGGAATCCTTATCGAGCGGCATGAGGAGGATTGAAGTCCCGCCCCACCTTAGGTCAAACTGCTATCGCTCTTACTATCCATGAAGTTCATCCGTCGCTCGCTGGGGCTCCTTTCTCTCTTGGCCATGGGCCTCCTTCCGGCCTCCGCGCAGAATCGCGTCGTCGTCAACGACAGCATCGATGCCTTGATGAAGCAGGGAATCATGCCGGTGACCGTCGTGAGTGATGACGCCGCCGTTGGCGAGCTGGTTACCTTCGCCTTGAGCGCTCACGGCGCCTTTAGCGTCCGCACCAATTCCGCGGTGCGCGTCACCATTGGTCGGACGGGGACCACGGCCGTGGTAGCCTGCGACCACCCCAGCTTTACGTTTCAAACCACGATTGAAGCGCGCGACCAAGACGACCTTGCCTTACGTGTCGCCGACGCTGCCGTCGTTGGCCTGGGGCGGGCTTGGAAGCTGAAGCCGCTCTTCGCGGCGACCAAGGTCGCCTTTGTCTCTAAGTTCACCGGTAACCAGGAGATCTACACCACGAACCTCGTGCACTCGAAGACCTCGCGCATCACGAACCTGCGTAATACCAGCCACTCGCCCCGCTGGAATCAAGACGGCACACGCCTGACCTTCATCACTTCGGCGATGACTGGCTTCCCGGAAATCTATTCCACGAACGGTATCGGTAATCCCCGTGGCGTCGTCACCAACGTGCGTGGTGCCCTCGGGGCGGCCAGTTCGGGGCCCGATGGGCGCTTGGCCTTTGCCTCCTCGAATCGGAGCAACATGGATGTCTACGTTGCTAGTGCCGATGGTTCGGGCGCGCGCGTCGTGGTTGCCACACCGGACATCGATGCGGACCCCTCGTGGTCGCCGGACGGCACGCGCCTTGTACTCACCAGTGGACCGAATAATCGGCCTGGAATTTACGTTTGCTCCCTCGCAGGGGGTGGGCTGACGCGCCTGTCGACGGGCTATAGTTACGCTGCGGAGCCGCGCTGGAATCCCGTTGATCCGAGCCTCATTGCCTTCACCTATCAGTCGGGTGGCCTGCACCTTGCGTTGGCGGACCTTCAGTCTGGTGCCATCACGCCAGTGCCTTCGACCTCGGCCATGAGCCTCTCGCATAGCTCATGGTGCGCCGATGGCCGTCACGTCGTCGTCACGCAGTCACTGAACTCGCAATCCTGGATTGCGATTGTGGATACGAAGACGGGTAAGGCCACGCGCCTCAGCGATAGCAAACTCGGCGAGTGTTCGCAGCCTGACTGCTACGTACCCCGCAACTAAGCGGGCGCGTTGGGCTTATTCGGCCGCGAGGAGGGGCGCCGGCGCGGGCGATTCCGTCAAGCGCGGGAAGGATTCGCACTTCTCGAGAATCTCTGTCGGCACGACGCTCCCGACCGGGAATTTATCATGCGTTTCGGCGTCGACCATCACGATCAGTGGGTCGGTGTCCTTATCCCGAGCGACGACAAAGAAGTACCACTTAGGGGAGAAGCGATTGGCGGAGATTTCCTTATCCCCGACGCGGTAGCGAACGTAATGGCGGCGGTTGCCCGTCACGGGTTTATCGAGGACCTTGTACTGCTCGCGGGTGAGGAAAGTGTCCTTGGGGATCTCTTCGGAGCGGAGGTCACGGCAGGCGAGGAACTTCGAGCCCCAGGCGAGATAGACGGTGTCGCCGTTAATCTGGGCCGTTACCAGCAGGCGGGTCGGGGCGACGTCGGCTTCGAGTTTGCCGGTTTCGGGGACGAGGAAGTTGCCGTTCTGGTCGACCACGATTTCTTTGGCGTTGGAAGCGAGGACCCACGCCCCAAGCTCGGCGCCCAAGCCGGAATTGAATTCGCTCCAGACTTTCTTACGGGCGTTCGGATCGACGTTGATGCGGATGCGATTCTGTAGGTCGCGCAGCTTGCCCGAAAAGGTGCGGAGCTCGCCGGCCCACTTAGTGTTGCCGACCTTCTCGGCTTCGCGGGCGCGGAACTCGACGCGGTCGATGGCCGTCTTCAGTTCAGCCAACTTCATCTGTTCCATTTCCGCTTTCAAGCGGGCCGATTCCAGTGCCGCGTTGATAGGGAAACTCGCGACGACCTCGGAGCGAAGCTTATCGAAGGAGGTATCGTCCAGCATCGGCGATAGCACCGTGTCCAGGACGGCGGCCTGCTCCGTGACCTTCTGCTGGATATCGGCTGGAATCGGAGTACTCAAAACGTAGACCTTCAGGACGTCGTCGAGCTTGATATTCCACTTCGTGAGGAGATTGCTGAGCGGGGCGGTATCGACGGCGCCAGAGACCTTGAAGCCTTGGTTTTCCGGGATACGTAGGCGATTGAGTAGGACCGGACGGAGCAGTTGGCCCCCGGTCGGACGCTGGAAGTTCGCGAGTTGGGCCTGCGCCTGGATCTCCTCGAAACGCTTCACATCGGAGTCGAATCGCTTTTGATTATCTGGCGCCTTCGGGTCATCTTTGGCGAATTTAGCGGCACCCTTACCGAGGAGGCTGCCCCCAATATCCGTAAATGAACCTACGTAGGCGGCGAGGGCGAGGGCGACGACGAAGGCCGAGAGGCCGGCCGTACGGTGGGCGGTGATCTTGACTCGCAGGTCGGCTTCGTGGCCGGCGAGGACGATTTCGGCTTGGGCCTGGGAGATTTGGTCTACCGTCGCCGAGTCGGCGAGGCCATACATCAGCAGCTTGCGGCGCACATCGACATCGAGTCGGCTGGCGTCGACCTCCGCTTCGGCCTCACTCTTCTCAACTTTTTTGTTAAGTTTGATGCTGCTACCGAAAGTGAAATGGTTGCTCAGCGGTTCCCATTCGGCCGAGCCAGCGGGGGCGCATTGCGTCTCGGCATGGACCGTGCCGGCGTTGATGAGGTCTTGGATCTCGTACTCGCTGAGCGGGCCACGGACCTCGTTATCGATAAAAAGGGCAAATTGACGCATGAGGGCGTTGTGGCCTAGGGGTTTAGGCGCTTCAAGAGGGTAATTGCTGGGTGCCCTGAGGCAAGCCGATAGGGGGGATGCTTCCCCTTTGCAAATTACCCGCAGATATCTTTACTTGTAGGGGTTAATGGCCAACCAAGGAATCAATCAATCGCAGAAGCAGGTGCACGGGCTCGTCCTGACGCCCCAGCTCCG
>CAIXHF010000019.1 GCA_903919185.1 uncultured Opitutia bacterium | reverse complement strand
CGCTTCATCGAGCAGCATCAGGATTTCCTGCATGCGGCCGAAAGCGAAAGCCGGGAGTAGCACCGTGCCACCGGCGTCGCAGACGCGGTTGATGGCTTTGATGAGGCGCTTCTCTTCCGAGGCGCGCGTGTGGCCGGGGTGGGAGGCCGTCGCTCCGCGCGTGCACTCCATGACCAACGTATCCACTGGCTGGCGCGGGAAGTCGGCACCGCCGACGGTACGTTGAGCTTGGAAGTTGACGTCGCCCGTGAAGAAGTGGCGTTTGCGGCGGTGCTCGATCATGCAGCCCACGGCGCCCGCGACGTGTCCCGCGAGGTGGAAGCTCAATTGAATCTCTTCGCCGCCGCGGCCGATCTTACGCGGGTTGGCGAGGGGGACAGCGGACAGCGCGTTTTCAACCCGTTCGACATCTTGGTCGACGTACAGCGGGAGGTCGAGGTTACCGGTCTCCTCGCGTTGGCGCTTCATCACCTGGATCGAGTTGGAAAGCAGGCGGCGGGCAAAGAGCGTCGTCGCGGCGGAGGCGAAGACCCGGGCGCCGGGGTGGGCGCGGACCAGTAAGGGCAGGGAGCCCAGGTGGTCGAGGTGGCAATGCGTCAGGATGACTCCGTCCACTGAGCCTTCGATTTTATCGATTCGCGGCAGGGCGGCTTTCCCAGCATGTTTAGGGTGCATTCCGCAATCGATGACCATCCGCAGTCCCCCGAATTCGAGGAGCATGCAGCTGGCGCCGATTTCGCGGCCGGAGTTAAGGTCAGTAATTCTCATTCAAGGGGGTCGGTGGGGGGAATCATCTCAAAGGAAGGGATACGTACGAAAATACGCTGCCCATCCTCGGTGGTGCCGTGGAAGGCGCCTTCGGCGGTCACGGGGTGGCCGGTGAGGTGATAACTATTATAGGAAAAAGATTCGCCCGACGGGATGCGCGGGGTCTGTCCGACGATGCCATCGCCCTCGACGACCTCGACGGTGCCGTCGGGGGAGCGGATGATCCATTTACGGCCGAGGAGGCGGACGGTGGACTGGGAAAGATTGGAAACCGTCAGAAAGTACACGAAGGCGTGGGGGGTCTCGGCAGGGAAATTGGCGTCACGATGGTGGACCACCTTATCGACGGTGACCCTGAGGCCTGGAAGTTCCTGTCCGGTAGCTTGCACTGGCTGCGACACAAGCGGGGAAGGGGTCCATTAGGAAGCCATAAATCAGTCGCTGACACATTAATGTGAAGCTTCCCGCCTTGCGCCCCTCAGTGGCGGTCATTTGACTGCGGGGGATGTCGACCACGACACAGATGAAGCAGAACCTAGGGCGTGTCCCAGGGAAGTGGTGGGGTATGGTCATCTACCTAGGCTTATTGGTCCTCTCGGCCTTCTTCCCGTTCTTCAGTGCGATTGAAAGGATTTCCAACGAGGAGCCAGTGATGGTGCCCGCCTTCGATTTTAAGGGGGATAAGGTAACCCCTACGGATACGACGATTCCTGTGCATGCCAACCTGCACGGGTTTGCGGCTGACGGTACGTCGGGCGGTAAGCCGGTGCTGGTGTATCTTCACCGGGCCCCATGGGATAGTCGCAGTACGCGCTTTTGCGAGGAGCTTGCGCAGAGCGGCCAGGTTGCCGTCATCGAGCCCTTCTTGCCTGGTTTCGCGACCAGTCCTGGGAATGTTCCTAGCCACTCAATGGAGGCTAATGCGGAAGTCGTGGCTGCACTCATCAAGCAATACGGCGTTAAGAAGTACCACGTTGTCGGGCAGGGCTTAGGGGGCGTGGCCGCCTTGGAACTCGCCTCCGCGCATCCTAGCCGGGTTCTGTCGCTCACGATGCTCTCGGCCCCAGGCGCTCAGGAGTTTGAGCTCTTAGGTAATCCACTCGTCAATAAAATCGTCTATGGTTTTCAGGGCGCCTTCTTCTGGGGCGTCGCGCGCCTGACGCCCAACTTTGGCGCGGCGGATCTTTTACCATGGGATCGTGATTACGCCGCGACCGTTTTCGATACCGACCTTTCCGATTCCAAGAAGATCCTCTTCGGCTGGCGCAAGCCTATGTTAATCGTCCATGGTAAGGATGATTGGCTAACCCCGGCCCAGGCGGCGACCTACAGCGCGCAGCTCGTCCCACAGGCGAAGCTCGTGATGCTAGAGGGTGGGCGCAATGCTGTTTTCGAAGCGCAGACCAAGGTCGTGGGCGATATCCTCGCTTTCACGGCTGAGCCCGCCCCTGCGCAGGTGCCGGCCGTTGAGAAGTATCCGGCGCTGCCCTCGGCCGCGGGCTCGCACTACTGGATTCTGCTCGTCATTATCGTCATCTGCACCTTCGTCGCGGAGGATCCGACCTGCTTGGCGACGGGCTTGATGGTAGCCGTGGGTATCATCGATTTCTGGTCGGGCGCAGCGGCGTGCACCACGGGCATCTTTATTGGTGACTTGGTGCTCTACTCGATTGGGCGATTCTTCGGGCGACAAGCCATTACCAAGGCTCCGTTTAAATGGTTTATTAAGGAAAGTAAGGTTAATCAATGGGCCGGGTGGTTCTCGACCCCGCAGGGCCTTTTAGTCGTTGTGAGCTCACGCTTCATCCCCGCCAGCCGCGTGCCGACATTCGTCACCGCAGGGATCATGAAGTTGAACATTGCGCGTCTGGGCGGCTTGTTGCTCTTGGCGGCTTTGATTTGGACTCCGCCGCTGATGTACCTTGGCTATAAGTTTGGGGCGCACGGCATGGAATTGCTGGCCCGCTTCAAGAGTCAGGCTCTCTGGATCATCCTTGGGTTCATCTTTGCGCTCCATTTTGTGACGCACTGGGTTGTGCCCGCCCTCACCTGGCGGGGCCGTCGCCAGATCGTGATGAAAGTCCGTAACCTCCTGCAGGCTTCGTTGTGGCCGTCATGGCTGGTATTCTTGCCGATCCGGATTGGCATCCTGGCCTTGTGCTTGCGGCACCGTCGCTTGACGGCGTTTGCCTCGGCTAACCCGTCGTTCGGTCGCATTGGTGGCTTCACGGGGGATGCCAAGTCGCTGCTCCTGCGTCCCTTCCAGCGGGATTCGCGCTGCTGTCCCTTGCTCGCCCTGTCGATGGAAGACTCCGTAGAGGAACGGCTCAAAGAAGCGCGGGCTTTTGCGGTCTGCCATGGCTACCCCTTGGTCTTTAAGCCCGAAGTCGGGGCGGATGGGGCGGGGATGCGTTACCTCCGTGATGAAGCGCAGCTGGAGCGCCGGGTCGCTGGTGCGAAGGAGGACTTTCTCTTGCAGAAGAAGATCGACGG
>CAIXHF010000018.1 GCA_903919185.1 uncultured Opitutia bacterium | reverse complement strand
TCCTGATACGTCGAGTAGACCAAGCCGACCACCGTGCAGAGCAAGAGGAAGCAGCTCCAAAGGATGAGCTTCTCGGTCTGAGGGTTGGCGGTGCGCTCCGGGCTCTCCATAAACGTGGACGCAGTGAAACCCGAATGCCGGCGGCGGGCGAGGGGAAAATCTCGTTCAGGGAGCCTTCGCCACCACCGCTGCCAGCGAGCCACTGAACTCCATGAAAGCCCAGACCACGACACCCGTCACGGAGACGTACAGCCAAACCGGGAAGACCCAGCGCGTGAGACGCTTGTGCTCCTCGAGGCGACCAGCCTTGGCGAGCTTGACCGCCCAGAGGATGAACGGCGTCACCGCGATCGCGAGGGCGATGTGCGGGAAGAGGATGAAGTAATAAAGGACTTTGTCCCAAGTCATCCCGACTCCGTCGCGGTAGATGATGTTAGTCTTACCGAGGGCGACCCAGAGGTGCACCTTGGAGGCTAGGTAGAGCGCTAGGAAAAGGGCGGAGGTCACCACGGCCGCGCCCATGGCCTTGCCGTGGCCGATACGGTCGCCGGCTTTGATGCGCAGGATGCCGACCACCAGAAAGACCGTGGCGAAGGCGTTCATGCCGGCGACGGAGCGGGAAAGGATTTCGGTGGTGGAAGCCATAATACTGGAAAAAAGACGGTTTTATTGGCAAAACGCAATCCTCCAGCCCTAAAATCGGGCTTAATCTTCGCTTAAGCCCACTTAGTGTATTATTAACCTTACAACCTCCTCTATGCACCCCCTCCGCAACCTCACGCTCTGCCTGCTGCTCGGTAGTGCCACCAGCTACGGCGCCGAAACCAAAGCCACCGAAACCAAGGCGACCGGCCCAGCCTTAATCAAAGCCGACGCCGAGCCCCCGGCCGCCAACAAGGTCACCATCACCGTCAAGGGCGACAAGCGCATCATCGAGTCCAACGGCCTCCCTGACCACAAGGTCTCCAAGTTCCCCAATCGCGGGAACCCAAACCCCATCTCCGAGCAGAAGTATAGCCTCCAAGTCCCGACCAACCCGCAACCCTCGAAGGCAGGGGCCTCGGCCCGCATGATGTCCGCTTGGGGCGTAGCCCTGAACGGCGTGGTCTTTGACCCAGGTACCGCCGAGGTCTATAACGACGGTGACCGCAGTAATCCTTGGCACTACGAGGCCTTGACCAGCAACAAGACCATGGGGACGACCCCGAAGATCAAGACCGGCCTCGGCCTGGATGAAAACCACGGACACGTACAGCCCAACGGCGCCTACCACTACCACGGACTCCCCACCCTACTCCTCGAGCGCCTTTCGGGCGGTGAAAAGAAGATGACCCACGTCGGCTGGGCCGCGGATGGCTACCCAGTGTACGCAATCAACGCCTACACGAACGCCGAAGACCCCAAGAGCCCGCTCAAGAATATGAAGAGCAGCTACCGCCTCAAGACGGCTGACCGTGGCGGCGACGGAAAAACCACCCCGACGGGTAAGCCCGACGGCTCCTACGGCCTCGACTTCGAATATGTCGCGGGGTCGGGCGACCTCGATGAATTCGGCGGCCGCACCGGCGTCACCCCGGAATTCCCCAAGGGCACCTACTACTACGTCCTGACCGAGGAATACCCCTTCATCCCACGTAAGCACAAAGGCACGGCAGACCCCTCCTTCAGCAAGCAGAACCTCGACCCCCACTCCAACCTCGGCGGCCAAGCGGGCGGCCAGGGTAAGGGTGGCAAGGGCAAGGGCGGCCCTGGCCAAGGCAAGGGCGGGCCCGGTCAGGGCGGCCCAGGTCAGGGCAAGGGTGGTCCCGGCGGTCCGCCACCAGCCGATGGCCCGCCGCCGGGTGCAGCGCCAGCTGCGCCGGCCCCGGAAGTTCAGAATCCGGTCGCCCCGGCTGAGCCCGCGGCCAAAAAGTAAGAGGCTAAAAATAAAGAGGCCTCCCACGCGGGAGGCCTCTTCGTTTACAAAGCTCTCGAGACTTAGGCGCCTTCCTTCGGGTTGCGCTTCTTCTTCGGGGCTTCGGGTTCCGCGGCGCCGTCGGCCTTCTTCGCGGGCTTCTGCCCCTGAATGGAGAGGAACGAGCCTTCGACCAACTTAAGCCGGTCGCGGGTCGCCGCCGGGAGCTTGGCCCGCTGGTCTTCGGTGGTCACGTCACCGTCAAAGGTGACTTTGCCGTCCGCGTCCTTAATCACCGCGTGTTTCTTGCCATCCTTCTGTTCCAACGAAACGGTGCCTTGGTCATCTGAAGCCACCGAGCTGGAAGAACTCTTCGCCCCCGGACCACCGAGGCTGAAGCTAAAGGTCTGCGAGCGCTGCGTCGTCGTACCGCCTTGCGCATTGGGGACCTGATCAGGCAACGACACCCCTGGCGCAAAGCCTTGCAGGTCGAGCGGCGGAATGGGTAACCCGCGGGCACGCATCTCCTCGAGTTGCTTCAACACCTCGGGCGGCAAACCTTGGTTCGGCCCGATGATGACGACATGGCCTGGGCCGACTTGCGTGACGGTCCCGTTGCCGGCCGGCAGGCTACCGAGGTCAATCTGCTGGCCGTTCACGGTGATGCGCAGCGGGTTGGTCGCATCGGGGGCTGGCGCCGTCCCGGCCGAGCGAGCCGTGGGCGCGGTACGCTCGAAGACGGCCTTTTCGGTTAGTTCCACTTCGATGGTCTTGACCGACGACTCGCGGACAGCGACGAGCTTCAGTTTGTCGCCAGGCTTACGCATGCGAACGAGGGCGCGGAACTGTTCGGGCGTCACCAGCACCTGGTCGTCAAGGCGCGTCAGGATATCACCGACCTCAACCTTACCCGCTGAAGGCCCCTTCGAGTCGACGATGATGACATTGACGCCGACGCTGTCGGGCATGGTCACACCCGCTTTACCCCGGAGATCTTCGGTTAAAGAATTCACGTACAAACCGATGTAGGCCTGCGGGACGAGGGCGGCCTTGGCGGCCGGCGAAGCCGTCGGGGGCGAGGCCGGTGCGGGCTTATCCTGGGCAGCCAAGGGACCGACGAGGCCGGCGAGCATCAGCATGTGCAGTGGAATCTGGTGGAGGGAGTGCATGGCGGTGATATTAATAGTAAGCGGAGAGGTTCGGTAGATTTGTTCAATAAGTTTCCAAAGGAATCAGCCCAAACTGCTCGCTGGGCGAATACTGGATGAGACGGGTATTCGTGCGACGGTCTTCCCATTGCGTCTCATTATTCCAGCGGACCCGGACAGGGCGGGCAAAGGAGCCATCCGCCAGCCGGACGGGCGCAAAGACGTCGACCGCGGCGGGCGGCTGTTCGGCGCGAACCAATTGATACTCCGGGGCGGCGGTCACCGGCGCGCGGGTGAAAAAGAGGAAACCAAGCAGGCCAGCCGCGGCGGCGGAGAGGCCCGCCGACCAGCGCAAGATAACGCCACGGGCCGAGGGGGGCGCCGCGGGCGCATCTAGTGCGCGGCCGATAGCGCTGACCACCGCGGGACCGGGGGGGCGGGGGCGTAAACTCCGCAAGGCGGATTCGATATCTTGATCTTCGTTATTCATAAGTGCGGGCGGTGACGAGGCGGCGAAGCGCCTCCATGGCATAGCGCCACCGCGAGGCGGCGGTGTTGGGAGAAATCTCCAGCTGGGCGCCAATCTGCTCGAAAGTGAGGTCACCCCAAACTTTCAGGACCACGACTTCGCGTTGTTCCGCCGACAGCGACGGGAGTGAACTCGCCAACGCTTGGAGACGGGGATCGGCCTCGGGCTCAAAATCCGCCACCGCTGCCGCGTCGACGGACACCACCTGCTCACGCAGGGCGCGGCGATCCGTACGGCGGTGAAGGTCCAACGCCGCCCGGCGGATTGAGGTCACCACTAAGGCGTTGGGATTGCCAGGCAGGTGACGTTGATGTTTCCAAAAGCGCACAAATGCCTCCTGCAGGACATCGTCGGCATCGGCATCCGAGCGGGTCCATTGGCGCGCGATCAACCGGAGCCGGGCGCCGTGTTCGGCGAACCAGGCCCGCCAATCTTGCTCGGAATGGGCATCGTTCATGTGGAACTAGAAGGGAGCGACAGCGGGGGGCGGATTTGTCTACCCTCGGGCCTAAGCATGCCCCCCGACCCAAAATGGTCAAAGCAGTTGCGAAAGGCCCCGAGGCTCACTTACTCGCCCCCAGATGCCTGCCGAACCCATTAGCCCACCAGAAAGCGGCTTTTTCCGCTCCGTCATCCGCTGGTTCGATGCGGACTACGTCCCCGAGGGGGTCGCGGCGCTGCAAAGTGGCCCCAAAAAGATCGATTGGCTCCGGACCATCCCTTTCTTGATCCTTCACCTCTCCTGCCTCGGCGTCATCTGGGTCGGGGCTAGCCCCATCGCCGTCTGGTCCGCGGTGGGCTTTTACTTCTTCCGCATGTTTGCGGTCACGGGCTTCCTGCACCGTTACTTTTCGCACAAGACCTATTCCACCTCCCGAACCTTCCAATTCATCATGGCCCTGTGGACGGCACTCGCGGTGCAGCGCGGCGCGCTTTGGTGGGCCTGCACCCACCGCCACCACCACAAACATTCGGACGAAGAAGAGGATAAGCACTCGCCGGTCGTCGATGGATTCTGGTGGTCGCACATCGGCTGGATTACCTCCAAGCGAAATTTTCCCACGGACTACTCGAAGATTACGGACCTAGCAAAATACCCCGAGCTCGTTTTCCTGAACCGCTTCGATGTCCTCATTCCCCTCTTGGCCGCGATTGCGACGTACGGCGCTGGCGCTTGGCTCGGTGCCCAAGGCTACGACATTAATGGCCCGCAAATGCTCGTCTGGAGCGTCATCTCGACGGTCGTGCTCTTCCACGGCACCGCTTGCATCAACTCGCTCGCGCACGTCTGGGGGACCAAGCGCTTCAAGACCACCGGTGACGAGTCCCGAAACTCCCTGATTCTCACCCTCATCACGCTCGGCGAAGGCTGGCATAATAATCACCACCGGTATCAAGCGACAACGAAGCAGGGGTTCTACTGGTGGGAATTCGACCCGACCTACTATGGCCTCAAGGTGCTGGCTTGGATGGGGCTGATCTGGGGCCTGAAGGGCGTCCCCGACTCCGTCTACGAAGAAGCGGAGCGGACGAAGGCTGAAGCCGCGCTGCCACGTGCGTGAACGAATCGCCATTATCGGCTCCGGGATTGGTGGGCTAGGTTGCCTCCGATTCCTCGCCGCCCACCATGACGTGACGGTCTTCGACCGGGACCCGCGGCCCGGCGGCCACGCGCACACCATCGACGTGCCAGCGAACCAAACCGGCGGGACGCAACCGATGGATACGGGGTTCATGGTCTTCAACGAAGTGACCTACCCACATCTCTGTCGGCTCTTCCGTGAACTCGATGTCGGCTGGAAAAAAGCCCCGATGTCCTTCTCGGTCCGCCACGACCCGACGGGGATTGAATGGTGCGGCTCGTCCTTTCGCCATCTGTTCGCCCAAAAGCGTAATCTCTTCAGCCTACGCTTCTGGCGGCTCCTCCTGCAGATCAATCGCTTTAACCAACTGGCCAAGACAGGCTGGCAGACCGCCGAGGCCGAAACCACTTCACTACGAGATTGGTGCGCACGCCATGACTTAGGTACGGACTTCCTCGAGCTCCACCTGATCCCGATGAGTTCGGCGGTCTGGTCGACGCCACCCGAAAAGATGCTGGGCTTCCCGGCCGCCGCCCTGCTCCGCTTTTTCCATAACCACGGCTTCCTCGGACTCGACACCCAGCACCAGTGGCTGACGCCCGTCAATGGCTCCCGCACCTACGTGCAGGCCGTACTCGAGCGGCATCCGGCGAAACTACGCCTCGGCAAGGCGGTTAAGGCCGTGCGGCGCGCCGACGGGCAAGTACTCGTCGCCACCGCCGACGGCGAAGAGGCTTTTGACCGCGTCATCTTAGCGAGCCACGCGGACCAATCGCTCGCGCTCCTCGCTGACGCCGAGGCGGCCGAACAGGCCGTCCTGCAGCCGTTCACCTACAATCAAAACGTAGCCTTAGTCCATTCGGATCCGAGCCCGATGCCCAAGGCCAAACGCGCGTGGTCAGCCTGGAACTACCAGACTTGGCGGACCGCGAGCGGCGAAGCGACTTCCACGCACTACTGGATGAACGCGTTGCAGGGCCTGGAGCCAGCCCGGCACTTTTTCGTGACGATCAACCATCCGGAAAAGATCGCCGCAGACAAAGTGCTCCAAACTATCCCCGTCGAGCACCCGCTTTTCTCGCTCGAGGCGCTGGCGGCCCAAGGAAAAGTCCAAGCCCTGAACGAACGGCCTGGCGCGCGTGTGCACTTCGCGGGGGCGTGGCAACGTTATGGCTTCCACGAGGATGGCCTCTGGTCCGCGCATCGGCTCTGTAGTTTCCTGCTCGGTCGCGACGCCTGGACAGCCTAAACCTAGAACTTGACGTCGAGGGCCTTCCGCTCGAAGCCCGTCGCCTGAAAGAGCTCGGCACGCTCCATGGAGATAATCCCCGCCACATAGGTATCGGGAATCCGCTCCAGCCGTGTGTTATAGAACGTCGTGATATCATTCGCGTAGGCCCGGGCCAACGCGATCCGATCCTCCGTCTCGGTGAGGTGCTTCATCAGGCTATTAAAGGACTGATCTGCCTTCAGCTCGGGATAGTTCTCCACCACCGCTAACAAAGAAGAGGCGATAGCGGAAACCGGGGCAGTGCCAGCCTGGGCGCGCAAGGTGGCAATGGTCGTTTGCAGTTCGGCTTCATGGTTCCGGAAACCCTGGAGGCAGGCGACCAGCGGAGGAATGAGGTCGGCCCGACGCTTCAGCTGCACGTCGATCAGGGAATGGCCTTGGCGGACGCGATTACGCAGACCGACTAAACTATTGAAAACCATCCAGACCCACCCGGCGGCCCACGCGAGCAAGTAGCCGGCCGCCAGCACGAAGACCGCTGAGTGAGCCAGGCTAATGAAGAAAAACTGACAAGCCACGAGGACAGCGATCAGGCCGAAGAGATTGCATAACCAATAGGCGGTGTCCTTGCCGGCGCTCACTTCGCTCTCCTTGCGCGGCGTGATGATGAACATCTCCGCCTTCGGATCCTGGACGATCTGGGGGGCCACGATATCGGACCGCTCGGACGCCCGACCCCGAACGAACAGTTGCGTCCCGACCGGCAAACCGGACTCGCGGAACCGCCGACGCCCAGTGGAGTCGGAAATTCCCTCTCTCGGACCCTTGGCGAAGTAGAGGTCATCGTCACGCGAAGCCGTCTCAGAAAAGAGATCGAGTGTTTCAAGGTCGGCCCCACGGGGATGGACCCAGAGAAAACCGAACTCATCCTTCAAGTAAAACCCTTGCGTATAGTCATTACCCGCCACGGTCGTCCAACCACTACGCAAGACCCGACGGGTCCGCGTCCGACCTTTATCATCCGTGTAGGTCTCCGTCTCCCAGCGCTCCCACTCCTCATCGACGCTCCAATTGTAGAGGACACACGGGCGGCCCGAGAGGTAGGCCTGGAACGGGGTGGTAGTAACGCAGGCGCCCGCGACCTCGACCTCGCCGATGAAGACCCCCAAAGTCTTGCTGAGCGGGGTATCGTCGAGCAAGCGACGCTTCCGGCCCGCATTGAGGCCACACAAAAGCAGGATGAACCCTAAGACAAGGAAGAGGGGACCCGCGGGGCTAAGTTCGGCGGCTAACACCTCGCCAGCATGACCCGCCACGGTCACCTTTGGCAAGCGTAGGCGGGCACTTGCACCGATGGGGATTCCTTCCACTCTAAACCCGATGGTCCAACTCTACGATGCCCAAGTCATGCACGCTCGGCTTTGGCCGAAGCGGCACGGCTTCACCCATCGGGTCTTTTGTTTTGCAGTAGAATTAAGCGCCTTTGGCCGCATCGGCCAAGGGCTCGCACTCCTCGGAGAAAAAGGCTGGGCGCCCTACCAACTGCACGCGGCCGACTTCCTGCCGGCGGCGGCAGTCTTCGGCGCCGAAGGCGTCCCGCAGGATTTCGGGGGTCCCGCTGCGACCCTTGACCAGCGGGTACGGGCCTTCTGTGCGGCCCACGGCGAGACGCTCGCCCCCACGGCACGCATCACGCTTATCGCGATGCCACGGGCTTTTGGGAAAAGCTATAACCCCGTCGTCTTTTTCTTGGTCCACCAAGGCGGCCGGCTCCACTGCGGCATCGCCGAAGTCCATAACACCTTCGGCGAACGGAAGGCTTGGTTCCTGGGGCCAGACTGTCGGCGACTCGGTCCAGCCGGTGAAGAATCCCTCGTCCTCCGGACCCCTAAGCGCTTCTACGTGTCGCCGTTTTCGGGCCTCGATACCGAATTTGAATTTACCCTCCGCTCGCCGGATGACCGCCTCGCGGTCGGCGTCGACCACTTTGAAGCGGGGCGGAAGACTCTAATCAGCACTTGGACCGGCCAAGCGGTCCCGCTCACGGACACGCGGCTCGCTTGGCTGACGCTGAAAGTCCCGTTGCTGATCCTCAAGGTCGTGGCCTTAATCCATCTCCATGCCGCCTGGCTCTGGCTGGTGAAAAAACTTCCTTTTCGCCGCAAGGGAGATGACATCTCCCTCCAGCGTAATCTGCGCCACCCCACCCCCGAACTCCTCCGCAAAGAATGACCTCCGCCGCCCCCATCAGCATCGACGAGGCTAGTGCCCGCGGAGGCTTCGCCCGCCGGCTGGTTCTACGTGAACTTCGCCGGATGCGCCGGTCGCAACTACGCCTAACCTTGCCGACGGGTGAGACGCTCGTCCTCGGCGACCAGGCTTTTACTGGTAAGCCCGCGGAGATTCACCTCTCCGACGAAAACTTCTTCCGCCGTATCGTTCTGGCCGCGGATATCGGACTCACCGAATCTTACATGGACGGCGAGTGGGATTCGCCGGACCTCCGCTCGGTCATTGGTTTCTTCATTGAGAATGTCGACCACACGCCGGGCATGTCGGGTTCGGCCGCGCGCGGGGCGGCCCTCGGGCTCCTGCGTATCGCCGACCGCATCGGCCACCTGCTGCGGCCGAACTCCAAAACAGTGGTCCGCCGTAATATCTCCGAGCACTACGACGTCTCGAACGACTTCTTCCAGTTATTTTTGGACCCCTCGATGATGTATTCATCGGCCCGCTGGGAAGGCGCCACCACCCTCGAGCAGGCGCAAGCCAACAAGAACGAGTCGCTCTGCCGCTTCCTGCAGCTCAAGCCCACGGACCATGTGATCGAGATCGGCACCGGCTGGGGCGGCTGGGCCCTGCACGCCGTCAAGAAATACGGCTGCCGCGTCACGTCGCTGACCATTTCGAAAGCCCAGCACGACCTCGCCGTTGAACGGGTCCGGGCGGCGGGCTTATCTGACCGTATTACGGTGAAGCTCGAGGACTTCCGCGACCACCAAGGCCAGTACGATAAATGCGTCTCCATCGAGATGATGGAAGCCTTAGGCCATAAATACCTCCCGGCCTTCTGCACCTCCATCGGTCGACTGCTGAAGCCCGCGGGCCTAGCGGCCTTCCAATATATCACCTGCCCCGATAGCCGTTACGACGAGTTTCGCCGTGGCGTCGACTTCATCCAGAAGCACATCTTCCCAGGCTCCTTACTGCTCTCGATTAATCGCGTCAATCAGCTCATGACAAAAGAGAGCGGCTTCCAGTTACATCGCCTCGAGGAATTTGGCCTGGATTACGCGCGCACGCTCGATGCTTGGTGCCAAGCCTTCGAGACTAAGCTCGACCAAGTCCGCGCCATGGGCTTCGACGAACGCTTCATCCGCAAGTGGCGCCTTTATTTCCGCTACTGTGAAGCCGCCTTTGCGCACCGTAACATCGGGGTCGTCCAAGCCGTCTACGTCCGCCCCAACCACCCGGCCCTTTAATATGAAAACGCGCAACGCCCTCATCGCCTACTTCGTCCTCGTCCTCGCCGCCATGACCTGGGTGTCGTGGTATGCCTGCACGGCCCCGACCATCACGTCACTGCCGCAATACGCTGCCATCACGGGCAAAGCCGGCCTCGGCGTGGTGGATGGCTACGTCACCGTCTGCAGCGAGCCTTGGGGCCTCGCCACCATGTTCGATGCTTACTTCGGCTTCTTGGCATTTTGGCTCTACATCGCCTGGCGCGAACGCTCCGGGCTCGCTCGCTTGGCCTGGCTCGTTGCACTGATGCTCCTCGGCAACTTTGCCATCGCTGGTTACGCGCTGGTCTGCCTCTGCAAGGCCCCGGCGGACGCTGGCCTCGACACGATTTTCTTCACCCGTAAGCAGGCCTAATGGGGAAACTCCGCGCTTGGCTGAAACAGAAGGTCAGTGAGCCCTTGCTCGCGCTGCTGACGCGCGGCCTTTCGCCCCAAGACCTTTCCTTGGCCGTCGTCGTCAGCCTCGGCCTTGCGATCAACCCGATTATCGGGACGACGACGGTATTCTGCCTCGTGGCGGGCAGGCTATTCCGACTCAACCACCTCGTGATGCAGACGATTAATCACATCACTTACCCCCTGCAGTTGGTGCTCATCGTGCCCTTTGTCCGTCTCGGCGAAATGGTCACGGGCGCGGAGGCCCTCCCGCTCAGCCCCAGCCTCTTGATTGAAGAATTTCAGAAATCCTTCTGGGGCTTTGTTGCGAAATTCGGTATGGCCTATGTCCATGGCCTCTTGGGTTGGGTATTAGTCGTGCCAGTCACTTGCTTCGGCCTATACTTTTTACTCACCCGGCTCTTCCGCCGGCTTTGCACCGCCCCCGATCCCGCTCCATGAATCCTAGCCCCCTCGGCCAGCTCCTCTTTGATTTCATCTACATTCTAGTCCTCGCGGGGATTTTCTTCACGGCGACCTGGGTCGTAGCCAAGGTGCTCAATAATTGGTCGATCGTCGATGTCGCCTGGTCCTACGGCTTTGCCCTCGTTGGCCTTTGGGTGCTCACCTCCTTCCCATGGAACGCTCGTGACCCGTTCCTGTGGCTGGCCGCGGCCACGACCGTCTGGAGTTTGCGACTCGGGACGCACCTGGCGATTCGCGTCCTCGGACACCTCGACCGCGAAGACGGTCGCTACCTAAAGATGCGGGCGGAATGGGGTAAGTGGACGGGGCTTAAGATGTATCGCTTCTACCTCTATCAAGCCGTGGCCTTGGCCTTGCTACTTTTGCCGCTGATTTCCGCGGCCGGGACCATGCCCAAGGAAGCCGGGCACATGGCCGCCTGGCATTGGGCCGGCCTCTGCATCTTCGCCTTGGGTATGCTGGGCGAAGGGGTCGCCGACGCCCAACTAGCCGCCTTCAAACGCCACCCAGATAATCGTGGAAAAGTCTGTGCGACAGGCCTGTGGGCCTGGACGCGCCACCCCAATTATTTCTGCGAATGGCTCATTTGGGTCGGCTTCGCCTTGCTGGCCTGCAACCAAAGCTACTGGGGCATCCCCGGCTTCGCCTGCGCGGGCGTCATGTACTATCTCCTCACCCGGGTGACCGGGATCCCCCTCACGGAAGCCCAGCTCTTGGCATCGAAGGGGCCGGCTTACGCCGACTACCAAAGTCGGGTACCGGCCTTCTGGCCACGGAAGCCCACGGCGTAATTTCTGGTGGTCCGGGTTGCCACCGACGACGGAAGCGACACTTTTCTTGGCGTGCCGCTCATCGACACCATCCTTGCCAAAGACCTCCTCCCCGACGGTGCCATCCGCTGGGGCATTCGCCGCCTGCTCAAACAGCGACTCCAGAACGAACGCCCTGACGATAACGTTGAGCGCGCACGCCAGGTCGACCGCTTCGCCGCACAACTCCGGTCGCTGCCTGTCGCCGTTGAAACCCAAGCCGCCAACGAGCAGCACTATGAAGTGCCGGCCGCTTTTTATAAACTCTGTCTGGGACCCCGCCTAAAATACTCCGCCTGCTTCTACACCACGGGATCAGAAACCATCGCCCAAGCCGAGGAAACGATGCTGGAGCTCACCTGTAAGCGTGCCGAGCTAGCCGACGGGTTGGAAATCCTCGAACTCGGCTGCGGCTGGGGCTCGCTGACCCTGTGGATGGCCGAGAAATACCCTAACGCCCGCATCACCGCCGTCTCCAACTCCGCCTCCCAACGCGCGTATATCGAGGGCGCGTGCGCTCAGCGCGGTTTCCACAACGTCCGTATCATCACGCAGGATATGAACCTCTTCGCCGCCGAAGCTAGCCGGTTTGACCGGGTGGTTTCCGTCGAGATGTTCGAACACATGAAGAATTGGGCGGAGCTCATGCGCCGTATCGGCAGCTGGCTCAAGCCGGGCGGCAAGCTATTCTTCCACGTCTTCACCCACCGCGACATCGCCTACCATTTCGAGCCTAAGGACGGCTCCGATTGGATGTCCCGGCACTTCTTCACGGGCGGGATTATGCCCTCCAATGACCTAGCGATGCGCTTCCAGGACGACCTTAAGCTCGAGACGCACTGGGAAGTCGAAGGTCGGCACTACGGCCAAACGGCTGAGCACTGGCTCCAGAACACCGATGCCCACCGTGACGAGGTCCTGCGAATCTTCGCGGAAACTTACGGCCCCGAGCACGCCCGCAAATGGCTGGCCTACTGGCGCGTCTTCTTCATGGCCTGCGCCGAGCTCTGGAACTTCCGGGGCGGCGCGGAGTGGATGGTTTGCCACTACCGCTTCGCTAAGAAGTAAGCCCCGTAAGTCCACGTTTGCCTCCGGGCCTTTCCAGCGTTTGCTCGGCACATGCAGAGCTACGAAGAGAAGGGCGTGCCGATGGAACGTTGGCGAATCGGTGCGTCGACCTATGAGACCTGCCTCACGCGCGGCGCCCGGCTCCTCCGCTGGCGCTTAAGCCTACCCACCGGCAACCGGGAAATCCTGCATTGGCCGGCCGGGGCGGACTTCGCGCCCGACAAGATCGGCCACGTCCGCGGCGGCAATCCCATCCTCTTCCCGTTCATGGGCCGTAACTATGCGGACGGCGAAAAGTTCGCCTGGAAAGATGCGGACGGCGTTAAACGCCCAATGCCCCAGCATGGCTTCGCCCGTGACTGTCGGTTTGAAATCATCGAGAGCAGCGACCGCCATGCGCTCGTGCGATTGGTGCCCGACGACCGGGCCCGCGCGTGCTACCCGTTTGCTTACGAATTCCGCATCCGCTACGAATTTCGCGAACTCTTCCTGCGCTGCACCTTCGAGTTCGAGAACCAAGATAGCCACCCCTTGCCCTGGTGCGCTGGGCATCACTTCTACTTCACCCTCCCCTGGCACGCGGGCCTCAGCCGGCACGACTACCTACTGAAGATTGGCTCCAAGAAACAGTGGCGCCACGCCGCCGACGGCAAACTCATCCCCTTTGGTGAACTCAAGGGCCGGAGCGAGTTCGCCTTCGACGACCCGGGCCTACCGGACTGTATTTTTACGAACCTCAAGGATGCGACCGTTTCCTTCGGCCCGCGCTCGGGCGAAGAAAACCTCTCCGTGAAAGTCGGGGAAGAACCGATTCCGGATGCCTGGACGACCATCGTCACGTGGACCCCAGACGCGGAAGCGCCGTTCTATTGCGTTGAGCCTTGGATGGGCCCACCTAACAGCCCCGAACACAAGAACGGGCTCCGTTTTGCGGAGCCCGGTCGGGTCGAGACCTTCGTTACCGAAGTCTCCTTACTGTAAGCGACCAGCGGCCGCTGTCGGCTTACTTGTTGCCGGCGTTCTCGATGGGCAGACGGGCACCTGGAGCCTTCTTGGTCGGAGCCTTGGTGGCAGCTGGCTTAGCGGCAGCTGGCTTAGCGGCAGGGTTCGTCAAAGCAGGAACGGGGACAAGGCCGCCATTGTCGATGGCGACAGGACCGTTGGTGAAGGCGGGGGCGCCATCGGAGACAGGACTTGGGGCCTTGTCTGGGCCGAAGCAGCCGACGAGGACGAAAGAGAGAGCGGAGAGAACGAACAGGTTGCGTGCCATGACGGTGGAGTTAGGTTGCACGGACTTTACCGAGCATGACCTCCCGCTCAAGCGCAGATTCTCATCCCCACGTGCTCTTCATCTGCACGGGTAACTTCTATCGAAGTCGCCATGCCGAGGCCCTGTTCAATTGGCATGCCCACCGCGATGGGCTGCCTTTTCGGGCCTTTTCCCGTGGACTATTGACTTCTATGGTGGCCGACGAGCCGACCCGGATTTCGGTCGATACGCGGGCCCGGCTCAAGCACCTAGGTATCCCTGAAGACCATACCGGGCCCGAGCCGGTCCAGCTGCGACCGGAAGACCTCGCCCGGGCCCACCGCTCCATCGCCCTGAAAAAAGACGAGCATTACGCCATGATGCTCAAGGCCCACCCCGAGTGGGCCGACCGGATCGAATACTGGCAGGTCCACGACATCGACTGCGCCCACCCGGCAGACGCACTCCCCCAGATCGAGGCTCAAGTCCTCAGTCTGGTGGAGTCGTTCCGGAAGAACGGGTAGGTCGGCTTAGGCCGTTGCGCCCGCATCAGCGCGGCGCAAGGACTCGAGCATCTCCGCCGCTTCCTTGAGAAGCGTACGCAGTTCGGCCATCGTTTCGGCACCCACGTCTGCTTTGGTCAACGCGGCTTCCTTTAAAGTTTCCGAGCGGGCGGCTAATTCCTTGGCCAGCTCGTGCGCTGCGGTGATGGTCCGGGCCTTAAGTTCGCGGGTGTGCGCATCGAGGCGGGCCGCCAGCTTATCGATATCCGAACCCAGCGTTCGGCTCTTCTCCTTCAACTCGGCGGCGAGGATACGGGCGTCCGGGACGCGACGGAGGTCTTGGACGAGGCCAATTTTTTCGAGGGACCAGATGATCCACTTCGTCGGGTCGAACTGCCAAGCCTTCACGCCATTACGGTAGTCGTGCTGGAACTCGTGGTGGTAGTTATGGTAACCCTCGCCGAAGGTGAGCAAAGCCACCGCGCCAGAGTCACGGGCGCTGTGCGCAGTCGAGTAAGGGCGCCGGCCGATCATGTGGCAGAGCGAGTTGATGCAGAAGGTGCCCTGCTGCACGACCACCGTACGAAGGAGCCCGGCGATGAGGAAGGCGGCCAAGGCGGTCATCCAGGGAGCCTCGTAGTTATTGAAAGAACCCCATGCCCAGCCCAAGAGGGCCGGCGTGATGAAACCGACGGTGAGACCGATCCATTGGACGTAGCGGTGCTGCCACATCACGAGGGGGTCGGCCTCGAGATCCTTCACGTTAGTGACGGGAGGCTTGGGCTTCAGACGGAAGAGCAACCAGCCGATATGGGCGTAAAAGAAGCCCTTGGAGATATCGTAAGGGTCTTGGTCTTCATCGACATGCTTATGGTGAATCCGGTGGTCGGCGGACCAATCCAGGGCGGAATTCTCAAAGGAAGCTGCGCCGAAAAGGAGGACGAAGAGCTTCACTGGCCACTTGGCCTTGAAGGAGATGTGCGAGAAGAGGCGGTGGTAGCCCAGAGTGATACCGAAACCCGTAGCGTAGTAGTAAAAAACGAACATTGCCCAGATGAAGGCCCAGCCCTGCACCTTACTGGGGGCACCAGCGGCCAAGTGATACTGATTCCAGAGGAACCACGGCACCACGGTCAAAGACAACAAGGCCGTTCCGATCAGAAAAATGGAGGTGACCCATTCGATGCGGTAAATCGGGAAATTCTTAAACTTCATTAATTCCGAGGTTGCGGAGCAGAATCGGGAGTGGCGAGACGAATCGAGGTAGTGGAAAAACGCCTCTTTCGATTACTTAACATCATCATGATGCCGAAAATGCACTAAAAATGCGTTTTTCGCGTAATGCTCCGCATTAGCAAGCGGACTTAAAAATCACTCCCCGCGGGCACGCCGCCGACCGAGCGAATTCTTCACCGCAAAGATCCGCACCGGCTCGCGCGTCTTTACCCAGACATTCTTCTCCTTCAATAATTTTGGCGGCAAGCTCTGGCAAGCATCGCCAAAAGAAGTCACGGGCACGCGCTCACCCTTCGGCGTATTATTGAAATCCGAAGCCGTCGCAGCAATCTTCTCGGCGACCTCGCGCGGATCGTCGTCTTCGAGGATTTGCACGACCCAACCAACCAGGTCCTTCGGCAGCCCCTCCTCGGGTTCACTGATTAAGACGAGGTGCTGCTTCTTGGCTGGCTTCTCACGCTCGACGACGTCTTCCGCGGCGGCTTCACGGATCTGGTTAAGAATAGCAGCCGCCAAACGGACATCCACGCCGTTTTCCTTGAGGACTTTCTGTACGAGTTCGATGTCTACCTTAGCCATAGGCCCCTAACAGAGACCAAGCCCACCCGCATGGGAAGCCGGAGTTATTCGCAACCTAGACTCCCAATCCCCAATGCCCCATCCCCTAACCGCTATCCCCCATCCCCTATCCCCCATCCCCAATCCCCCTAAGTCTCAATACCTTGCCTCCCCCTCCTTTCCGCTCCTTAACCAAGGCGATGCCGGAACAGACCAAAGTCATGGGGAAGGATTGGGCGGAGGCTCGCCGCGAGGGGAGCGTCGACCGGTTACGCCTGACACTGCAGACCGCCCTCGCTGACCAGACGGTCCTCACCTTCGAACTTGGATGCGGACATGGACATTGGCTCGCCGCCTACGGCGCAGCGTATCCTGCAGAATTCTGCGTGGGCATCGACCTTGTCACCCATCGCGTCGAGCGCTCGCAACGCAAACAGGCACTGGGCAAGCTCGACAACGTGGTGTTCCTGAAGGCTGAAGCGACCGAGTTCCTCGACGCTTTACTGCCCACGCAGCAACTCGCGAAGGTCTTCATTCTCTATCCAGACCCTTGGCCCAAGAAGCGGCACCAAAAAAACCGTTTCATGAATGCAGCGAACCTCGACCGCCTTGCCGACCATGCCATCGCCGGAGCCACGTTACATTTTCGCACCGACTCGGAAGCCTATCATGAATGGACACGCGAGCACCTCGCGGCGCATCCGCGCTGGCAACTCGTGGAAGGAACGCCCTGGCCCTTTGAGCAGAAGACCTTCTTCGAGGATATGATGAAAGCGAAGCGAGATTTACTAGCGGTTCGCTTACCTTAATTAGGTCAATCTTTGCCCCATCGGGGCATGGTTAAAATCTGGTGCGGGTCCCACTTTCCCTTGCCTAGTTAATAATCATATCTAGTCATTTAACCGTGAAGTCCTTCCGCCACACCCGCATCACTTTTACGATTGGTCCGGCCACCGAGTCCGAGGCCAATTTAGAGGCGATTATCAAGGCTGGGGCCGATGTCGTCCGCCTAAATATGGCCCACGCCGACCACGCCTGGGTCCGAGCCACCGTCGCCCGGGTGCGTAAAGTCAGCCAAAAAGTCGGCAGGGAGTTGGCCATCATGATGGACATCAAAGGTCCCGAAATTCGTACCGGTGCCCGCACCGAGCCGACCCAATTGGTGACCGGTCAGCTCGTCGACGTCTCCGGATCTGCTACGGCTAAAGGCGACGGAGACATCCTCGTAATCCCGACCAACTACCCGAAGATGATCAGTGCAGTCCCAGTCGGGGGCGTCGTCCTCGTCGACAATGGTCTCATCCAACTGCGGGTGCTGGAACAGAAGTCCGACCGACTCCGTTGCAAAGTCGAACAGCCCGGCCCGCTGGGTAGCCGCCGCCATATCAATCTCCCGGGCGTCAAAGTCGACCTCCCTGCCCTGACCGACAAGGACCGGGCTGACGTCGCCGTCGGCTGTGAAGTCGGGGTCGATTTCTACGCCCTATCTTTCGTCCGTGAGGCCGCCGACGTCGACGCGCTGCGCGCCCTGCTCCTCGAGCACCACTCGAAGGCGCACATCATTGCCAAGATCGAAGACCAGTCGGCCATCGAACACCTCGGCGATATCCTCCGCGCCACCGATGCCCTCATGGTAGCGCGTGGTGACCTCGGCATCGAAATCCCTTACGAGACCCTCCCACTCATCCAGCGCAAGGCCGTTGCCATGGCCATCGCCGCCCGCAAGCCAGTCATCGTCGCAACCCACATGCTGGAGTCGATGATCCAGAACCCGGTACCCACCCGCGCCGAAGTAACCGACGTCTCCAACGCCGTCCTTGAGCTGGCCGACTCGGTCATGCTTTCGGGCGAAACGACCACGGGCAAGCACCCCATCCGCTGCGTCGAAGTGATGTCCCGCATTGCCTCGACGACGGAACGCGAACTTCCCGTCGTGCTCTCGAAGGAACAGCCCAACGAGACCCCTAAGATTAAGCTGCTCCGCGCCGCCGCCAGCCTGGCCCAGGACCTTGGCAATGCTGGCATCATTGCGTTCACACGCAATGGGGATGTCCCGCGCACGCTCTCTTCACTCCGTGCCGCGGGCTCGCCCATCTTCGCGTTCATGGAAGAGGAAGCCGTCCACCGGAAGATGTCCCTGCTCTGGGGCGTTTCATCCTTCCAGATGCCCTTCAGCCCGATGGCCGATGAGAACATCACCGCCGCGCTGGTCCGCCTCCGCAACGAAGGCTTCTGCCAGCCCGGCGAGGTCCTCGTGATCGTGACCAATGTGATCCTCGGGCCGCAGGTCATCGACTCTGTCCAGCTCCGCGCAGTCCCGCCGCCCGAAGGCACGGAATTGAGTTAAGGGAAGGCAGG
>CAIXHF010000017.1 GCA_903919185.1 uncultured Opitutia bacterium | reverse complement strand
GTGACGCGCTGGGCTTCGCGGAGGTGCACAATTTCTTCCGGGGTCTTCTGCCGACGCTCGTTGACCCAGCGGTCGGGTTCGCATTCGACCGTAATGCCCGCCTGGCGCGCGCAATCGACGAAGATGAGCGGAAGGGTGCGGTCCCCATAGACCTGCTTGACGCCCGCCCGACGGAGACACTCCGCCGCAGCCTGCGCATTCGCGGTCTCACGATCACCCGAAAGGCCACCGGCCGGAGCGAAGTCCGCCGGACAGGCCACTTGATCAACGCGCGCATACTGACGGGCCCGGCCCATCTCGATGTCGCGTAAGATGAGGGTTGCTTCACTGCCGTTGCCCTTGGGGAGTTCGACGAGGACGACTTGGTCGCCGACCGAAAAGCCGATGCGCCAATAGATACTGCTGTGCACCGACGGAATGCCAGCAGCGAGACGCGCGCGGGGAGAAGAGTCAGAAGGGGTGCTCATGAAGAGATTACTTGGCGATAGGAGTGAGTGGGAGATGCTCGTGCAAGAAACGGGTCATGGTCGAGTAAAGATGTCGCTTAGTATTCGTGCCTTCATCAATCGAGTGCGAGCGGTTAGGATAGGAGATCTGGGCGAAGGGCTTATTCAGGCGAACGAGCTCGTTCACCATGACTTCGCAGTTCTGGTAATGGCAGTTGTCGTCCCCTGTACCATAAGCAATCAGGAGCTTGCCTTGGAGTCCGTCCACATGAGCGATCGGTGAGCCGTCCTTAAACCCGTGCTGATTGTCGTCCGGCAGGCCCATGTACCGTTCCTGGTAGATGGTGTCGTAGAGGCGCTGGTCCGCAATGAAGGCCAAGGCCATCGAGACGCGATAGAGATCCGGGTGACGGAAAATAGCATGCAGGCTCATCGAGCCGCCACCGCTATGCCCCCAAACACCCACGCGCGCGGGGTCGAGATAGGGACGTGCCTGCAGGAGCGAACGCACGGCCGCGGCTTGGTCGGCTGGGGCGAGAATGCCAATCTGACGGTAAATACACTTGCGCCACGCACGGCCACGCGGCGAAGGGGTGCCACGGTTATCAATGCAGACCACGACATAACCCTGCTGTGCCAACATGGCATGCCAGAGGTAGTTGTCGCCCATCCAACGGTCGACGACCATGACGGCCGCCGGTTCACCATAGACGTGCACCAAGAAGGGGTAACGTTTCGTCGAATCAAAATTCGGCGGCAAAATACACCAAGCATCAAGATCCGGACCATCGGGAATCGGAATCCGCAAAAACTCCGTACGCACCGGCACCAAGGCGTCCAACTTCGCTTGCAAGGCAGCATTACCAATCAAGGGACGGATGACGGCGTGCTCGGGGAGTCGGACGAGGTCGATGACGGGGGGACGACCAAAACGGGTATAGGTATGAAAGGCCCAATGGGCCTGCGGGTCGCAGTGATAGGCATGCGAACCGACTTGCCCCACAGGGGTGACGCGCTCGAGCTTGCCCGCGCCATCCAAAGTGACGCGGTAGAGGTAACGCTTCGTCGGGTCGTCCGGCGAAGCGATGAAGTACAGGTGGCCGCGTTCTTCGTCGACGCCAGCAACACTGATGACGTCGTAATCGCCAGGCGTGAGAAGTCGGGCGTCTCCGCTGGCCGCATCCACAGCGTAAAGGTGACGCCAGCCATCGCGCTCGCTCAGCCACAGGAAACGCGCCCCTCCATCGACCCAGGTCATGTCTTCCATGACTTCCACCCAGGTGTCATCGCGATCGGTGAAGAGGACTTCGGTGGTACAGGTGATAGGGTCGCCCGAGATGACGTGGTTGTTGTTCTGGAGTCGGTTGAGCTGCTGGAAGAGGACGCGGCGGGAATCCGGGGTCCACTCCATGCGGGGAATATAATGATTCCGGGGATCAGGGTTGGCGTTGAACCAACGGGTGGCGCCGCCAGTAGCATCGACGACGCCGACCTTACACGCGGAGTTCGTCTGCCCAACCTTGGGATAAGCGAAGTGAGTGAGCTTCGGGTAGAGGTCGTCGGTATTATTGATGAGGGGGAATTCGCGCACACCGGTAGTGTCAAACTGCCAATAGGCGATGTACTGGCTGTCCGGACTCCACCGCAGGCCATTGCGTAGACGGAATTCTTCTTCGTTCACCCAGTCGGCGGTGCCGTTGATGGTGTGCGTGCCGCCATCGGTGGTCAGCGGGGTGATGCGCAGGTCGGCCAGCGACTGGACGAAAACGTTGTTCTCGTGCACATACGCGACGTTGCGTCCATCCGGCGAGAGCGTGGCGAAAAGCATCGACGCCGGAGCGGCCGTTCCACCGAGCTGACGTAGAGTCCCGGTCTTGCGGTGTAGAATCCAGTAATCGCCGCGGGTCTTTTCGCGCCAGACGCGCTGGGCGTTCGTGAAGACCAAGAGGGTCTCAGCGTCGTGACTCCAAGCATACTTCTCGATCTGCAGCGGGGTGTCCTGACCCGCCGGCAAGAGCTCCTGGGCCGAAACGAGG
>CAIXHF010000016.1 GCA_903919185.1 uncultured Opitutia bacterium | reverse complement strand
TGGATGGTGATCGTGAGGTTGGCTCGGCCGCTGCCCGAAAGGGCCTCACGGGAGCCCAGAAGAAAGGCTTGGAGGTAGTCGCCCGAGGTGACGCCGGGTTCGACTTCCGGTGAGGGGCCGCGGCGGTCTTGGAGGACTTCGATAAAGACCGCAAAGAAGTTGTTCACGCCGTCGCGCAGTTGCTGGACGTAGGCGTGTTGGTCCGTGGAGCCTTTATTGCCGTAGACGGTAAGGCCTTGAAAAACCTGGCGCCCCGCGAGGTCGTGCTCCTTGCCGAGTGACTCCATGACGAGCTGCTGGAGGTAGCGAGAGAAGAGCAGGAGACGGTCTTTGTAAGGCAACACCACCATGGCCTTGGTGCCACGGCCTTCGGTGAGATGATGCCATGCCAACGCGAGTTGAGCGGCCGGGTTGCGCGCGGTGTCCGTTTGGCGCGTGAGCTCGTCCATGGCTTTCGCACCAGCGAGGAGTCCATCGATGTCGAGGCCTTGCAGAGCAGCGGGGAGGAGCCCAACGGGGCCGAGTTCGCTCGTGCGGCCGCCCACCCAATCCCACATCGGGAAGCGGGCAAGCCACTGCTCGGCGCTAGCAACTTTATCGAGCTGGCTAGCTTCGCCGGTGACCGCGACCGCATGGGCCGCAAAAGAAAGCCCCGCCTGCTTCCAGCGCAGGGCGGCTTCAATCTGGCCATTGCGCGGTTCGGGCGTGCTGCCAGACTTCGAAGTCACCAAGACGAGGGTGCTGCCGAGGCGCTGACCAAGCGTATCAAAGACGCGGTCGATGCCGTCGGGGTCCGTGTTGTCGATGAAGTGTACGCGCAAGGCGTCTTGGGCCGTGCCAAGGGCATCGGCCACAAACTGCGGGCCTAAGGCCGAACCGCCGATGCCGATGCACAGGAGGTCGGTAAACTTACCGGCCTGACCACGCACTTCGCCGGCGCGCACTTTTTGCGCAAAGGCGTGGATGGCTTGGACGGCCGCTTTGATCTCGGCGGTGAGGGTGGCGTTCGGAGCGAGCTCCGGCGCCCGCAGCCAATAGTGACCGACCATGCGCTTCTCGTCCGGATTCGCGATCGCCCCTTTTTCGAGCGCCGCCATGTCAGCCAAGGCTTGGCGCATCGCCGGTGCCATGCGCTCAGCAAAACCGGCTGGAGCCGGGGCGCGGCTCAAGTCGAGGGAGAAGCCCAACTCTGGGTAGTGGATGAGCTGACTGCAGTAAGCGGCGAAGGTGGAGGCCATCGCCTAGTTAATGTCCCCTTCGCGGGTGGGAGGCAATCCCGTTCGCCCGCTTACGGACGTAGCGTCAGGATGTGGAGACCTTTTTTATTGGCCGTCACGATTTCGGCCCGTCTGTCGCCATTCAGGTCCGCAACGACGAACTGCGTGCCGATGCCAGAGTCATCATCCGCGACGTGCGTCGTGAAGATGATCGTGCCAGCGGCGTCCTTCGCCCACGTCAGGCCGATCACCAGCGGCGCCGCGGTGGGATTGGCATCCCCCTTCGGTCCGTGGGCCCAGAAGCGCTTGCCAGTGAAAAGGACGGGGCTTCCGTCGGAGGCTTGCTTGCTCAGCACCAAGGCGTGCATCTGGCCCAGCACCAAGCCGCCCAGGGAGTTCGCTGGCTTATCGTCGAGGATGCGGTGCTCAACGAAAGTAATTTCGCCCTTCGCGCCGCGGCGCTGCTGGAACCACGAAAGGCCGAAACGATGCGCATCGAGCGAGGTGAGTACGTCCGCCAGGCCGTCGCCATCGACGTCGGTAACAATCATCTGCGCACCGCCATTACGGCCCGCCGAAAAGGCAACCGCGTGAAAGGTCCAAAGCGTGCCGGCGGGGGCTTGGGGGCCAGGATTTTCCCACCAGCCGTTGCGTTCGAGGATATCAGGAAGGCCATCACCATTCAGGTCGCCCACGCCCAGGCCGTGCGTGAAGCGCGCATACTTTTTAGGGTCGGCCGCACCGATGGCGGTGAATTTCGCAGGTTGCGTGGGATCGGCACCGAGTTTGGCGTAGCCGATGGCGCCGTCGGACATACAGACGAGTTCGGGAATGCCGTCGCCATCGATGTCGATGAGGTGCGGTGATTCGTTGTCGGTTTTGGCGAGGAAAAGATGGCGCTTCCATGGAGCGTCGGTTTTTGCACCCGGGTTTTCATACCAATAGGTTTCCTTGCCTGGGAAGCCGACGGTGATGACGTCGGGCCGGCCGTCGCCATTGAGATCCGCAATCAGTTGTACGAACGAATCTGAATAGCCAAGGGGGTCGTAAGGCCGGCCGGGGTTTTCCGCCAAAGTATGGCGGACGCGAAAGTCGGGGCCTTCGTACCAATGCGGTCCCGCCACGATGTCCGGCTTACCATCACCGTTGAGGTCGCCGACGGCGCAACCTTCGCTGAAGAAGTCCGTGGTCAGGGTGCGCCGCGTGAAGTTGGGTTCGGGCGCAGCGCCGAGGGTGCACGTGCCGAGGCACAAAAGGGCGAGTAGGGTGGGGCGGGGCATGCGGGCAGGTTGCCACGTCGCTTGGGTTAGGCAAAAACAAAGCAGGCGAGACCGGAGTCTCGCCTGCGAGTGTCCGTATCGGTCTGAATTAGTCGGCGTCGGTCACCGCGCCATCGCTGGCGGAGGACACGAGTTTCGCATACTTGGCCAACGTCCCGCGCTTTTCCTTACAAGGGGTGGGCTTCCAGGCCTGCAGGCGTCGGGTGATTTCTTCCGCCGGGACCGCGAGGTTGATTTCGTTCTTAAGGGCGTCGATGACGATGGTGTCGCCGTTCTGGATGACAGCGAGGACGCCGCCCACAGCAGCTTCCGGGGTGATGTGGCCAACCACGAAGCCGTGGCTGCCACCCGAGAAGCGTCCATCGGTGATGAGGGCGACCGTCTTGCCGAGGCCCTTGCCCATCACCGCGCTGGTCGGTCCGAGCATCTCGCGCATACCGGGGCCACCCTTGGGGCCTTCGTTGCGAATGACGATGACGTGGCCGTCTTTGACTTCGCCATTGAGGATGCCCTTGAGGGAGTCTTCTTCCGATTCGAAGACGATGGCCTTGCCGGTGAAGGTGTTTCCTTCCTTGCCGGAAATCTTGGCGACCGAGCCTTCGGGTGCGAGGTTACCGCGGAGAATACGCAGGTGGCTGTCAGCCTTGATGGGATTGGAGAAGGGGCGGACAACGTCCTGGTCCGCGGCGTAGTTCCCGACGTTCGCCAGGTTTTCCGCCACGGTCTTGCCAGTGACCGTCAGGCAATCGCCATGCAGGAGGCCCTGATCGAGCAGCATCTTCAGCAGCGGCTGGAGGCCGCCAATGCGCACGAAGTGAGCCATGTTGTACTTGCCGCTCGGCTTGAGGTCGGCGAGCACGGGGACCTTACGGCCGACGCGTTCAAAATCCTCGAGGGTCAGTTTGATGCTGGCGGTGTGGGCCATCGCGATGAGGTGAAGCACAGCATTCGTCGAGCCCCCGAGGGCGATCACAACGGTGATGGCGTTCTCAAAGGCTTTCTTGGAGAGGATGTCCGATGGACGGATATTCTTCTTCAGCAGTTCCAAAACGGCTTTGCCGGCGCGTTCGCAATCAGCGAGTTTGTCCTTGGAGTTAGCGAGCTGGGCAGAGCTATCGGGTAGGCTGAGGCCAAGGGCTTCGATGGCGGAGGCCATCGTGTTGGCCGTATACATACCGCCACAGGAGCCTTCGCCGGGAATCGAACATTTCTCGATTTCCTTCAGCTCGGCGTCGTCAATCTGCTTACCGGCATGCTTACCGACGGCTTCGAAGACGGTGACGATATCCGCGGATTGGCCGCGGTGCAGGCCGGGGACGATGGTGCCGCCATAGACAAAGACGGAGGGGCGGTTGAGGCGAGCCATGGCCATCACGCAGCCTGGCATGTTCTTGTCGCAACCGCCGATGGTGACGAGGCCGTCAAAGCCTTCCGCACCGGCCACGGCCTCGATGGAGTCAGCGATGATCTCGCGGGAAACGAGCGAGTAACGCATCCCCGGCGTCCCCATGGAGATGCCATCCGAGACGGTGATGGTTCCGAAAATCACGCCCTTGCCACCGGCTAGGTCGGCGCCTTTGGAGGCTTCGACGGCCAGCCGGTCGATATGCATGTTGCAGGGGGTCACCATCGACCAAGTCGAGGCCACGCCCACCACGGGCTTCTGGAAATCGGCATCGGTGAAGCCGACCGCCCGGAGCATGGCGCGGCTGGGGGCGCGGTCGGCGCCGTCCACGACGATGGAGGAGTGCTGGCGGGTGCAATCAGGGGAGCTCATGTGGGTGTGAAAAGTCTGCGGTTGTCAGTAGGGGGGACCCCCCTAATAAGTGGGAAGGGCCGACTCTGCCGTCCGCCTCCTTTTCCGACAATCCAATTTTACGCCCCTCTCCCCCAGTGGAATTCAACCTCAAGAAAATCATCAAGGCGCTCCTACTCTCGACCTCCGAGGCGGTCTCCATCAAGGACATCCAAAAGGTCGTCCAGCGCTACCATGCCCAATCAGCCTCCGTGTCGACGGAAGAGCGGCCAGCCACCGAGCCCGGCACCGCCGCTACTCAGCCGGTGCAAGAGGTGATCCAAGATATTATCGATCAGGTGCCGACGTTGCTGACGGCCACGCAGATTCGCGAGGCGGTCGACGCCCTCGAGGTTGAAATGCGCGAGGCCAATGATGCGTCTCGTATCCTGCAAGGTCCGGAGGGCTTCCGTCTCGTGATCTCGCCCGTGTACGCCGATTGGGTTCGTCTGCTCCGTGGTGAGCCCCGTCCGCAACGCCTCAGCCCCGCCGCGCTCGAAACGCTTTCCATCGTCGCCTATCGTCAGCCCGTCACGCGTCCAGAGATGGAAGCCATCCGTGGCGTGTCCGTCGATAGCGCGTTAAATCGTTTGATGGAACTCGAGTTCGTTGCCGTGACGGGCCGAGCCGATCTTCCGGGCCGTCCCATTCAATACGGGACAACCGATAAGTTTCTTGATTTCACCGGCCTACGCACACTGGGCGAGCTGCCGGCTTCCGATGTCCTGTCGCCCGCGCAGATTTCCGAATGGATTACGCGCGCCACGACGCCCGTGGCCGTGGGCGACGCCGAAATGGGGCTGCCCGCCGCCGATACTTCCACCAACGTCGCACTCGAAAACCCGCCGGCTGAGGCCGCTTCTGCTGACCCGACCGCATGAGCCTCGACCAACATCGCCGTGAGGTCGACCGCATCGACCGGGAGCTGTTACGCCTGCTGGGCGAACGTCTCGAGGTTGCGCGCGCGATCGGTGAAGCGAAGCTGAAGTCCGGCGCACCCGTGTACGCCCCCCAGCGCGAAGAGCAGGTGTTGAGCGCCCTCGTCGAGGCGGCACCGAACATTCCGGCGTCCGGCGTCCGGTCGGTCTTCCGCGAAGTGATCTCCCTTTCCATCGGCGCCCAGATGGCTAAGCCCGTCGCCTACCTCGGACCCGAAGGTTCCTTCACGCAGCAGGCCCAGCTGCGGGCCTTTGGCTCCAGCGTGCCGTCCCTGCCGCTGCGTTCGATTAGCGATATCTTTGCCGCCGTCGAATCGGGC
This sequence comes from uncultured Opitutia bacterium, assembly GCA_903919185.1. Lineage (GTDB taxonomy): Bacteria > Verrucomicrobiota > Verrucomicrobiia > Opitutales > UBA953 > UBA953. The sequence continues at coordinate 4,178 of CAIXHF010000016.1, read as the reverse complement.
GAGGCTTCTTATGGCGTCGTACCGGTGGAGAACTCCACCGAGGGCGTCGTGAGCCACTCCCTTGACCTCTTGGCGGAATCCGAACTCAAGGTCGTCGCCCAAGTGACGTTGGCCGTCGAGCAGTGCCTCGTGGGCTTCGGCTCCCTCGATGCAGTGACGCGTGTCCTGTCCAAGGACATCGCCCTCGCCCAATGCCGCGGTTGGCTCTCCCGGCATGCGCCTAACGCGACCTTGGTCGAGACCGATAGCACCGCTGCCGCCGTCGAACAGGTGGCCCGCGAGCCCCAAGGTGCCGCCGCCGTCGCTTCCGCCACCGCGGCCGAATCCCGCGGCGTCCCCATCCTCGCCCGTGGTATCCAGGATCGGCGCGATAACGCGACACGGTTCTTCGTCATTGGGCTGACGGCCAACGCCACCGGTGCCAAAGAAGAGGTGACCAGTGTCGTGCTCACGTTGAAGCACGAGCCCGGTGCACTCCAGGCCGCCCTGAGTTCTTTTTCCGACCGTGGTATCAACCTGATTCGGATTGAGTCGCGTCCGAGCCGTCGCCGGGCTTGGGAGTACCTCTTCTTCATCGATTTCCCAGGCCACTGGGACTCGTCTGCCGTCCAAGAGGCCGTCGTTGCGCTCAAGGGTCGTTGCGAAATCGTCAAGTGGCTGGGTAGCTACCCGCAGTCCGCCGGATGAGCCGTCGCGCCCTTGGCGGCGTGTTGCTCGCGCTCCTCGTGCTGACGTGCGGGGTCGCGCTGTGGTCGTGGTGGCGGGCTTGGAACGCCCCTTTGGTCCGCGTGCTCTTCCGCCCAGCTTTCTCGGTGTATGGTATCTCGACGGGTACCCCCGTGCGCGTCCAAGGCGTGGTGGTCGGGCAGGTTTCCGCCATCGGGCTCTTTGTAGATGCCGAGCAGCGCCTGCGCCCTGAGGTCGTCATGAGCCTCGACCCAGATACGTTGGAGGACCGCGGTTTCGCTGACCGTCTGCGCGGTGAACGTTTACAAGAAGAGGTGCAACGTGGACTCCGCGCCCACCTCGTCGCGGTGAGTCCGGCATCCGGCATGCTGCAGGTCGAACTTTTCTGGGACGCGCAGGATCCACTCCCCGCCCAGCTGGCCCGCGATGAGATTCCTGCCTCCGGGGTTACCACGCAGCGCGCCATCGAACGGGTCGTGAAGGAACTGGAACGGGCGACGAGCCGTGACTTAGGTTTGATCGCCCAAGAGCTCGCGGGCGACTTGGATAAATATTACGACAAGACGGACCCCGCCCACGCCGCGGCTTTTTCGGCCCGACTAGAAGCCTCGACGGCAGCGTTCGCCGAGGTGACCTCCGCCGAGAACCTCGGGGCGAAGGCGCGCCGCCTGACGGAGAGTTGTGCGGCCTTACGCGCCGCCGCTGCCGACGCCGACCGTCGCTTGGATGGTGAAACCATCGGCCAGCTCCAAGTGCGTCTCGCCGATGCCCGGGCCGCCTTGGAGTCCTTCACGGCTTCCATGGAGGGCTCCGAGGCCAAGCTGAGCGGCACCGCCGCCGAGGTGGCGGATCTATTTAAGGCGGTCTCCGCAGCGGCCCGCACTTGGACCAAGAAAGCGCATGGTTTGACGACCGAACCCCAGCCTCGCTGAGGGAAGAGGCTTGCGGGGCTGCCGTCCCAAGGGGTAAGCAAAGGTTTTACCCAACTATGGCCGACCCAACCGATAAGATGGAAAACATCATCAACCTGTGCAAACGCCGCGGGTTTGTCTTCCCTTCCTCCGATATTTACGGCGGTTTTAACGGCTTCTTTGACTACGGTCCCCTCGGCGTCGAGCTGAAGAATAACATCAAGCAGGCTTGGTGGCAGGACTTCGTCCACCGTCGCGATGACATCGTCGGTCTGGATTCCTCGATCATCCACCACCCCACGACGTGGAAGGCTTCGGGCCACATCGAAAACTTCACCGACCCGCTGGTCGATTGTAAGGAGTCCAAGATGCGCTACCGCGCCGACCAGCTGTTCTTCGCCCCCGTCCGCGTGGCGGGTGAGACCATCGGTTACATTTCCGTGCTCGAAGATGAGACGATGTCGGCCAAGGCCGACGAGATGGCTAATGAGATGAAGCGTAAGCTAGCCAAGCAGGGCGCCCTCGAACCGCTCACGCTCAAGGACTACACGGAGGCGAAGCCCGAGGAGCATGCCCTCATCCCGTCGCCCGCCACCGGTAAGCCGGGCTCCCTGACGCCGCCCCGCTCGTTCAACATGATGTTCCAGACGTATGTCGGCGCCATGCAGGACGCTTCCGCGACGGCTTACCTCCGCCCCGAAACGGCGCAGGGTATCTTTATTAACTTTAAGAACGTGGTCGATACCGGCCGCGTGAAGCTACCCTTTGGCATCGCCCAAATCGGTAAGGCCTTCCGTAACGAAATCAACCCACGCAACTTCATCTTCCGCTCCCGTGAGTTCGAGCAGATGGAAATCGAATACTTCATCGCCCCGTCGGCCGATTGGCAGACCGCCCACCAGGGCTGGATCGAGGGTTGTCTCGCTTGGTTCGAGTCCATCGGTATCCCGCGGGCCAAACTCTCGCTCTACCCGCACCCGACCGAGAAGCTCGCCCACTACTCCAAGGGCACCACGGACATCATGTTCGAGTTCCCCTTCGGCGTGCAGGAACTGCAAGGCGTCGCCGCCCGCGGCGACTTCGACCTCACGCAGCACAGCGATGTGTCCGGCACCAAACTCGATTGGTTCGACGAAGCCGCCAAGGCCCGCTTCATCCCGCATGTCATCGAGCCGTCCGTCGGCGTCGACCGCGTGTTCTTGGCCTTACTCACCACCGCCTACCATGAAGATGAGGTCGAAGGCGAAAAGCGTATCGTGCTCCGCTTGCCCGCCCGCGTCGCCCCGTTTAAGGCCGCCGTCTTCCCGCTGTTGAAGAATAAGCCCGCCCTCGTCGAACGCGCCGAAGCCCTCTACCGCCGCCTCAAGAAGCGCTTCAATGTCTTCTACGACGAGTCCGGCAACATCGGCCGTCGCTATCGTCGCCAGGACGAAATCGGCACGCCGTTCGGTATCACCATCGACTTCGATACGATCGAGAAGGACGCCGGCGTCACGGTCCGTAACCGCGATACGCTGGAGCAGGTCCGGATGACGGAGGACGAGGTCGTTCGCTTCCTCGACGAGCAGGTTAACGGCTAACCGCCGTCGCGCCCGCGAGTTCTTCCGCCATCCGCGCAATCCGTCGCTTCCCGCAAAGGGAGGCGGCGATCGTGAGGTTGCGGAGGCCCTGCGGTAGGTGGGCGAGGAAGTCCGCCCGGCCTTGCTTGCGGCCGAGGAAGGCGTAGGCGCCACAGGCCTGCAGGAGCCGCTGCGTGGCGGCGATGTGGAAGAGGTACGAGAACTCGTCGAGCGAGCCCTTCCAGTCAGCGACTTCGCGGGCGTGGTCCTCAATCTCGATCCGCCAGAGGTCCATGTCCTTGCAGGTGAGGTAGGGGTCGAAGGCGAGCGAGGCGTAGTCGTAGAACTGGCAACCGAGGCGCGCGCCTTGGAAATCAATTAGCCAAGCTTGGTCTTGGCGGATGAGAATGTTCTGCGATTGGAAGTCACGGTGCACGAGCACCTGCGGGCGACCGCTCAGCTCCTTGGCGAGCGTGGCCATCTCATGCTGGAGGTCGCGGTCAAGCTTGCGGCCAGCGAGGACGTTGTCCGTGAAGTACTGGCGCTCCCAAGCGTAGAGCTTTTCACCAAAGGGCTCCATCAAGGGCACGCCGGCGGTCTGCACAGCTTCCGCCCCGAGGCGATGAAGATGGCCGAGCTGCTCCAGCGCCGAGGCGACGGCGGGCCAAGGGAAGGTGGGCTGTTGGGAGAGCGTGCAAAGGTCGGTGTCGCCGAGGTCTTCCATCACGAGCACGCCGGCGTCGTTGTCTTCAGCGAGGACCTGCGGTACGTTGATCCCCGCGGCGAAGAGCGCGTGACCGATGCGTCCGTAGCCAAGGTTCTCCGGCCGGGCATCGTCATAGATGCACAGCATGGCAGTACTGCCGTCGGGCTTTGCCACCCGGTGGAAGCGTCGTCCCGAGCCACCTTTAATCGGTGCCTCGCCGGCCGTGAGGGTGTAGCCAAATAGCTTGGCGGCATCGGCCGTGGCGATCGCTCCGCGGACGGGCTTTTCGATTTCGGCTTTCACCTGCTGGTATTC
>CAIXHF010000015.1 GCA_903919185.1 uncultured Opitutia bacterium | reverse complement strand
GGGGACGACGTTCGACGACTTTAATAGCCATGGGTGTGTTTAGCCTTTGATGGCGTACCAGAGGAAGTAGGCGATGAGGTTGAGGACGGCAACGGGCAGGAGCACGCGCCAGCCAATCCGCATGACTTGGTCATAGCGGAAGCGAGGAACCGTCCAGCGAACCCAGACGAAGAAAAAGAGGAAAGCGCAGAGTTTAAAGAAGAACCAAGCCACGCCGAAGAGGGATGCGATGAGGCCGTCTCCCACGGTCGGAACGCCTGGTGCGAAATGCCAACCGCCCAGGAACATCACGATGAACAGCGAGGAGCCGATGATCATGTGGCTGTACTCGGCGACGAAGAACAGGCCGAACTTGAACGAGCCGTATTCGGTGTGGAAGCCGCCGACGAGGTCGGTCTCGGATTCCGGCATGTCGAACGGGTGGCGATTGGCTTCCGCGAAGATGCAGATGAGGAAGACCAGCGCGGCGACCGGGTGGTAGAAGAGATTCCAGACGCCCTTCTGGGCATCGACCATCGAGACGAGGCTCAGCGCGTTGTCTTGGTCGGGCGTGGCCGTCGCGAGGAAGACTGTCAGCACGGACAGGCCCATCGCGAGTTCATACGAGATGAGCTGGGCCGAACCGCGGACGGCACCGAGGAAAGGGTACTTCGAGTTGGCGGACCACCCGGCGAGCGCGATGCCGTAGACGCCGAGCGAGCTGATCGCGAACATGAACAGGACGCCGATGTCGGCTCCGGGACAGAGCGTGATGACTTCGCCGGTCGGCAAGCGCCCGAACGGCAACATGACGAGCGCAAGCAGCGCAGGGGCGAGCGCGACGATCGGTGCCAGGATGTAGGTCGTCTTGCGGACGTGGCCAGGCAGTGGGTCTTCCTTAAAGAGGAACTTAAGTCCGTCCGCCGCCGGCTGGATGAAGCCGCCCTTTTGGAGGAACGTGCCGACGAACGGAATCCACGCGATGAGCGGGTGGTTGGTGCGGTTCGGGCCGATGCGGCCTTGGATCCACGCCGAGGCCTTGCGTTCGAGGAGCACCGCGTAGGCGGCGATCGACATCAGGATGACAATCGCGGTGAGCCCGCGGGCCGCGATGAAGTACCAAACCTTCGAGAGGAGGAAGTCGTGGAGCAGCTGTTCCATGGTCGGCTTAGGCTTGGGCGACAGGGGCGAACTTCAGTAGTTTGCCTTCAGGGAATGAAACGGTGGACCAAGCGGAGCCGTCGAGCTGCACGCCGCTGGCAGGGAGGAGCGCGCCATTCAGGCCGGCGAGCGCCGGGACGTTGGCGGCAAGGTCGGACCAGATGCTGGCCGCGTCGGCGCCCGCAAGCTTCGCGAGGACGAGGAGGTCGGGTAGCACGCCTGCCGGGCCGGGGACGGCTTGGGCGAAGGCCTGCAAGCGGAACTGGCAGTTCACGAAAGTGCCGCTGCGTTCGAAGACCGACAGTGCGGGCAGCACGATCTCGGCGGCCGCGGTGGTGACGTCGTGGTGCGTGGCAAGGACGACGCTGCGGACCTTCGCCAGCGTCGAAGCGGGCAGTCCGAAGGCGGTGACGTCTTCGCGGACGATGAGGACGGACTTCACCTTGCCGGTGTCGATGTCGGCGGCGAGGGCCTTGAGGTCCGCATCGGCGGCGTGGTCGGTGAGGCCGGTGACGAGGGCACCACGGAAATTCGGGGAGCGGTCGGCGGACACCAGCAGGCCGTCGCCTTCGCCGCGGTGGGCGGGGATGTAGACCTTGGCGCCCTTCTGCTTGGCGAGGTGCGCGAGTGCACGCTGTTCTTCGACGGAGGCGTGGGCGGAACCGACGATGGCGAGCGGGCC
>CAIXHF010000014.1 GCA_903919185.1 uncultured Opitutia bacterium | reverse complement strand
TCGCAGATGTTCAACCGCGACGAAACCCTTAACAAATAATCCTGCCATGCATCCCTTTGACGCCGTCGAACATAACTTCCGCCTAAACCGTCGACAGTTCTTCCGCCAGAACGCCATGGGCCTCGGGGGCATTGCCCTCGGGTCGCTGCTGGGCAAGTCCCTCGCCAGCCAAGCTCAAGCCGCTGGCCTGCCCGGCGCCCAGCACTTCCCGGCCAAGGCGAAGCGCTGCATCTACCTCTCGATGATTGGTGCGCCGTCGCAGTTCGAGATGTTCGACCCGAAGCCCGAACTCGAGAAGCGCTTTAACGAGGACCTCCCTCCATCCATCCGCAATGGCCAACGCATTACGGGCATGACCTCTGGCCAAGCCCGTTTCCCCGTCGCCCCTTCGGCGATTGGCTTCAAGCAATACGGGAAAGGCGGTACCTGGATTTCGGATATCCTGCCCTACACGGCCAAGATGGCGGACGACATTTGCGTCATCAAGACGATGAACACGGAGGCCATCAACCATGAGCCGGCCAATATGCTTTCGTATACCGGCAACATGGTGCCCGGTAAGGCGTCGATGGGCTCTTGGCTTTCCTACGGACTCGGCAGCTTGAACGAGGACCTCCCGACCTTCGTCGTCCTCCATGCCCGCCATACCAACCCGGGCGCCAACGTGCAGGCCATCTCGGCCCGTCTCTGGTCGGCTGGCTTCTTGCCGACGCAATACTCGGGCGTCACCTTCCGCTCAGCCGGCGATCCCGTACTCTACCTCCGCGACCCCGATGGCGTCAGCCGCGAGACTCGTCGCAAGATGCTTGATGGCTTGAATGAGCTCAACGAGTTAACCTACCAGCAGGTCGGCGACCCTGAGACCGCCACCCGCCTCAAACAGTATGAGATGGCCTTCCGCATGCAGGCCTCGGTGCCCGAGCTCGCGGACCTCTCTAAGGAATCAAAGGAGACCTTTGAACTCTACGGCCCGGATTCCAAGGACCGTGGAACCTTCTCGAATAGCTGCCTCACGGCCCGACGACTCGTCGAACGGGGTGTCCGCTTCGTACAAATCTTCCACCGCGGCTGGGACCAGCACGGCAACCTACCGGGCGATATCAAGTCGCAGTGCAAGGACATCGACCAAGGCGCCTGGGCGCTCATCCAGGACCTCAAGCGTCGGGGTATGCTCGACGACACCTTAGTCGTCTGGGGCGGCGAATTCGGCCGCACCGTCTACTCGCAAGGCACTCTCACCAAGACCAACTACGGCCGCGACCACCACCCCCGTAATTTCTGTATGTGGATGGCAGGTGCCGGCGTTAAGGGCGGCATGACCCACGGTGAAACCGATGAATTCTCGTACAACGTCGTCAAGGACCCGGTCCACGTGCGCGACCTCCACGCGACCATCTTCAATCGCTTCGGCATCGACCACGAAAAACTCCTCTTCAAGTACCAAGGCCTCGACCAGAAACTCGTCGGCGTCGTCCCCGCCAAGGTGATTAAGCAGATACTCACTTAGTGAGGTAGGGTTGGCGCCCTGTCTTGAGGTAGGGTTGGCACTGCGTGCCAACCTAGCTGCATCGGGTAGGGGCAGCACCGCGTGCTGCCCTAGGGGACTGGTTGGCTAGAGTATGGTTGGCTAGGGGTTGTGCAGCGGCACAGCCGCTTGTGCTTGTGGTATCGGGTAGGGACGTGGCTTTGCCGCGTCCTGTCTCGAGGTAGGGTTGGCACTGCGTGCCAACCTAGCTGCCTCGCTTGCATCTATGGTAGGGGCGCGACTGCGTCGCGTCCGTTCGCCCTCCCGCCATCCCCAATCCCCATGCCGCTTCAATCACCTATCCCCTCGTGAGCCCTGCTCACGCAGGTAGGGGCGTGGCTTCGCCGCGCCCTGTCTCGAGGTAGGGTTGGCACTGCGTGCCAACATAGCCTGTATCTGTTCTCAATCGTGCCCCTACCGTTCGCCTACGGCGAACAATGCCTCCCCATCCCCTACCCCCTATCCCCTACCTCACGCCTTCCCTGGGGTCGGTGGGACTTCGGCTGGGAGCTTGACGTTGCCGGTTTCGAAATCCTTCGCACCGATAGCGAACTGGAAGTTGTAGTGCGGCGACTTGTCGTTGGTCAGCAGGTCGGCAAAACGCACGAGCTCGCCGGTGTAGGCGGACATGCGGCCCATGATGACCGCGAGGTTAGTCTCGGCGATCTGGCGAGCATCATTGAGCGGCTTGCCGTTGTAGGCACTGCGGATCAGGTCGACGTGTTCCTGCACCATGGCATCGCCGGTATCGAGTTTGATATCGGGCACCTTGATGTCCTTCTTCGAGAAGACCTTGCCGCCGCCGAAGCACGAACCCTCGGCGCCGGTGAAGAACTCACCCACCCGGCTGGCCGTATCGGTGATCTGGCGGCACTGGCTGTGGATATGGACGGCATCACCAAAATCGAAGTCGACGCTGAAGAAGTCGAACATGTTGCCCGAGTCGCGTCGGGCGCGACCGCCGAAGCCGAGGGCGCTGACGGGCGGACGGCCCAAGAACCAGATGGCGACGTCGACGTTATGGATATGCTGCTCGACGATGTGGTCGCCGGAGAGCTCCGCAAAGTTCACCCAGTTGCGGTTCATGTAGACGCCATCCGAATCACCGGCGGCGCGACGACGCACCCACGGTACGGTGCCGTTCCACTGTACCACCCCACCGCGAATGGCGCCGATGGCACCCGCATCGATGAGGGCCTTGTTTTTCAAGTATGAGGCGTCGTGACGGCGCTGCGTCCCGGCAACGACGGCCAAGCCCTTGGCTTTGGCCTTCTCGCCCGAGGCGATGATGACGCGGGCACCGACGGGGTCGACGGCGACCGGCTTCTCGACGAAGCAATGCTTGCCCGCTTCGACCGCAGCGGCGAAATGCACTGGACGGAACACGGGCGGCGTGGCCATGAGTACGAAGGCGCAATCCGTCGCCATCACCTTCTGGTAGGCATCGTAACCCACGAAGAGCTTGGTCGCGGGCAGCTTGTAGGTCTGGTTGATCTTCTGAAGGCGGTCATCAAAAGCGTCAGCCAGCGCGACGACCTCGGCTTCAACGCCGAGGATCTTACAGGCCGCGATGAACTGCGAGAGAGCGCCGGTGCCACGACCACCGCAACCAATGAGGGCGACCTTAACTTTAGCGGGCAAGGCCCCTTGAGCGCTCAGGATGCTCGGGGCAGCGGCCAGGGCGAGTCCGCCGAGGGCCATGGTGGTTACGAAGTCGCGACGTTGGATGGGGTGTTCCATATTTTGGGATTTTGACAATCTCCGATGACTCTCAACCCTTTTCGGAAATGGCCCTGCCTCGAGGTAGGGTTGGCACTGCGTGCCAACCTAGTTGCCTCGCTTACCTCGGGTAGGGACGTGGCTTCGCGGCGTCCTGTCTCGAGGTAGGGTTGGCACTGCGTGCCAACCTAGTTGCCTCTTAAGGTAGGGACGTGGCTTCGCCGCGCCCTGTCTCGAGGTAGGGTTGGCACTGCGTGCCAACCTAGTTGCTTCTTAAGGTAGGGACGTGGCTTCGCCGCGTCCTCCCTCATCGGAGTGCACGATAAATCGCGCCCCTACCCGTTCGCCTTCCGGCGAACGATGCCTCCCCCATCCCCTATCCCCTTTCACCCCAACCCACATCCCGCCATCCCCTACCCCCTATCCCTCATCCCCTTCTCCCCTTGTCTCTCCCTTCCCTCCCTGCCTTGCTCCCCACATGCCTGAACTGGCCCAGTCACCGTCTCTACCCCGTCTGCTGGGGCGCTGGGGCTTTTTGCTGGTAGCGAGCTGTCTTGCCCTCGGTGCGGCGGCCGCGGCCTTCCTAGCCGGACTACGCTGGGTCGGAGCGACCTTTGCCGGGCACCCGTGGCTGCTCTGGACCTTGCCCCTCATCGGTGCAGCGACCGTGTGGGCATACGCCCGTGTCGAGAAGCGTTGCGCTGGCGGTACGAACACGCTGATCGCGGAAATGAAGGACCCACAGGAAACCCTCCCAGCGTCGATGCCCCCGATGATTGTCGGGTTCACCCTCCTCTCGCATCTCGGTGGGGCATCGGTCGGACGTGAGGGCACGGCCCTGCAGATGGGCGGGGCGATTACGGATCAATTCTCACGGCTCTTCACCCTCTCCAAGGAAGAACGTCGCACCTTACTGCTCTGCGGCGTCAGCGGCGGCTTTGCGGCCGTCTTCGGCACGCCCCTAGCGGCGGCGGTATTTGCGTTGGAATTTGTCCGACGAGCCGAGCTCGG
>CAIXHF010000013.1 GCA_903919185.1 uncultured Opitutia bacterium | reverse complement strand
TCCGGGTGAGTATGTCGGCGAGAAATTCGTCAACATCGCTAAGATCATGAATAAGCTCACGATCGTGCGTTCGATGACGCACGGTGAGGCGGCGCATGAACGTGGCACGCATAATATGTTCACGGGCTACCGTCCGAGCCCTGCCATTAAGTTTCCCAGCTTCGGTTCCGTCATCTCGCACGAGCAAGGCGCGCGCAACAACCTACCTCCCTATGTCGTGGTGCCGTCGCAGTCCGTCCCTGAACAAGGCACGGGCTACATGAGCAGTGCCTTTGGTCCGTTTGCCCTCGGTAGCGATCCCGCCGATAAGGGCTTCACCGTGCGTGACCTTCTGTCGCCGAAGGACATCAACCAGCAGCGCTTTGACCGCCGCCGCAGCTTGCTCGAAAGCGTCGACCAGCATTTCCGCGAGACCGAGAAGTCCGACGCCATCGGCGCGATGGATAGCTTCTATCAGGCCGCCTACGGTCTCGTGAGCAGTGCCAAGGCCCGCGAGGCCTTCGACCTTGCCAAGGAGTCAGAGAAGATGCGCGACGAGTATGGCCGTAATGCCGCGGGCCAGCGTTTCCTCCTCGCCCGCCGTCTCGTCGAGGCTGGCGTCCGCATGGTGTCCGTTAACTTCGGAGGCTGGGACCACCACTCTAACATCAAGAGCGGCTTCGACGGTCAAGCGCCGCAATTCGACCAAGCCTTCGCCCGCCTCATCACCGACCTCGCCGATCGCGGCATGCTCAAGCGCACGCTCGTCATGGTCAGTTCCGAGTTCGGCCGCACCCCGCGCGTCAACGGCACCAACGGCCGCGACCACTGGCCGCGCGTCTTCTCCGTCGCTCTCGCTGGCGGTGGCGTGAAGGAAGGGTACATTCACGGCGCCTCCGATGCTCTCGGTGGTGAACCTGATCGCGACGCGGTCGGTCCTGAAGACCTCGCTAAGACCATGTACCGCACGCTCGGCATTAACTCCGAGAAGCGCATTATCTCCGACGGCGGTCGCCCGATCGACATCGTCAACGGCGGACGCATCATGCAGGAGTGGCTCGCTTAAGCGTCCCTCCCGCGGCTTCTCGTCCGCCCATGTTGCCCCGTCTCTTCACCGTCCTGCTCTGCCTGACGGCGGGTTTGCGGGCCGCTTACCCCGAGTTCAGTGCCTGCAAGCCGAATGGCGGGCAGCGCGGCTCCGAATTTAAGCTCACGGTGACCGGCACGCGCCTCGAGGACTTCGAGTCGCTGCTGTTCTATGATCCTGGCTTTACCGTGAAGAGCGTTGACGCGGTCGCGGCCGGGAAGGTCGACCTAACCATTGCGGTCGCCGCCGATGCCGCCTTGGGTAGCCACCAGGTGCGCGTGCGCACTCGGACGGGCTTATCCCATCCGCGCCAGTTTTTTGTCAGCCCGTACCCGACGGTTGACGAGAAAGAGCCGAACTCGGAGTTCGCCCAAGCTCAGGCGATTCCGCTGAACAGCACCATCGAGGGCATCATCCTCACTGAGGACGTGGATTATTTTAAAGTTACGGTGAAGAAGGGGCAGCGCATTAGCCTCGAGGTCGATGGCCTGCGCCTTGGCTACCTTAACTTCGACCCTTACATCGCCATTCTGGATAAGGATCGGTTCGAGAAGGCGTTTTCCGACGACACTATTCTGCATCGTCAAGATGGCTACTGTTCCTTTATCGCAGAATACGACGGTGACTATTACGTGATGGTTCGCGAGTCTTCCTACCGCGGTTCGACGCGCTCGTTCTATCGCCTGCATGTCGGTGATTTCCGTCGCCCTGACGTCGTCTTCCCCGCCGGCGGGAAGGTCGGTTCGAAAGTCGATGTGCGCTTTATTGACTCCAAAGGCTCCTTCGCCGGAACCGTCACGGTGCCGTCCGAGGAGGACCCCAACTTCGAGGTCTTCTCCGCCGAGGCGCCCGCGCCGTCGGGCAATCCGTTCCGCATTTCCCAGGTCGACAACTTCCTGGAGTCCGAGCCGAATAATTCGCGGGAGCAGGCCAACGTGGTTCCACCCGCCGAGGCTTATGCGCTTAATGGCATCATTGGCGAGCCGGGCGACACTGATTACTATCGCCTCACTTTGAAGAAGGGTCAGGTGCTCACGGGGCATGCTTATGCCCAAGCTTTAGGCTCGCCGCTCGATCCCGTCGTCAGCCTGCGGGGCGCCGCCGGCGCTTTGATTTCTAACGATGATGGCGGCGGCACGCGGCGCCTAGATTCCCGCTTCGAAGTCACGGTGCCCGCCGATGGCGAATACGTGCTTAGCATCCGCGATCACTTGGATCGGGGGAGTCCCAAGTTCGTCTACCGCGTCGAGCTCACCGCCTCGCTGCCGCGCCTAACCTTTGCTTCCCCTGATTATTCGGTTAACGATTCACACTACCGCCAATTCATCGCAGTCCCGCGGGGTGGTCGGATGGCGTTACTCGAAAACTTCACCCGCACCCGCGTGGGTGGTGACTACCGCTTTGCTGCTCCTGGCCTGCCCGCCGGTGTGAAGCTATTGACTGATCTTGCCCCGAAGGACTTGCCGAACGTCCCGTTACTGTTCGAGGCCGCCGCGGATGCTCCCTTGGGCCAAGCCATCGTGCCAGTCCGCTTAGAACCCATCGACCCCCAGAATAAGGTCATTGGTCGTCTCCGTCAGAACTTCGACGTCGTCCGCGACGGTAATGTTATCTACCTCACTGACACGGAAGACCGCCTACCGGTCGTAGTGGTCGAAGAGGCGCCTTATTCCCTAGAGATCGTCACTCCGAAGGTTCCGCTCGTCCAGAACGGCGTCTATGACCTTAAGGTCGTTGCCAAGCGCAAGGCCGGCTTCAGCGCCGCCATCCGTGTCTTCATGGTGTGGACTCCCCCAGGGGTTTCGGTGCTAGGCGAGATGACAATCCCGGCGGGGGCCGACGAATGTACGTTCCAATTAAGCGCCAATGCGGGCGTGGCTACCGCCGACTGGAAGTTCGTCGTCATGGGCGAAGCCGATGCCGGCCGGGGCCGCGTGTTCAATGCTTCGCCTTTCTGTACCGTAAAAACGCAGACCGCCTATGTGACCGCCGCCGCTTTCCCGATGGCGGCTATCGAGCAAGGGCAGGAGGGTGTCGTGACGACTAAGCTTGAACAGCTCCAGCCGTTTGAAGGGGAAGCCGTCGCCCGTCTGGTCGGTGTCCCTGATACCGTCGCCATCGAGCCGATTAAGATTACGAAGGCGTCGACCGATTTGACCTTCCGCATTAAGCCGAGCAAGGACTGCTTCCCTGGTAAGATTGCGAACCTCTTTATTCAGGTGGACGTCCCCGTCCCTGGCGGTACCACGACGCACCGCGTCGCCCTCGGTTCGACCGTCCGTGTCGATGCGCCGCGCAAGTCTGCGCCGGCCCCGGTCGCCAAAGTCGAAGCCCCGAAGGCCGACCCCGCCAAGGTTGCGGCCGCACCCGCCGCTCCGGTGGTACTTTCTCGACTCGAACAACTCCGCCAACAAGCCGCGGCGGGAAATAAGCAATAACTATGACTTCCTTCCGACAGCTCTTCACTTTCCTGGCGGCATGCGCCCCGGCTTTCCTGACGGCCGCTCCAGCTCCGGCCGACCTGACGCAAAAGCTCACGCAGATTGCGAAGCTCGAAATCTTCCCGTCCGCGGTATCCCTCGAGTCCAAGCGCGACTTCCATCGCTTAGTGGTGCTGGCGACCTTCAAGGACGCCACGACCCGTGATGTGACGGCTTTTGCCAACCTGCACGTGGCTGATTCGAAGGTGGCTTCCCTGGAAGAGTATTCCGCGCATGCCGTCGCCGACAGCGGCGCCACCGAAGTCATCGCCGAATTGGGCGGTCTTTCGGCGAAGGTGCCAGTCCAGGTCAAGGATGGTCGCAAGGACCGCGCGGTTTCCTTCCGCCTCGATGTGATGCCAGTCTTTCTTCGCGGTGGCTGTAATCAAGGCGGTTGCCACGGCGCCGCTCGCGGTAAGGACGGTTTCCGTCTCTCGCTTTTCGGTATGGATCCCGCCGGCGACTACACCCGTCTGACCCGTGAGATGATCGGCCGCCGCATCAACCTAGCCATCCCCGAGGAAAGCACGCTGATTGAGAAGACCATCGGTGCCGTGCCGCACACCGGTAATAAAGTCTTTGAGGCAGATTCGACCTATAACCGCACGCTACTGGAATGGATCGCGAATGGTGCCCGCGACGACGCCCCCGACGTGGCCACCGTGACCGGGATCGAGGTTTTCCCCAAACAGTTCGTCTTGGAAGGGGCCAACGCCACTCAGCAGATCACCGTCCGCGCCACCTATTCTGACGGCACCGACCGCGATGTGACCAGCCTGGCGCTGTTCATGTCCAATAACGACCCGGTCGCGAAGGTCACCAAGCAGGGTGTGGTGACTTCCGCCGAGCGCGGGGCGGCCTTCATGTTGGCCCGCTTCAATGTCTTCAGCGTGACCGCCCAGGTGATTGTGATTCCCAAGGACCTCGTCTATACCCGTCCGCAGGCCGAAGCCTATAATTACGTCGACGCCGCGGTGAACGAGCGCCTGCACCGCCTGCGCATCGCTCCATCTGGCCTGTGCACCGACGAGGAATATGTCCGTCGAGTCTATATCGATGTCGTCGGGCTGTACCCGAAGCCAGATGAGATTCGCGCCTTCTTGGCCGATACACGTCCCGATAAGCGCTCCCAGTTGGTTGACGTGCTGTTGCAGCGTAAAGAATTCACGGAACTTTGGGTGATGAAGTGGTCTGAGTTGCTCCAGATTCGCTCCGGCATCAATGGCGGTAACAACCAGCCGCCCTTCTACAAAAACTCGCTCCTCTACTATAACTGGCTCGCTGATCGTATCGGCCAGAACCAGCCGCTGAACGAGGTGGTCGTCGACCTGCTGTCCGCGAATGGCGGCACGGTCTCCAACCCGCCGGTGAACTTCTACCAGACCGAGCTGGATAAGCTAAAGCTCAGCGAAAACGTCGCCCAGGTATTCATGGGCATGCGCATCCAGTGCGCCCAGTGCCATAACCATCCGTTCGACCGCTGGACGATGAGCGACTACTACGGCTTTAACGCTTTCTTCGCCCAGATCGGCCGGAAGAACACCGACGATCCCCAAGAAGTCATCATCTATAATAGCAAGAGCGGGGAGTCCCAGCACTTCCTGACCAAGGCCAACGTGAAGCCGAAGTTCCTCGGGGGCGAGGAGCCCGACCTCAAGCCTGGCGATGACCGCCGCAAGGCTTTGGCCGAGTGGATCGCCTCGCCGCGGAACCCGTGGTTCGCCCGCAATATCTCCAATATCGTCTGGGCGCACTTCTTGGGCGTCGGCGTCGTGGATCCCGTGGATGACGTGCGCGTCTCCAATCCGCCGTCCAATCCGGATTTACTTGACCAACTGGCTCAGCACCTGACCGACTACAAGTATGACGTCCGTAAGTTGGTGAAAGACGTGGTGAGCTCGGCCGCCTACCAGCGTTCATCCAAGACAAACGCCAGCAACGGCGGCGATAAGCTGAACTTTGCCCGGGCCCAAGTCCGCCGCGTCCGTGCCGAGGTTCTGCTCGACGCCATCTCGCAAATCACGGAAACGCCGAATAAGTTCCAAGGCTTGCCGATTGGGGCACGGGCGGTGCAAATCGCCGACGGTGCGGTCAGTAACTACTTCCTCACGACGTTCGGCCGCGCGAAGCGTGAGTCGGTATCCTCCAGTGAGGTGAAGACCGATCCTAACCTCTCGCAGGCACTTCACCTCATGAATGGTGATGCTATCAACGACCGTATCCGCCGCGGCCGCGTGGTCGAACGGCTCATCACGGACGGTAAGTCGAACGACGAAATCGTCATAGACCTCTTTATGCGCGTCTTCGGCCGGCACCCGTTGGCCACCGAGAAGGCCGCCGTGCTGAAGGCGGTCGCCGATGACCCCGCCAATCGCCAAGGTGTCTTAGAGGACGCTTTCTGGGCCTTGTTGAACTCCAAGGAATTCGTTTTCTCGCACTGATCTCGTGACTGCTTCCTCTCTGCGCTTCGGTGCGGTTTCGCGCCGATTTTTACTTCTTGCCGCCACAGGGCTTTCGGGCCTCAGCGCGCGTGCCCAGGAGGCCACCGTCAAGCTGACCTACGACGACCATATCCGTCCGGTGCTGGAGAATAAGTGCTTCTCCTGTCATAATCCGGACAAGAAAAAAGGTGGGCTCGATATGACCAGCTATGCTGGCCTCGTTGCCGGCGGTGGCGGCGGTGCCGTCGTGGACCCAGGCAACCCCGGAGGTAGCCGCTTGTGGACCTGCAGTACGCAGAAGGAGGAACCGTTCATGCCACCCGAGGGCTCCCCCTTGCCGGCTAAGGACTTGGCTTTATTATCCAAGTGGATCGCCGATGGCGTCCTGCAGAGTAAGGGCAGCGTCGCCCGCGCTGCCAATCGCCCCAAGGTTGACCTGACGCTTTCAGCTGGGGCGGGTAAGCCCACGGGCCCAGTCGCCCGACCCGAACACGTCTTGCTGGATCCGATCATTGTCACCCAGCGCGTGACGGCCGTGACGGCTATGGCGGCCAGTCCCTGGACCTCCCTCTTGGCCGTCGCCGGCCAGAAGCAGATTCTGCTCTATGATACGGAGTCCCGTGAACTCGCGGGCGTCCTGCCTTATCCCGAAGGGTATGCCCGGTCACTGAAGTTTAGCGCTAATGGCTCCTTACTCATTTTAGGCGGTGGCCGCGGCGGTAAATTCGGCCATGCCGTCGTCTGGGATGTGAAGTCCGGTCGGCGCGTCACCGAGGTCGGTAAGGAGTTTGACCAACTGATGTCCGCGGACATTAGCCCCGACCATAAACGTATCGCCGTCGGTACGAACGCCAAGAAGGTGAAGTGCTTCGACACGGCCACGGGCGAGCTGCTCTATACAATTTCCAAACACACCGAATGGGTGACCGGCGCCGACTTCAGCCCCGATGGCATCCTGCTCGCGACTTCGGACCGCAACGGCAATGTGATGGTCTGGGAGTCCGAGAACGGTGGCGAGTTCTTCAACCTCGGCCAACATAAGGCCAGCGTGACCGACCTCGCTTGGCGCTCGGACTCCAACGTGCTCGCCAGTTGTTCGGCCGATGGGACAATTTCCACTTGGGAACTCAAGACGGGGAAGCGCGTGGCCAATTGGGCCGCGCATGGCGGCTCAGTGCAGTCCGTGGCCTTCACGCCTGATGGCCGCTTGCTGAGCTGTGGCAACGACGGCACCACGGCCCTCTGGACTATCGATGGTAAGCGCCTGACGCAGTCCCGTGGCATCAAGCAGGCCGACGTAGTCTCAAAGATCGTCGCGCTCGCCGACTCCAAAGCTTTTGTGACCGGCAACTGGCTGGGTGAGGTCCGTTTCTTTGATGTCGAGACTGGTCAGGACCTGACGCAAATATCGGTGAATCCTCCGAAGCTCGCGGAGCGTATCGCCGAAGCCGAAAAGCAATTGGTCAGCTTACGGGCGAAGGCAATGAGCGCACCGGCAGACGCGCAAGCGGCGACGGCCCAGCTCCGTGCCGCCGAGGCCGAGAATGCCACCATCTTGGCCGCTTCCGCCGAAGTGATGACGAAACTCAACGCCGTGGAGGCTCGTTACCAGCCCCCCGCAAAGGAACTCGAGGCCATGCGTAATCTGTCCTATAAGACCACGGATGAAAAGGCGAAGGCTGAGCTGAACGCCAAAATTAAGGTCGCGAACGATGCCCTCACTCCTGCCAAGACGGAACGCCGCACTTTGCTGGAGTTGGCTGCTAAGGTGTCGCTCGACTTGGACTGGATTGCTAACCGCCTGGTTAGTCTCCAAGATAAGGTAAAGAACGACGAAGGGTCGTTAGCTTACTCGGATAAGGTGCTCGCCAGTGCGAAGAGCGATGAAAAGACCAAGGCTTCGACCCAGAAGCAACGCGAGACCCAGGCCACCGCCTTGGAACTTTCCCGTGGTCAACTCGCCTCACTGCAGGCCCGTCAAGTGGTCGTGCAGGGGCAGATGACTACGTTGAATAAGCTAAAGACGGACGCCACCGCCGCCGAAGCTTTTGCCAAGAACTCGCTGGCCCAAATTGCCGGCTGGGAAGAGCACGTCGCTTTTCTGCGGGCGGCGGAATTTAACGTCGGCGTCCTCGCCGAGAAGGAGCGCCTCGCCAAGCTCGAGGCGGATATCGCCGATGCGATTGCTGCGAAAGCGGAGAACGAGCAGGCGCATAAGGCCGCGCTCGCGCGGGTGACAGCCACCACCCAGCAGGTCGCTGATCTGGCCGCGAAACTTTCGCCCCTCGAGGCCGCTTGGAGCGAGCTCAAGGCGGCGTTACCGGCGCTGGAAGCCCCGTTGGGTCCGCTGCGCCAGGCCGAAGCCGAAGCCGCGGGTAAGGTCGAGGCCCAGACTAAACTTTTAGGCGAACGCCAGGCTTTGTTGGGTGAGGCCATCCGCCAGCGCGACACGGAAGTCGCCGCCGCTAAAGCCGGTATCGAAGAGTATGGCCGCATCATGCGCCCTGTCCGCCTGCGCGTCGCGGAACTGACGACTCGCGTCGAGACTTTGAAGAAGGAAGCCGCTACGGCGTCGGCCGAACTGACTCAGGCCAAGGCGGCCGTAGCCGCTGTCCAAGCGAAAGTCGATGCAGCCGAGCGTAAGCTAGCGGCCAGCCTGACGGCGGCCGAGTTGACGGAAAAGCGCTTACAGGTCGCCATGGCTCAAGTCACTAAGGCTTCAGAGGCCGACGCCGCTACCCAAGGCGTCTCGGGCTTACTCTCGCTCCGTTATTTTACTTCCAGCAAGGAAACCGCCGCGCGTTTGGCAGCGGCCTTGACGGAACTGGCCGAGGCCAAACAAGCCGTTGTGCAAGCGCAGGCGGCCCGTTTCGCGGCCGTCGTCGCCGTTACCCAGGCAGGCTCCTTGGTGGCAGGCGATGTTGCCAAGGTTGAGGCAGCCCGGGCGGTCCTCGTCGAAACGGAGAAGCAGTTGGGTCCCGACCAAACTGAATTAGCCGAGCAAGCGAAGGTCCGTCTCGCCCAACAAAAGGAATATGCTGTGAAACAGGCGGCGCCAGCCGCCGTCGAGAAGGCCTACGTCGCCAAACTCGCCCCGCATCAAGCGGCCGTCGACCAAGCCCAAGCAGCCATAGCCCCGATGCAGCAAGCGGTCGCAACGGCCAAGGCTCGTTTAGCCGAAGCGGCCGTGCCGGCGGAAGCGAAGAAGCAGGCTATCGTGGCGTCCGCCAAGACGCTGGATGAAGCTAAGGCCAAGTGGCTGGGCGCCCAGAAGGCCCTCGCCGCCGCGACCAAGGAAGTGCCCGACCGCGAGAAGAACCTCGTTGAGCTGGCTCGCACGATTGCGGACCTCTCTCCGCAGGTCGAGCCCCAGCGGGCTAAGGTGAAGGCGGCGGAGTCGGTCTACCTGGCTAAACTGCCGAAGCGCAACGTCGCCCAGGCCAAGTAGACCTGTCTGGAGATTGCTTCAGGGCAGGGAGGTGCTACAAGAAAGCATCCCCATGCAGACCCTCCGTCTCCTCGCCACCTGTCTCGGTGCGGTCCTGTCCGTCGCGGCCGCCCCGGAGCCGGTCCGGCCTAACATACTGCTCATCGTCGCGGATGATATGGGCTGGGCCGACGTCAGTTGGCATGGCGGAAAGTTCGCGACGCCACGCATGGCGGAGATTCTCAAGACTTCGGTCGAGTTAGATCGTCATTATGTGCAACCCGTTTGCACACCAACGCGCACGGCCTTACTGTCGGGTCGCTGGACGAGCCGCTTCGGTCCCCATGTGCTCGGTCCGACGAACATGCGCGCTTTCCCTGAGGGGACCTACACGCTGGCCTCGGCGTTAAAGTCCGTGGGCTATCGCACATCCATCTCGGGCAAGTGGCACCTCGGCGGTAAGTTTGCCTGGGGGCCACGCCAGTATGGGTTCGACCAGTCGTATGGCTTCCTCACGGGAGCTATCGACCCGTGGACGCACAAGTATCGTCCAGGCGCCTTGGAGGACACTTGGAACCGCAATGACGTGCTGCTGAACGAGGAAGGCAACGCCACGGAACTCGTCGCGGCGGACGCCAAACGTATCATTCTCGAGAAGAAGGGGCCGTGGTTTGCTTATGTCCCGTTTGGGGCGGTGCATATCCCCATCGACGCCCCGAAGGAATATTTCAAGGCCTATGAGGGCGTGAAGTTCCATGACGACGCAGCGAAAGATGATTCGATTCGACGCTATGCGGCCTTTGTGTCGCAGCTGGATGCCAAGGTGGGCGAGCTCTACGACGCCTTGAAGTCCTCGGGGCAGCTCGAGAATACCGTAATCATCTTTACCTCCGATAACGGCGGTATCGAGAGCGGGGGCAATCCCTACGTCGGCCGCACCAAGGGCAGTCCCGCGGTGACGACGAATACGCCGCTCCGTGGCTGGAAGAACACGCCGTATGAGGGCGGGATGCGCGTCAACGCGTTCGTCAGCTGGCCGGGTCACCTGCCAGCTGGCAAGAATAGCCACCCGATGCATGTGGCGGACTGGCTGCCAACGTTGGCTCGCCTGACGGGAGCCGCCGTGCCCGCGGACGTGAAGTTCGATGGGCTCGATCGTTGGGCCGTGTTGACCGGTGCCGATGCGACGCCCGCTCCGCGCACCATCTACATTCCGCACTACCAGCGTTCGGCGGTCTTCCATGGCGACTGGAAACTCATTGCCCCGCATACCAACCCCCAAGGGAAGGCAGAACTCTTCAACCTTGCCAAAGACCCCTTCGAACAGGACGAATGCTCCGACCGCTTTCCCGAGAAGCTTAAGGAGATGCGCGAGCGTTTCGTCGAGCTCCGGAAGGGCGATTTACTCGAGGCTCCCGCTGACGCCAAAATAAACGAAAAATCCGAAAAATGAAATTCCTCCCATTCCTCTGCCTGCTGGCGATTGCCGGCCACGCTGCCGACCCGGTCGGTGAAGTCACCGCTCCGCCGGCTGAACTGAAGCTACCGTCGTTTTACAAAAAATACATCAGTGCCCATGGATTACCAATCGTGGCCTCTGGTGCCGTTAACGATTATGCGCTCAAGGAGACTGCGTACCTCGCGGACCTGATGCTGGCCAAGCGCCCGGATGTCCGGACGGCGATGATCGCGAACGGCTCACGGGTCATCATCATGGGCCGGGACGAGTTTACCACCGACATCCCTGAATACTCAGGCTTCAAGCCGAAGGATTACTGGGACGCCCGCGCCCGCGGCCTCGGCGGTTCCGAGACCGACCCCGTCTGTTCCTGTGCGGAGGAGAACATGCTGGCGTTCCCAGGTGACCCTTACGCATCCGAGAATATCTTCATCCACGAGTTTGCACATAATATCCACCTGCGTGGCATGCTGAAGGTCGACCCGACCTTCGACCGTCGCCTCAAGGCTACCTACCAAGCCGCCATGGCCCAAGGCCTGTGGAAGGGCAAGTATGCCGCAACCAACCACCACGAATACTTTGCCGAGGGCGTCCAATCGTGGTTCGACAATAACCGCGTCAATGACCACGACCATAACCATGTCCATCTGCGCACGCAGTTGCTGGAATATGACCCGGGCTTGGCCGCAATGTGTCGGGAGGTCTTTGGGGACACCGAACTAAAGTACACCAAGCCGACCACCCGGCTGACGGGCCACATGGCTGGCTATGACCCAACGACGGCCCCGAAGTTCGTCTGGCCGGAACGCCTGACGACGGCGAAGGCGGAAATCCGCAAGAAGGTCGATGAACGCGTGAAGGCGGCGGAGAAGGGCCCGACCACGCAGCCTTATACGAAGTAACCCAGATGGACCGCCGACATTTCTTAGGTGTTTCGGCCACGCTGGCTCTGGCGGTAGCCCTCCGCGCCGCCGCCCCCGGCCGCGCCCCGCGCATCCTGCTGCGCTCCTCCTGGCAGACTGTAAATATCGGTGATATCGCGCATACCCCTGGGATGTTGGCGTTACTTGAGAAGCACCTACCGGAAGCGGAAATTACCTTATGGCCTGGGAGCGTCGACAACGGGGTGGGGGAGATGCTGCAGCGCCGCTTCCCAAAACTCCGTATCCTCGTCCCCGGTAAGGTCGACGTCGCCCAGGCCTATGCGGATCATGATTTCCTCCTGCATGGCTCAGGGCCTTCCCTGGTCGCCGAAAAGGACGTTGCCCGCTGGCGTCAGCTCGGATCCAAGCCCTACGGCGTGCTCGGTATTACCCAAGGTAAGCCGACCCCGGCGACCATCGAAATCCTGAATGGTGCTCAGTTCGTCTTCTTCCGCGATGGCGTCTCGCACGCCGTCGCCCTCTCCGCGGGCGTGAAGTGTCCCTTGATGGGCTTAGCGCCTGATGGCGCTTTCGCCACGGACCTCCGTGATGACGCCAAGGCGACCACTTTCCTGCAGGCTAACCAGTTAGAGGTCGGCGGTTTCCTTTGCTGTATCCCGCGGTACCGCTCCACGCCCTATTGGTTGATTAAGCCGGGTATACCCTTCGACCCCGTTAAGCAAAAGCGTAACGATGAATTGAAGGAACATGACCACGCCCAACTGCGTGCTGCCATCATCGCGGTCGTTCGCCAGACGAAGCTCAAGGTACTCATCTGTCCCGAAGACCGCACGCAGATGGCCTTGGGGAAGGAAGTGCTGTTCGATCGCTTACCCGACGATGTGAAGCCCCGCGTGGTTTGGCGCCCGGACTATTGGCTGACCGATGAGGCCTTATCGGTCTACATACGGAGCGCCGGGCTGTTCGGCAACGAGATGCATTCGCCGATTATGTGCATCGGTAATGGCGTGCCCGCCATCGTCTGCCGCTGGGCCGAACAGACGTCTAAGGGCACGATGTGGAAAGACATCGGCCTTGGTGACTGGCTCTTTGACCTCGATGACGAAGCGCAACTGCCCGGCATCGTGCCCGCCGTCTTGGCGATGGCCAAAGACCGTGCGGCGGCCCTCGCCAAAGTGGGCCAAGCCCAAGCCGTCGTCCATGCCCGTCAGGCTGCGGCCATGGCTGCCCTGCGGAAGGCACTCTGAGTCCACTTAGGACTCCTTTGTGAAGGGATTAGCCTCCGTCGTCGCGGGGGCTGCCGGCCGGGCCATGCGGACAACCAAGACCATGAAGACGATGGTCGAGAGGCCCGAGAGCAGCAGCAGGGCCAGGCCGTAGCCTTCGGGGTTCGGGCTGAGGTCAAAGGTCAGCGGACCGTAGAGCTTGTTCCAGAGCGACACCCGCTGAGGTTGGCCGCTCGCCATCCAGCCTAACAGCAGGTAGAGGTCCGTGCAGCCGTAGGCCACGCAGAGCGCAGCAATCTTCAGCTGTTTCATGGCTTACTTTGCGGCTTTCTTAAAGACGGGCTTTTCTTTGTCTCCGCCGCTCAGAACGTAGGCCACGAGGTCGAGGATTTCATCCTGCGTGAGCATGCTGAGGAGCATCGGAGGCATCGGAGAGACCGCACTGCGCTCAATACTCTTCACTTCCTTGCGGTCGACGTTGACGCGTTGGTCGGGGTCGGAGAGATCCGTGTTCACGACGACCGAGTCACCGTTCAGGTTGACGATGACGCCGGTGAGGGTGTCGCCGTTGTTCTTCGTCACGATAATTGGGGCGAACTGCTCGTTGATCTCCTTACTGGGGTTAATGATCTGGTCGAGGAAGTCATGCGGGCTGTAGCGTCCGCCGGAGAGGGTGAGGTCGGGGCCCGTCATGCCGCCCGCATTGCCGAAGCGGTGGCAGGTGAAGCAGGCCGCGGCGGCGAAGACCTTGCGGCCGGTGTCGAAGTTGCGGTCCTTTAGGCCAGCACCGACGGCGGCATCGAGTTCCGTAAGCGTCCAGGCTTTCGGCGTGCGACCAGCGAACATGGCACCGGCGTTCTCAATCGGCGACTTGATGACGGGCTTCTGGGCGATGAGCGCGGCGTGCTGCTGCTTCTCCGCGTCGGTGAAGGTCGCGAGGGAGTCGTTCCGGATGAACTGGATGAATTGGGTGAAGCTTGAGCCGCCGCGGTAGTTGGCGGCCTGGAGGAACCAGTTTAGCTGGGCTTGGCGCAGGGCAGGGGTCCAGCCCGTCTTCAGGAAGCGGAGGCTGCGAGCGTATTCCATCTGTGGCTCTTGGCTTTCAGCGTTGGCGATAAGCGCCATACCCTTAGCCGCGGTGTTCGGGGCCTGCAGGAAGGCCAACGTTTCACAGAGCACCCAATTAAGTTCGAAGTTGTTCGCGGGGAAGGCGGGGTCGAGGCGACCGACGATTTGCTGCACGCGGGCGGCGGTAGGCGTGCCGTAGCGGTGCAATACGATTTCGGAGATGCGGACCCAGGCGATGCGCTGGTCGTTGGTGAGCTTCGCCCAGTCGAGGCGAAGAAGGGCGTCGAAGAGTGCCTCGCTCGTGGCGGCCTCAGCGGCGGTTGGTTGGGCCACCATCAGGGGGACGCCCGTCCGAGGGTCAGGCTTAGCGGCGCGTGGGCTGTGGTTGGGGCACTGGGCACCGACCAAGGCGACGGCGAGGAGGGCTTCGAGGGAACGCGCAGGGTCGGTTTCCTTGAGCGCGCGGTCTTTCCATTGGGCGAGTGGGTGGTGCTCTAGGATGACACGGGCGGCCCAGCGGATATTACGGTCGGGGCTATTTAGGTGCGTCCAGGCGAGGTCGATGGACTTGGGGTCTTGGACGCCATGGTAGGCTTCCAGCTGATGGCGGAGGTTGGCTTCGTCAGTCGGGCGCGTGAGCACGTCGACGCCAGCAGTGCTTTCCTTGCCGATGTAACTGACGCGGTAGAGGCCAGACTGCACCTTACGGCCGCCGATGGCGAAATACATAGCGCCATCCTTCGGGTGGATAAGGGCGTCGGTGACGGGCAGGGGGCCACCCGTTACGAATTCTTCCTTGGTGGCGGTGTAGCTCGCACCCTTCGGTGTGAGATGAACCGCGTAGATTTTGCCCCAGCTCCAGTCGAGGGCGTAGAGGGCCTGCTGGTACTTG
>CAIXHF010000012.1:2500-18216 GCA_903919185.1 uncultured Opitutia bacterium | reverse complement strand
TAAATAAGACCAACCGCCCCTGCTCGTCAGGGGCGGTTTATTTCAGCCCATGTCCATCTCACTCGACACCCAACAACTCGTCGCCCTCACCGGCGCGACGAAGGTCGAGGGCGAGTATCTGGGCAAGGTGCGCTCCTTGGCTTCCTTGGCGGAAGCCGGCCCCGAGGACTTGTCCTTCTTGGGTAACCCCAAGTATGCGACGGAAGTCCCGACTTCCCGGGCCGGCGTCATTCTCGTCCCTGGCGATTATGTGGGGCAGCCTGCCGCTGGGCAGGCTTTCCTTCGCGTCCCCAAGCCTTCCTATGCCTTGGCACTCGTTTGCGCCGCCATCGAGGCCCAGCTATGGCCGAAGCCCGCCGCCGGCATCCATGCGACGGCAGTGGTCGACGCCACGGCCGTCATCGACGCCTCCGCCTATGTCGGCCCGCTCTGCGTGATTGGCGCCGGTGCGCACGTCGGCGCGGGGGCCGTCATCGAAGCCCAATGCTTGATCGGGGTGCAGGCCGTCGTCGGTGCAGGCTGCTGGTTGAAGAACGGTGTGACGCTCGCGGACTATTGCCGCTTGGGCGCACGTTGTCGCCTACAGCCAGGCGTGGTCGTTGGCGCGGATGGCTTTGGTTACGAGCCAGCCGGCGGCCAGATCCACCGCATCCCGCAGATTGGCAATGTTGTCCTCGAAGATGATGTGGATGTCGGCGCCAACACGACCATCGACCGGGCTCGCTTCAGCCAGACGGTCATCGGCCGCGGTACCAAAATTGATAACTTGGTCCAGATTGCCCATAACGTCCGCATCGGCCAACAGTGCCTCATCACCGCACAGGTCGGTATCGCCGGCAGCACAACGCTGGGCGATTTCTGTGTGTTGGGCGGGCAGTCCGGCGTGGCTGGCCACCTCACCCTCGGCCACCGTGTCCAACTGGGCGCCCAAACGGGCGTATTCGTTGATATCCCCGCGGACGGCTTTTATAACGGCACGCCGGCCATTCCCATCGGATTGGAGCGCCGGTTAGTCGTATTATCCCGAAAACTCCCCGACTTGTTCAAAAAGGTTGATTCGCTGGTCGCGTCCTTGGACGCTGGTGGCCGTTCCAATCCATGACTTTGCCTGCGATGAAAATCTTCACTGGGAACGCCAATCCGGCGCTCGCCCAGGAAATCTGCCAGAACCTCGGCGAGCCGCTGGGTTCGGCTACGGTCAACTGCTTCCCCGACGGCGAGACGTTCGTGCAGATCAACGAGAATATCCGCGGTTGCGATGTCTTCATCATCCAGCCCACGTGCGTGCCAGCCAACGACCGCATCATGGAGCTGCTCATCATGATTGATGCCCTGCGTCGCGCTTCGGCCGCCCGCATCACCGCGGTCATTCCATTCTTCGGCTATGCCCGTCAGGATCGTAAGGACAAGCCCCGCGTGCCCATCACGGCTAAGCTGGTTGCCAACTTACTGACCGCTGCCGGTGCCAACCGCATCCTCACCGTCGATCTCCACGCTCAGCAGATCCAAGGCTTCTTCGATATCCCCGTCGACCATCTCTACGCCTCGCCAGTCTTCTATAAGCACATCAAGGACAAGCCTTGGCTCAAGGATGCCACGGTATTCTCGCCCGACGTCGGCGGCCTCAAATACGCCTCGGCCGTGGCCGACATGCTGCATCTGCCGTATGGCTTTGTGGCCAAGCGCCGCACGAGCGCGACGACCGTTCAGGCCACCAGCCTCGTCGGTGAGGTGGAAGGTCGCGACATCATCTTAGTCGACGACATGACCGAAACCGCCGGCACATTGACCGCGGCCGCCGAATTACTGAAGAAGAACGGCGCTCGCTCGGTGCGCGCGATGGTCTCCCACTGCATGATTCAGGAAATCGCCTATGAACGGTTCCGTTCGGGCGTCATTGATGAAGTCATCACGACTAATTCCGTGCCCATCGAGACCCGCGGCCTGCCGATCACCGTCCTGTCCATCGCCCCGCTGCTCGCCGACGCTATCCGTCGCATCCACGGCAATAACAGCGTGACGGACCTTTTCCCGATTAAGGGCCACTGAGATTCGGGTCTAGGCATAAAAAAGGCCGCCTCGGTTGAGGCGGCCTTTTTATTACCAGCGAGTCTGCTTACTTCTTCAGGAACTCGAGGATTTGCTGGGCTTGGTCGCTCGTGTGGCCCTTGTTGTCAGCGTAGACGCACTTGCCGTCCTTGAAGAGGTAGGCGCAACGGCTGGCAAAGCCCATCGCCGTGGGGACCTTGAAGGCGGCGACGACTTTCTTATCCTTGTCGGCCAAGAGGGGGAAGGGGAACTTCTGTTCAGCTTGGAACTCTTTTTGGAGCTTTTCGCCATCGGTGCTTACACCCAAGACCTTGACGCCGAGTTTGCTGAGGTCGGCCCAGCTGTCGCGGAGGGAGCAGCCTTGCTTGGTGCAGCCACCGGTCTTGGCCTTCGGATAGAAATAGACGAGGAGGTAGCCCTTGGTGCCTTCGGTGGCCACGTCGACCGGCTTACCATCCTGGTCATTACAGGTCACGGCGGGTAGAGCGTCGCCGACGGCGAGGCGGTCCGCGGCGTTGCCGAGGAAGGGGAGGAGGGAGAGGAGCATGGTGGCGAGGGCTTTCATACCCAGATGAGTTTGGACCGTTCCCAGAAAAAAGCAAACATCCCTAGGGTGTTTTCATATCGCTTGTCACGAGTTCTGGGGGCAATTTGCACACATGCTGCCGGAAGTCCTCGCCACCATCCCGCACCGCCCCCCTTTCCTTTTCATAGATGAAATCAAAGAGGTCCGGGCCGATGGGGCTATTTGCACCCGTACCTTCCGGGCCGATGAGCCTTTTTACGCCGGCCATTATCCTGGGAACCCCATCACCCCCGGGGTCCTCTTATGCGAGGCGGTTTTTCAGACCGGCGCGGTTTACCTGACCCGCAAGCTGCAGTCCGAAGGCAGCGCCCCCGATGGTAAGACGCCGGTTCTCTGCCGCATCGAAGAAGCTAAGTTCAAAGGGATGGTAAAGCCCGGCGACACGGTTGTCATCGAAGTGAAGCACGTGGAGACGTTGCAGCAGTTTCACTTCCTCACGGGAACGGTCCGTCGCGATGGCAAGGCCGTCCTGACGTTGCGTTTCGCGCTCGCCCTCGTCGACCCGCCCGCCTGAAATCACGTCATGTCGTTCCTCGGCCTTAGCGGCAAAACCTTCCTCGTCCTCGGCGTGGCCAACAAGAAGTCGGTCGCCTGGCACGTCGCCAAGACGCTGGAGGCGGAGGGCGCCAAGGTCGTCTACTCCGTCCGTTCGCAGGCCCGGCTGGATTCGCTGAAAGGCCTGCTGGACGGTAAGCCGACCTACCTTTGCGACCTTGAACGTGAGGAGGAAACCATCGCCCTCGCCGCGGCGGTCGGTCGCGAGCATGGCCCGATCCACGGCGTCCTGCATAGCGTCGCCTTCGCTAATTTCTCGCGCGGTCTGCAGCCGTTCCATGAGACGGCCCGTGCAGACTTCCTGCAGGCCACCGCAATCTCCTGTTTCTCCTTGGTGGAGCTCTCCCGCGCGCTTAAGCCGCACCTTGCCAAGGATGCCTCGGTCGTCTCCATCGGCATTTCTTCCCAAGTGACCGCTGCCAACTACGGTTACATGTCGCCCATCAAGGCGGCCTTGGAGTCCGCCAGCCGCTTCCTGGCGAAGTCTTTCTCCGCCGATACACGCGTGCGCTTCAATAGCGTTAACGCTGGCCCGCTTAAGACCAGCGCGAGTGCGGGTATTCCCGGCTACCTCGATAACTATCTACACGCTGAAAAGATGACGCTCCGCAAGGAAGCCATCAAGACGCAGGAAGTCGCGGATACCGCGGTTTGGCTGCTCTCGCCGCGCTCCAGTGGCGTCAATGGCCAGGGCATCATCGTCGACGCTGGCATGGGCCTAAACTTCTTCGACGAGGAGCTGGTGAAGGCTTCAGCCCGTCTTCTCTGAACGTGCAGTTTAAACGTTCAGTCCTGACCGGCCTAGTGGCCGAACTCCCGCCGGAGGTTTGGACCTCTGACGAAGTGGAGCGCCGCTTGGCCCCCTTGTATGCTCGGCTGAAATTACCGGAAGGCCGCTTGGAGTTGATGACGGGTATCCAGGAGCGTCGCTTCTGGCCGCAGGCCATACGTCCCTCGGAAATCTCCGCCCTCGCCGGTCGGCGCGCACTGCAAGTAGCCGCGGTGGGCCCGGCGGACATCGACCTCTTAATCCATTCGTCTGTGTGCCGCGATCGCCTAGAGCCTTCGACGGCTGCTTATGTGCATGGCCTCTTGGGCCTTGGGCCCCAGGCCCAGATTCTCGACGTCTCCAATGCCTGCCTAGGTTTTCTTAATGCCGTGGTGCTCGCGGCGGGCCTCGTCGAGTCTGGTCAAATCCGCCGGGCCTTAGTGTGCTCCGGCGAGAACGGTCGCCCGCTCGTCGAGCGCACTATTCGCATGCTCAACGAAGACCTCACGTTGACGCGCGATGGTATCAAGCCGTACTTCGCTAACCTCACCATTGGCGCGGGTGGGGCTGCCGCGGTCGTTTCGCGTGATGACTTAGCTGGTGACGATGCGATTCGCTTGCTCGCGGGCGCGTGGGAAACCGATTCTTCCGCGAATGGTTTATGCGAAGGTGACACATCCTCCGATGAACTCGACATGCGCACGGACTCGGAAGCGTTACTCGCCGCCGGCGTCGGCCTCGCTCAGCGTTGCTGGGGTCGCTTCAAGGTTGAGAGCGGCTGGAACGAAACTACGCCCGACCGCATCATCACCCACCAAGTGGGCCGTCGGCATTCCTCCTTACTCTTTGAGCGCCTCGGTTTGGATCCCGCGAAGGACTACCAATCGTTTGATCGGCTCGGGAACGTCGGGTCGGTCTCGTTGCCGGCGACGCTGGCCTTGGCGCGCGCCGAGGGGCGCGTCCGTCGTGGTGACAAGGCGGCCTTGCTGGGTATCGGCAGTGGACTCGCCAGCCTCATGCTTGCCGTCGAATGCTAACCCCCGACCCAGCCGCCTTACCCGCCGAGGTGAAGGCCCTTTACCCCTTTGACGTCCAAAGCTGGGCCTCGCCCGACGGTGTCATGCGTTACGTGGACCATGGCCCGCGCGAGGGCCAGCCAGTCCTCCTGCTCCACGGAAACCCTTCGTGGTCGTTCCTCTGGCGTAACCTCATCCTAGCCCTGGCGGCCCAAGGCCATCGGGTCATCGCCCCTGACCACCTCGGAATGGGCCTGTCCGCTCGCCCAGACCGTTTCCTGCGCCTTGATGACCGCATCCGGGCCGTCCATGGCCTCGTCGACCATCTTGGGCTGAAGTCCTTTAACCTAGGGGTGCATGATTGGGGCGGCGCCATCGGCTTGGGCCTAGCGACCCGTATGCCTGACCGCATCGGCCGGATACTCGTGACTAATACCGGGGCCTTCCTCTCGGAACGCATTCCCAAGCGGATTGCGCTGTGCCGGGCCCCTTTGGTCGGACGATGGATCACCCAGCACTTGGATGGCTTTGCTTGGCCAGCCACGTGGATGGCGGTTGAAAAACCACTTTCTAAGGCCGTAAAGGCGGGTTTTCTGGCTCCTTATGGTACAATCGCCAGCCGCCGGGCAGTGGCGGACTTCGTGGCAGACATCCCGATGGAGCAAGACCACCCGACCCGCCCCGTCCTGGCCGCGGTCGAAGCCGCCCTCCCGATTCTCCGTGGCAAGCCGATGCTCCTCCTCTGGGGGCTGCAGGACTTCTGTTTCGATGGGTCCTTCTTGGCGGGGTTCACCCAACGCTTTCCGGAGGCCCAGCAGCGTCTTTTCCCCGCCGCGGGCCATTACGTTTTAGAGGACAGCGGGGACCGCGGGATTCAGGCCGCCGTCGATTTCTTGACGGGGGTCTAATTGCCCCTGTGGATAGCCCCGTGGATAGGGTGCGAAAAGCCCTGTGAACAAGCATTTCTTAAGCCCCATATTAGTTTCCGTAAGGGCTTGATAAGTAGGTGTTTCGGCTGAGGTAAAAACATTCGTTCACCCCTCGTTTCCTATTGCAGAAAACGGTGTGAAAAACACGCTTCTAGGACCCGCCTCCGCGTGGGTTCACTATCCCTATTTTATTACCAAAACATGAGCGAAAATTCTGAGAAAAACCCGAACCGCGGCAAGCACGCCGGCAACGAAAGCTATGGTGCGGCCGACATCAAGCGACTCAAAGGCCTTAAGGCCGTGCGTGAACGACCCGGTATGTATATTGGCGATACGAACGAAACGGGCCTGCACCATTGCGTCTATGAAATCGTCGATAACTCGATCGACGAAGCGCTCGCTGGTTATTGCAAGAGCATCAAGGTCGAGATTCATGCGGACGGTTCGCTGTCCGTCGAAGATGACGGCCGCGGTATCCCTGTCGCCATGCATCCGGAAGAGAAAGTCCCGACGCTCGAGCTCGTGCTCACCAACCTGCACGCTGGTGGTAAGTTCGACAAGGGTGCCTACCAGGTCTCCGGTGGCCTCAACGGCGTTGGTGCGAAGTGCGTCAACGCGCTCTCCGATAGTTTCATCGCTGAAGTCAGCCGCGAAGGTGAAGTGCACCAGATGAAGTTTAGCCGAGGTGAAGTCACTCAACCGATTAAGGTGATTGGTAAGACCAAGCGCACGGGCACGAAGATTACCTTCCATCCGGATCCGGAAATTTTCGTCGCTACCCAGGAGTTCAAGTACGACACCATCGTCCGCCGTATGCGCGAACTCGCCTTCCTCGTGCCAGGCATCACGGTCGAAATGAAGGACCAGCGTTCGAACCGGGCCGACAAGTTTGAGTTTAAGGACGGCATCGCCGAGTATGTCTCCTTCCTTAATGCCAACGAAGAGCGTCTCTTCGATAAGCCGATCCTCATCTCCGCCGAGGTTGATTTTACCGATCTGTCCAACCCGCGCGTGATGGCCGACGGCGAAAAGCCCAAGCCTGGCCAGCGTCGGATGACCCTCGACGTCGCCCTGCAGTACAACGACCGCTACGACGAGATGGTCTTTAGTTACGCCAACCTCATCAATCAGCCCGAAGGCGGCACCCACCTCTCGGGTTTCCGTTCCGCGCTCACCCGCGTGATTAACCACTACGCGAAGTCTAATAACCTCATCAAGGACAAGGACGCCAAGCTCAACGGCGACGACATGCGCGAAGGGCTCGTGGCCGTCATCTCCGTCAAGCACCCCGACCCGAAGTTCCAGTCGCAGAACAAGACGCGCCTGACGAACCCTGAAGTCGAAGGCATCGTGAATTCCGTCGTCGGCGAGCAGCTGAAGTATTACCTCGAGCGCGACCCCAAGACCGGTCGGCGTATCGTCGACAAGTGCCTCAATGCGGCCCGTGCCCGCGAGGCCGCCCGTAAGGCCCGCGAGACCGTCCGCAAGTCCGCCATGTCCTCTGGTGGCCTGCCGGGTAAGCTGGCCGATTGCTCCGAAAGCGATCCCTCCGTCTGCGAGCTCTATATTGTCGAAGGGGACTCCGCCGGTGGTTCCGCCAAGCAAGGTCGCGACCGCCGCTACCAAGCGATTCTCCCGATCAAGGGCAAGATTCTCAACGTCGAGAAGGCCCGCATCGATAAGATCCTCTCCAACGAGGAAATCCGTACGATTATCACCGCTTGCGGTACCGGCATCGGTAAGCACGAGGGCGACGGCGCCTTTGACGTCACGAAGTGCCGCTACCACAAGCTGGTTATCATGACGGACGCCGACGTGGACGGCTCGCACATCCGGACGCTACTCCTGACGTTCCTCTACCGCCAGATGCCTGGCTTGATCGAGGCGGGCTATGTCTACATCGCCCAGCCGCCACTGTACCGCATCAAGCGCAAGAAGCGCGAGCAGTACGTCGACAACGACCCGGAGCTCAACCGCATCCTCCTGGAACTCGGCTCCGAGGACGTGAACCTACTGCGCCTGCGCGATAAGCACATCTTCCCAGGGCCGAAGCTCGACAAGATTGTCGAATCCCTCGCTCGCCTCGAGTCCTTGGGCTCGGCCATCGGTCGGACGGGTTGCCAGCTCAGCACCTTCCTCGACCAGCAGGACCACAAAACCCATGCGTTACCGCGCTTTATCGTCCGCACCCGCACGGGCAACGAGGAGACCTACGAGTTTCTCGTAGATACCGACGCCAAGCAGGCCTACCTGCGTACGGCCGGCGTCGAGGATTTCTTGGCCGACAAGATCGACCGCGAGAAGAAGCTCAAGGACGGCACGGTCGTCCAAGAGCGTGTCAATGTGATCGAGATTTTCGAGAATGATTCCATCTCCAAGGTGCTCAAGGAACTCGAAACCCAAGGCATGGACGTGAAGCAGTTCACGCCAGGTGAAGAACCACGCTACAACCTCATCGATGGTTCGACGGCCGAAGAAGTTCCGGCGGTCGAAGGCGAGGCAGAGGCCAAGGGCGAAGAGAAGCTCGCCAAGAAGATCGTCAAAAAAGCCGAGCCGATCCCGCTCGGCTCCATCCTCGAGCTCATCGGCCAGATTCGTCAGTTCGGCCGAAAGGGCCTGACGATTCAGCGCTACAAGGGCCTCGGTGAAATGAACCCCAAGCAGCTCTTCGAGACCACGATGGATCCGGCCAAGCGCCGTTTCCTCAAGGTCGACATCGCCGATGCCGCCGAAGCCAACCGCATCTTCGCCATGCTCATGGGCGAGGATGTCCCCTCCCGCCGAGCCTTCATCGAGGATAACGCGCTCAACACCTCGAACCTCGACGTCTAAGCCCCGTCCCGACCTCACCCTAGACCTCTTCGAAAATGTATTCTGACAAAGAAAAACTCACGATCGCGAACATCACGGACATCATGCAGACGGCCTACATCGATTACTCGATGTCGGTCATCGTCTCCCGCGCCCTCCCGGACGCGCGTGACGGCCTGAAGCCTGTCCAGCGGCGTATCCTTTACGCCATGATGCGGGAAGGCCTCGTCTATAACCGCCCGTTCGACAAGTGCGCCGGCGTCGTCGGTGAAGTGCTCAAGAACTACCACCCGCACGGTGATAGCTCGGTGTACGACACGCTCGTCCGCCTCGCCCAGAACTGGGTCATGCGCTACCTACTCATCGAGCCGCAGGGCAACTTCGGCTCCGTCGACGGTGATCCGCCCGCCGCCTACCGTTACACGGAGTGCCGTCTCTCCGAAGTCTCGGCCGAGCTTCTCGCCGATATCGACGAGGACACCGTTGACTTCATTCCGAACTACAAGGAGTCGACCACCGAGCCGACCGTCCTGCCGTGCGCCTTGCCCCACCTGTTGATGAACGGTTCGACTGGCATCGCGGTCGGCATGACGACCAATATCCCTCCGCATAACCTCAATGAGCTCGTCGAGGCTACCTGCCTCATTATCGACAAGCCCAGCGCCACCGTCGAAGACCTGGAGAAGATTATTATCGGCCCAGACTTCCCGACCGGCGGCGTCATCAACGGCAAGGAAGGCATCAAGCAGTACCTGCGCACCGGCCGCGGCATCATCCGTGTCCGCGGCGTTGCTCACACCGAGGAGATGAAGAATGGCAAGGAGCAGATCGTCCTCACAGAGCTGCCTTACAACGTCAACCGCTCTTCCCTGGTGAAGCATATCGCCCAACTGTGCACTGACAAGGTGTTGGACGAGGTCTCCGACCTTCGCGACGAGTCCGACGAAAACACCCGCGTGGTCATCGAGCTCAAGCGTAACGAGAACCCGAAGGTCGTCATCAACAAGCTCTATAAGCACACGAACTTTGAGAACTCGTTCGGCGTCATCCTGCTCGCCCTCGACAAGCGTCGCCCGAAGCAGATGAACATCCGCGAGCTGCTCGAATGTTTCGTCGAGCACCGCCGGGACGTGGTCACCCGCCGTACGCGCTTCCGTCTCCGTAAGGCCGAGGACCGCGCCCACATCCTCGAGGGCTTCAAGATCGCCCTACGCAACCTGGACGACTTCGTGAAGATCATCCGCGCCGCGACCAACCGCGACGAGGCCCGCGTGAAGTTGATGGCTAAGTACGGCCTCAGCGAGCGCCAGGCTGTGGCCATCCTTGACCTCCGCCTCTACCAGCTCACCGGCCTCGAGCGCGATAAGATTGAGGCCGAGTACCGCGAACTGATGGCGCTCGTCGAAGAGCTCCGCAGCATCCTCTCCAGCGAATTGAAACTGCTCACCCTCATCAAGAATGAGCTGCGCGCCGCCGCTAAGAAGCACATCGGGCCGCGTAAGACGAAGGTCACGGCCCAGGAAGGTGACCTCTCGATGGAGGACATCGTCGCCAACGAAGGCTGCGTGGTCACCGTCTCGCATGCCGGCTTCATCAAGCGGACGCCGGTCGCCCAGTATCGCCTCCAGAAGCGCGGCGGCAAGGGTACCAAGGGCGCTGAGCTCTCCAAGGCCGCCTCCGACGACGATAGCGACTTCATCGAACACCTCTTCACGGCCAACACCCACGACCATATCCTGTTCTTCATGAATAATGGCCGCGTGTACGTGGAGAAGGTTTACGAAATCGAAGAGGCCAACCGGGCTTCCCGCGGCAAGTCTATCGCCCGCTTGCTGGAGCTGAAGGATGACGAGAAGCTGGCCGCGATGGTCTGCGTCTCGAACTTCGAGGAAGGTAAGTTCCTGATGATGTGCACGGCTAACGGCACCATTAAGAAGACCGAAATCTCTAAGTATGCCAACTACCGCAAGGGTGGCATCATCGGCATTAACATCGAGCACGGCGACCGTCTCATCTCCACTAAGCTGACCAACGGCGATAACGAGGTCGTGATGATCTCGCAGTCCGGCATGTCCATCCGCTTCCATGAGTCGGACGTTCGTTCGATGGGTCGCGATACCACCGGCGTCGCCGGGATGAAGCTCGACAGCGGCGATCAGGTGAAGGCGATGGAAGTCGTCGATGCATCCTGCACGCTCCTCGTCGTCGGTATCGACGGTATCGGTAAGCGCACGCCTTTCGACGATCCTGAGACCAAGGAGCCTGTCTATCGCAAGCAGACCCGCGGCGGCAAGGGCGTCATCGCCATCAGCACCGATGTTGGCGTGGCCGGCGCCCTCAGCGTCCAGGAGGAAGATGAAGTCATGCTCCTGACCAAGGGTGGCCAGTCGATCCGTACAAAGGTGTCCGACATCCGCTGCACGGCGGGCCGCAACACCAAGGGCGTCCGCGTCATGCGCCTCAAGGAAGGTGAGGCCTTGCTGGGCATCTCCAAGGTGGAGCGCTCGGACGAAGAGGAAGAGAACGCCGCCAAGCCGCAGGCCTAAGCGGCCAGCCTAGGAAAGCAAAAGGGGCGCCGCACGGCGCCCCTTTTTTGTGCCTACCAGCTGGCGACCTTAAGCCTTTTCCAGGGCCGCGATACACTCCACGTGACGCGTCTGGGGGAAGAGGTCGAACGGCTTGGCCGAGATGACCTTCCAGCCGCGGCTGCAGAGGTACTTGAGGTCGCGGGCTTGGGTGTCCGGGGCGCAACTGATGTAGACGATGCGGCGAGGGTTGAAGGCATGCAGCTGTTCGAGGAACGACTCATCGCAGCCGCGGCGAGGCGGGTCGACGATGACGGCCGTCTCGGGTCCGCGGACGGGGACTTTGGCAAAGATGGATTCGGCGGAGCCAGCGATGAAGCGGCAGTTGACGAAGCCGTTGAGGGTCGCGTTTTCGGCGGCTTTACGGGCCGCCTCGGCACTGACTTCGACGCCGTTGACGGATTCGAAGTCGCGGGCGCCGGAGAGTGCAAAGAGCCCGGAGCCACAATAGGTATCAACGAGGTGCTTGGCGCCCGAGTCCTTGGCGAGACGGATGGCGTGGCCGACGAAGTCTTCGAGTACCGAGGGATTGTTCTGGAAGAACTCCCCGGCGAGGAACTTCATCTTCACGCGGCCGACCTGTTCCGTGACCGTTTCGCGCGGGTCCGTCACGACGCCTTCTTGGCAGTCGCGGAAGAGCAGGGTGGCCCCACGTTCGAAGCGGCCAGGGTTGGCGCGAATATCTTTGCGCGAGCGAGCGTAGGCCGCGTTGATCGCATCCGTGGCGAGGGGGCACTTAGCGACATCGACGACGCGGCGGGACGTGCCGGCGGCGAGGAAGCCGATTGGGAAGTCGGCCCGGCGGGGGGTCATGAAGTGCGGGGTAATCTTCGAGCGGTAGCCGTACTGTTTGGGCGAAGGATGCGTCGGTTCGACCTCGACGGTCAGGCCACCGAGGCGCTCGTAGACTTCGGCGACTTGCTTGCGCTTCCAGACGAGCTGTTCGGCGTAGGCCATATTCTGGTACTGACAACCGCCGCACTCGCCGAAGAGCTCGCAGCGTGGTTGGACGCGGGAGGCGGACGGAATAATCACGCGGACGAGGTCGCCGCGAGAGAAGTTAGCGGCGTTATGCCAGATGCGGGCGACGACCTTTTCGCCCGGGAGGGCCCCCGGGATGAAGACGACCCAACCGTCGATCCGGCCGAGGCCGTCGCCAAGATTGGTGATGGTCGCAATGTCGACTTCCACCTCTTGGTGGTAGGTGAACTTACCCTCGCGGAACTTGGAGGAGTCGGGCTTACGGCCCTGCGGTGCATCGATGGCTTCTTCTTCGGACATGTGGTCAAACTCGGCTGCCCGCCCGGAAGGTCGAGCCTTATCCCTACCCCGCTACCCAGCCGACGGCTTTCCTTGCCCTTTGCTTGGGAATCCTGCTTCATCCCGCCCGTGCCAGACGAGGTCATCCAAAGCCGCCAAAATCCCCGCATCCAAGCGGTCGCCCGTCTGCGCGACCGCCCCGAGCGGGAAGCCCGTGGGCTCTTCATCGCCGAAGGCCTACGTGAGCTGAGCCGTGCGCGGGAACGCCAGGTTGAGGTCGTGGAAGTCTATTTCTGTCCCGAGTTATTCCGTGGGGTCGAAGCCGCCGACCTCGTGTCGGCCTGCCGTGCCGGCGCGATCGATTGCTGCGAGGTCGGCCGCTCAGCCTTCGAGAAAATCAGCGGACGCGAAGGCCCCGATGGTCTCCTAGGTATCGCCAAGACTTGGGATTGTTCACTCGAGCGCCTTAAGCTCTCCGCTAATCCTTTGCTGCTCGTTGCCGAATCGGTTGAGAAGCCTGGTAATCTTGGTGCTTTACTGCGGACGGCGGATTCGGCCGGATGCGATGCCTTGATCGTCTGCGACCCCATCACAGACCTTTTTAACCCGAACGTCGTGCGGTCGTCCCAAGGCGCCGTATTCTCCATACCCGTGGCAGTTTGCTCCTCGGCCGAAGCGGTGGCTTGGATGCAGTCTAAGGGTGTCCGTTCGCTCGCGACTTCGCCGGCAGCCACGAAGACCTTCTGGGATGTCGATTGCCGTGGCCCGAGCGCGCTCTTGCTGGGCTCCGAGAAGGATGGCCTCAGCGACTTTATGCTCGGTTCGGCGAACGAAAAAATTTCCATCCCTCAGGCGGGCTTGTCAGATTCCCTGAATGTCTCGATGGCGGCGGGCATCGTCCTGTTTGAGGCCGTCCGGCAGCGTCGGAAGTAAGCGATGAGTCTCCGTCATTTGGTCGCGGCGATTGCTTGTCTTCTTGCCGCCAAGGGCTGCTATGAGCTCTTTCATCGCCTCGGTAGCCACGTCGATGACCAAGGCTTCCTGCATGAGCCCTTCGGCCTGATTCCCTTGGGTTGGCTGTTCGTCTTGGCGGGCGCCGTTCTAATCGTACTGTCCTGGGTGCGCCGAAATAAGTAAGGCCGGGCTTTGGCCCCGGCCTTTCTTAAAGCACTGACCAGTCGCTTAGCCGATGGCCTTGGCGACCAGGTCGTCGAGTTTCTTGCCGTCGACAGCGAAGGCCCGGATGCCTTCGGCAGTCTTTTCCGTGGCCATGGCGTCTTCATTGTGGTGCCAGCGGAATTCTTTTTCGCCCCAGACCTTGGCGGCTTCGCCTTCGGCCTTGGCGGCGGCTTCGTCGAGCGCCTTGGGCACGTCGGCCGAGTCTTTAGAGAGCTCTTCGAGGAGGTTCGGGGCGATGGTCAGGAGGTCGCAACCGCAGAGGGCCTTGATCTGGCCGCAATTACGGAAGGAGGCACCCATGACCTCGGTCTTGATGCCGTTGTGCTTATAATAGGCGAAGATGCGACGGACGGACTGTACGCCGGGGTCCTTGGCACCGGAGGAGGCGACTTCGTTCCAGTTGGCGCCCTGGGCCTTCTTGTGCCAGTCGTAGATGCGGCCGACGAAGGGCGAGATCAACTGGACCTTGGCGTCGGCACAGGCGACGGCCTGAGCGAACGAGAAGAGGAGAGTGAGGTTGCAGCGGATACCTTCCCGTT
Organism: uncultured Opitutia bacterium; assembly: GCA_903919185.1. Taxonomy (GTDB): domain Bacteria; phylum Verrucomicrobiota; class Verrucomicrobiia; order Opitutales; family UBA953; genus UBA953. The sequence goes on along the minus strand of CAIXHF010000012.1, from coordinate 3,938 downwards.
CGAGCTCGGCGGCGGCCTGGATGCCTTCCCAAGTGGAAGCCATCTTCACGAGAATACGTTCCTTGGGGATACCAGCGGCCTTATAGAGAGCAATGAGCTCGCGGGCCTTGGCGACGGTGGCGGCCTTATCGAAGGACAGGCGGGCGTCGACTTCGGTGGAGACACGACCTGGGACAATCTTGAGAATCTCAGTGCCGAAGGAGATGAGGAGTGCGTCCACGGCGGCCTGAACGCCCTTGCTCTTATTATCCTGGGCCGCCTTTTGCAGGAGCGCCTGGTATTCAGGCATCTGCACGGCCTTAAGGATGAGGCTGGGGTTGGTCGTGGCATCCAAAGGCTTGAAAGCCTTCATAGCGGCGAAGTCACCGGTATCGGCGACGACCTTGGTGTGTTGGCGGAGTTGCTCGAGTGCGTTCATAAATAGGAGGTCATCAGCGTGGTTGATGCCCGCAGGGTTGTCCAGCCAGAGAAGCGTCGCTACCGCGGGCGGTGGCCCATCTCTCGCTTGTTTCCGCGGCCGGACTCCTCCACAGTGCCGGCATGCGCATCAAGGTCAGGCAGGCATTGTCGGCGGAGCAGCCCCTCGTGGGCGTGACGGTTTCCGGCTGGGTCCGGACACGCCGTGATTCCAAAGGCTTTTCCTTCGTCGAAGTAAACGACGGCTCCTGCTTCAAGAACCTCCAAGCGGTGGTTGATCACGCGTTACCTGGCGCTGACGACCTCAAGGACGCCCTGACCGGGTCTTCCGTGTCCATCGACGGCGAACTCGTGCCATCGCCAGCCAAGGGGCAGAAGTGGGAGCTCAAAGCCACGGCTTTCCGCTTGGTCGGCCGGGCCGACGAATCTTTCCCGCTGCAGAAAAAAGGGCACACCGTGGAGTTCCTCCGGACCATCCCGCACCTCCGGGCGCGGACGAACCGACTCGGCTCGCTCATGCGCGTGCGGAGCCGCATGGCCATGGCCGTCCACGGCTTCTTCCAGCAGCGCGGTTTTGCCTACGTTCACACCCCCATCATCACCGCGAGCGATTGCGAGGGCGCCGGCGAACTTTTCCGCGTCACGACGCTCGATCCGTCGTCTCCACCGAAGAGTCCAGACGGAGCCGTCGATTGGTCGGCAGATTTCTTTGCGCGCCAATCTTACCTCACCGTTTCCGGTCAGCTCGAGGGTGAGACCTTGGCTTGTGCCTTGGGCGACGTTTACACCTTTGGCCCGACCTTTCGGGCGGAGAATTCCAACACCAGTCGGCACGCTAGCGAATTCTGGATGATCGAACCAGAAATGACTTTCTGTGACCTCGAAGGGGACATGCGTTGTGCCGAGGAACTCGTGAAACACCTAGTAAAGACGGCCTTAGAAGAGTGTTCCGATGAGCTCGAATTCTTTAACGCCTACGTCGATAAGGGCCTCCTTGAGCGGCTACGTTTCGTCGCAGAAC